>UQWA01000003.1 GCA_900544685.1 uncultured Lachnospiraceae bacterium | reverse complement strand
TACCATTAACATTTACAGCCCTTTTGAACTGGATATGGATAAGGCGAGGATGACAGATCTCTATACAAAGGAAGCTTTTGAACTCTGTAAGAAACTGGAATTTAAAAATATGCTTTCCAGATTCGAAATAAGCCAGGAAGAACAGAATCATACGGCAGAATCTTTTCATATGACTTCTGATCTGACTCAGGCACAGGAATGGCTGGAGAAGCTGAAGGCAGAACAACAGATTGGATTTTATCTTCTCTCTGACGAGAAACATGAGTTTCGCGGATTGGCAGTCAGCGGAAAAAAAGAGACATTTTTTTTCTGTAATCAGGGATTCCTGACGGAACAGTATCTGACATCCGCACTGGAAGAACTGATTGAGACGGCAGCACAGGCTGTGACCTTACAATTGAAGACACAGTTAAGATTTTTACATCCTTCAGAGTCAGCAAAGAAAAAGATCCTGGATGGTGCGATTTCTGCATATCTTCTGAATCCGTTAAAGGGCGAATATCCGTATGAGGATCTGGCGAAAGATTATATGAAAGAACTGGTTCCGGGAGCAGCAGAATTACTTGGCAAAACCAAGATAAATGAACTAGATGCAGAGGATAAACAGATCAGTCTTCTGGCGTGTTATCAGAGTTATGTGGCACTGCACAGTATGCCGATGATGCTGGAAAGACTGCATGAAGAGGAGATGGAGAGGCTCTTTGAAGAGATAGAGATGCCTCTGGTCTATACATTGGCAGGCATGGAAAAAGAAGGTATCCGGGCAGATGCCGGTATCCTGAAGGAATATGCACAGGAGCTGGGGGAGAAGATACAGGAACTGGAACAGGAGATCTATGCAGAGGCGGGGGAGAACTTTAACATCAATTCACCAAAACAGCTGGGAAACATCCTGTTTGAGAAACTGCAGCTACCAGGAAGCAAAAAGACCAAAAGCGGATATTCTACTGCAGCCGATATATTGGAGAATCTGGCACCAGATTATCCAATTGTTCAGAAGGTTCTGGATTACCGTCAGGTCGCCAAGCTGAAATCCACTTATGCAGACGGACTGGCATCGTTTATCAGCGAAGATGGACGGATTCACGGAACTTTCCATCAGACAGTAACAGCCACCGGAAGAATCAGCAGCACAGATCCGAATTTGCAGAATATACCGATCCGTACAGAGATGGGACGGTTGTTCCGGAAGGTATTTCTTCCAAAAGAAAGATGCATTTTTGTAGATGCGGATTATTCCCAAATTGAATTGCGTGTTCTGGCAGCGCTGTCAGGCGATGAAGCACTGATTCACGCATTCCAGAACAATATCGATATTCATACCCTGACAGCATCTCAAGTATTTCATATACCTTTGGATCAGGTTACACCGCTGCAGAGAAGGAATGCAAAAGCAGTAAACTTTGGTATTGTATATGGTATCAGCGCCTTTGGATTGAGTCAGGATTTGAAGATTTCAAGAAAAGAAGCGTCGGAATATATTAACAATTATTTTGCCAGCTATCCGAAGATTAAGGAGTTTCTGGATCAGGCAGTGATTACGGCAAAGGAACAGGGATATATTGCTACTTATTACCACAGAAGACGCCCAGTACCGGAACTGACCTCCAGCAACTTTATGCAGAGATCTTTTGGTGAGCGAATTGCCATGAACTCACCGATTCAGGGAACTGCGGCGGATATCATTAAGCTTGCCATGATCCGTGTGGATCAGAGACTTCATTCAGAGAACCTGAAAGCACGTTTGGTACTTCAAGTGCATGATGAACTTCTGGTGGAGGCACCGGTGGAAGAAGAAACACGGGTAAGAGAGATTCTGCACGAAGAAATGATGGGAGTAACAGATTTTCCGGTGGAAATGGATATTGATATACAGAGTGGAAGTGACTGGTATGAAGCACATTAAAATATTGGGGATTACAGGCGGAGTGGGTGCGGGAAAGAGTACCATTCTTGCCTACTTATCAGAAAAATATCAGGCAAGGGTCATAGAACTGGACAAGGCAGCGCATCTTTGCATGCAGCCGGGGACAGATTGCTTTGACCGGATTGTAAAGAACTTTGGCAGGGAGATTCTGGCAGCGGATGGAAGTATCTGCCGTCCTGCATTATCGAAGATTGTGTTTGCAGAACGGAATATGGTGGAAATATTGAATCAGATTGTGCATCCGGCGGTAAAAAACTATATCAGAGAAGAGATACGGAAAGAGAGAGAAAAAGGCAGTTCGCCGTTCATTGTATTGGAGGCGGCGCTTCTTCTGGAGGATCATTATGATGAGATCTGTGATGAGATCTGGTATGTTTATGTGGATGATGAAGTACGGATTGCCCGTCTGTCTGCTTCCAGGGGCTATACCCCGGAGAAGACCAGAGCAGTTCTGAAAAACCAGAAACCAGACGAAGAATTTCGCAGATTCTGTCAATTAGTGATTGACAATAGCAGTGATAATGTAGAAAATACTTATAAGCAAATAGATAGAGGATTAAGGACACATGGATTTTTGTAGTATAGCAAGTGGCAGCAGTGGGAACTGTACCTACACGGGAACGGATGAGACCGCGCTGCTGGTAGATGCCGGCATCAGCGCAAGACAGATTGAAAAGGGACTGCACAGTATTGACAGAACAGCAGAGGATATTGACGGAATTCTGGTTACCCATGAACATTCGGATCATATCAAAGGGCTGGGAGTTCTTTCCAGAAGATATGGGATTCCCATATATGGTACCAGAGGGACATTAAAGGCAGTTGCCAATTGCAGCAGTCTGGGACAGATTGATGCGGGGCTGTACCGTGAAATTCATGTGGATCAGGATTTTCATGTGGGAGATGTGACTGTACATCCATTTGAGATCCCTCATGATGCGGCGCAGCCGTCTGCATACCGTCTCAGCCATGAAACTACATCTGTTGCAGTTGTTACAGATCTGGGTGTATTCAGTGATTATATTATTGAGAACATGAAGGGGCTGGATGCGATGCTTCTGGAAGCCAATCATGATATACGTATGCTTCAGGCAGGCCCTTACCCCTATTATCTGAAGCAGAGAATACTTGGCACACACGGGCATTTGTCTAATGAAAATGCAGGACGTCTGTTATGCCGGATTTTACATGATAATCTGAAACACATCTTTCTCGGACATCTCAGCAAGGAGAATAATTATGATGCCCTGGCATATGAGACGGTTTGTTCAGAGGTCACAATGGGTGAGAACCCTTATAAAGCATCGGATTTTCATATCCGTGTCGCAGATCGCAGCGAAGTATCGCAGCTTGTGACAGTATAGAGAAAAGTATAGGAGGACATTATGAAGAAGACGATCATCACAGTAGTAGGAAAAGACACAGTAGGTATTATCGCCAGAGTGTGTACATATCTGGCAGAGAACAATGTAAATATTTTAGATATTTCACAGACAATTGTAGATGGTTTTTTTAACATGATGATGGTAACAGATGCGACTGCTTCCACAAAAGAAATTTCAGTTCTGTCTACAGAACTGAAAGCAGTTGGAGAAGAAATCGGCGTGGTGATTATGTGCCAGCATGAAGAGATCTTTAACAAAATGCACAGAATTTAAGCGGGGTGGAGAACGGCATGATTAATATATTTGAAGTCAGCGAAACAAATAAAATGATATCCGAAGAAAATCTGGATGTCCGTACCATTACCCTGGGCATCAGTCTTCTGGACTGCATTGATGCAGATCTGGATGTATTGAACAGAAACATTTACAACAAGATTACGACTCTGGCTGAGAATCTGGTTTCCACAGGAGCGGCAATTGAGAATGAATATGGTATTCCGATTGTAAACAAGCGTATTTCTGTAACACCGATTGCATTGGTGGGATCCAGTGCATGTAAAAAGCCGGAGGATTATGTGACGATTGCCAGAACACTGGATAAGGCTGCCAAGAAAGTGGGTGTGAACTTCATTGGCGGTTATTCCGCGCTGGTTAGCAAGGGAATGACCCAGAGTGATGAATATCTGATTCGTTCCATTCCACAGGCTCTGGCACAGACAGAGCGTGTATGCAGTTCAGTGAATGTGGGTTCTACCAAGACCGGTATTGATATGGATGCAGTACGTCTTCTGGGTGATATGATTCTTGAGACAGCAGAACTGACAAAAGAGAACGATTCTCTTGGATGTGCCAAGCTTGTAGTATTCTGCAATGCTCCGGATGACAACCCATTTATGGCAGGCGCTTTTCATGGCGTAACGGAAGGAGATGCAGTTATTAATGTAGGCGTCAGCGGACCTGGAGTGGTAAAACGTGCTCTGGAAAAAGTCAGAGGCGAGAATTTTGAAGTATTATGTGAGACTATTAAGAAGACCGCATTTAAAGTAACCCGTGTGGGACAGCTTGTGGCACAGGAAGCTTCCAGAAGAATGAATATCCCATTTGGTATTATTGACTTGTCTCTGGCACCGACTCCGGCCATTGGAGACAGTGTGGCAGATATCCTCTGCGAGATCGGTCTGGAATATGCGGGCGCACCTGGAACTACAGCAGCCCTTGCTCTATTAAATGACCAGGTAAAAAAGGGTGGAGTTATGGCATCTTCTTATGTAGGCGGATTAAGTGGTGCGTTTATTCCGGTCAGCGAAGATCAGGGAATGATTGATTCTGTACAGGCAGGAGCACTGACCATTGAAAAACTGGAAGCCATGACATGTGTCTGCTCCGTAGGACTGGACATGATTGCAATTCCGGGTGATACACCGGCGACGACCATTTCTGGTATTATTGCAGATGAGATGGCAATCGGTATGGTGAACCAGAAGACAACAGCGGTCAGAGTGATTCCTGTTATTGGAAAAGGTGTGGGAGAGATCGTAGAATTCGGCGGACTCCTTGGATATGCACCGATCATGCCGGTGAACAAGTTCTCCTGTGCTGATTTTGTAAACAGAGGTGGAAGAATTCCGGCACCGATCCACAGCTTTAAGAATTAAGTACTTATTACGATAAATTCAAGTCGAGCATCCGCGAGACTTGGCGCGTGATTCTGGTCAGCGTAAGCTGACACATTCTTTACAGAATCACTGCGCATCCTCGCGGAGCGTTTATCTCAGTCGGAGATTGGACTCCCACTGAGACAAATTTGTTATTACTCACCACCTGAAAGAGGTGGGAGTCTTCTCGACTGAGATAAAAAGAACCCGTCAGATGTGATTACAGAATCACAATCTGGCGGGTATTTTCATGGCGGAAAATTGTATTGTATTTTTGAGACAGAACAGATTCATAAATATGGGAAGAAAGTGTTGTCTGGTCAAGCTGACAGAGGGCGGCTTTTTTCTGATCTTCTGACAAAGTGGAGACATCGATCACCTTGAAAGCATCTGCCATTTTGGTCAGAACCGGGATCGATGAACTGTTTTTCATACATTTCAGAATACCGGAAGAGGAACGCTTCATACCAAGAATACGCGTGTACTGAGGAAGGAACATAGCACTTCCTTCCGGTTCTGGGAGATTTAGAAGGATATGAAAAAGTGCCCGCTGGATATGTCCACGTGTCTGGTTTTTCGATGTAAGACGTTCGGTAAAATCAGAAATAGAGGAAAAAGCAAAACGGTTCTGGAATATCCGGTTAGCCAGAAAACAGTCGATATCAAAGTAGGAAGACAGTTCTTCTGGTGATTGTATGGTAAGGAGACGGTACTGTAATATAGAAGAAAAATTTTGTATACAAAGCGGACCATAGGTTTCAAAATGCTTTTTTAAAAGTACAATAGCCAATTCGGGCATATATTCATATAGGGTATCAAATGCCAGAGATTCCTGAAATCCTGCGTTTCTTCCCAATATAGAATTCCGGATAGCGGTGGCAGAGGCAAACTGTCCTGTCAGGCTATGGTCGTGATATCCAGAACCTACACGCTGTATAGAAACAGGTGTGATGGAACTGCCCAGACGCTTCAGTGCACAGAGATATTCCAGCGCAAGGATATTATTTGGCTTTCGCAGAAAAGAGATATCGGTATCCAGACAGTCAGATAGTGCAGTAGATCTGGCAGCAGGATAGCCCATTCCTTCTTTCAGATAAGAAGCAAGGCACTGCCTGTATGCAGGCGGTTCCTCAGTCAGAAGGGAAGTAGCAGGCTCGAAATCCGAGAGATGTTCCTGCTCTGTACCGAAACACAGAGTATCTACGCATCCCAGGCTGTTTAGAATGGAGACACCGCCTCTGGCAAAATATTCAGCTCCTGCACAGGCAAAAAGAACAGGAAGCTCCAGAACAAGATCAGCCCCTTCCTGAAGTGCCATGCGGGCACGCAGATATTTATCTGTAATGGCGGGTTCCCCCCGCTGCACAAAGTCGCCACTCATGACGATAATCACATAATAAGCGCCTGTCTTTCGTCGTACTTCTTTGATCTGATAGGCATGTCCGTTGTGAAATGGATTGTATTCCGCAATAATCCCTGCTGTTTTCATAAACCCTCCGTAATATTAAAATTCTTTGAAAGTGTAGCATTATTTCCGGAAAGATGCAAGGCAGCAGGGTGTTTTGCTGAATGTAAAAAGACACACAAAAGTTTTTTTGAAAAAAAGTAAGAATCTTATTGATAATTTTGGAAAAAATCTTATAATAGACGGTGAGGACTGTTTCAAAACAAATACAATGAGGATACAGTCAAATACATAAAAAGGAGATAAAGATTATGCCATTAGTTACTACGACCGAGATGTTCAAAAAAGCATACAATGGTGGTTATGCAATCGGAGCATTCAATGTTAACAACATGGAAATCGTACAGGGTATCACAGAAGCAGCAGGAGAATTGAAGAGTCCGGTTATTCTTCAGGTTTCCAAAGGAGCTCGTGCTTATGCGAACCATACATACCTTGTAAAATTAGTAGAAGCAGCAGTAATTGAAAATCCGGAGATTCCAATCGCCCTTCACCTGGATCACGGTGACAGCTTCGAGCTTTGCAAGAGCTGTATCGACGGAGGATTTACATCTGTTATGATCGATGCTTCTTCCAAATCTTTTGAAGAAAATATCGAACTGACCAAGAAGGTTGTTGAATACGCACACGCTCATGGTGTTGTAGTAGAAGCTGAACTTGGTACTCTGGCTGGTATCGAAGACGAAGTAGTAGTAGAAGCTGGTCATGAAAGCTATACACGTCCAGAAGAAGTAGAAGAATTCGTAGACAAGACAGGTTGTGATTCCCTTGCAATCGCAATCGGAACAAGCCACGGCGCTTACAAGTTCACAGCAGATCAGTGTACACGTAACGAAGACGGTATCCTTGTTCCACCTCCACTGCGTTTTGACGTTCTGGAAGAGTGCGCTAAGAGACTGCCGGGATTCCCTATTGTACTTCACGGATCATCTTCCGTACCACAGGAATTCGTTAAGATGGTAAACCAGTACGGCGGAAATATGCCGGATGCAGTAGGTATCCCAGAAGAACAGCTGAGAAAAGCTGCTGAGATGGCTGTATGCAAGATTAACATCGACTCCGATATCCGTCTTGCTATGACTGGTAACATCCGTAAATACTTCGCAGAACATCCAGATCACTTTGACCCACGTCAGTATCTGAAACCAGCTCGTCAGGCTGTAAAAGATATGGTTGCTCATAAGATCGTTCATGTTCTCGGAAGTAACGACAAGATCTGATTTTTATAAGAAATGCGGGCATCATCCGAAAGGGTGGTGCCTTTTCTTCTTGGGTGCTTTTTGTGTTTGGAAAAAAATTCACGAAAAATTGCATTCCTGGTTGAAAAAACAATTTTTGGATAATATAATGAGATTTATGAGAGACTGTGATGCAGTCTGCTGTCAAAACTGACAGTATATGGTACAAAATGTACCACCTGAGTGATCAGGAACATATCATACGAAAGGAGTCAAAGAATCATGGGATTTATTGACGTTATCAAAGAAAGAGCAAGAAATAATAAGAAGACAATCGTACTTCCGGAGACAGAAGACCGCAGAACTTACGAAGCTACCGCACAGATCTTAAAAGAAGGTATTGCGAACGTAGTTCTGGTCGGCAGTGAAGAAGCAGTAAAGAAAGGCAGCGAAGGACTGGATATCACAGGAGCAGTTATCGTTGACCCTGCTACATCCGATAAGACACAGGGATATATCGACAAACTGGTTGAATTAAGAAGCAAAAAAGGTATGACACCGGAACAGGCTAAAGAGATTCTTCTGAATCAGTATCTGTACTATGGTGTTATGATGGTTAAGATGGGTGATGCAGACGGTATGGTATCCGGAGCATGCCACTCTACAGCCGATACATTAAGACCTTGTCTGCAGATCCTGAAGACAAAACCAGGTACAAAGCTGGTATCTGCATTCTTCCTGATAGTAGTACCAAACTGCGAATACGGCGCTAACGGTGCATTCGTATTTGGTGACAGCGGACTGGTTCAGGATCCAAATCCAGAAGAACTGGCAGCAATTGCAGCTTCTTCAGCAGAATCCTTCCAGTTACTGGTACAGGAAGAACCAATCGTTGCTATGCTTTCCCACTCTACAAAGGGAAGTGCAAAACATGCACTGGTTGACAAAGTGGTAGAAGCTACCAAGATCGCTAAAGAAGAAAATCCAAACCTGAAACTGGACGGAGAATTACAGCTGGATGCTGCTATCGTACCAAGCGTTGGATCATCCAAAGCTCCAGGCAGCGATGTAGCAGGTAAAGCAAACGTTCTGATTTTCCCTAACCTGGATGCAGGTAACATTGGATACAAGCTGGCTCAGAGACTTGCAAAAGCAGAAGCATACGGACCTATCACACAGGGTATTGCAAAACCTGTAAATGACCTGTCCCGCGGATGCTCAGCAGAAGATATCGTTGGTGTTGTAGCTATTACAGCAGTTCAGTGCCAGGCTGAAGACTAAAAAGAATGATATCGGAGCCGTAAAGATTTACATAGACCGCGATCTGGTGTAAGCGGCTCTGAATATTTGAAAAGAAAATGTATGGAGGATAGATTTCAATGAACGTATTAGTAATTAACTGCGGAAGTTCTTCTCTGAAATATCAGCTGATCAACTCAGATACAGAGGCAGTACTTGCAAAAGGACTTTGCGAAAGAATCGGTATCGACGGAAGACTGACATATCAGAAAGCCGGCGGAGAAAAAGAAGTAACAGAAGCTGCAATGCCTACACATAAAGAAGCAATCCAGCTGGTACTGAATGCCCTGACAAACGAAAAGACAGGTGCTGTAAAGAGCCTTGCTGAAGTAAATGCAGTAGGTCACAGAGTCGTACATGGCGGAGAGAAGTTCGCAAGTTCTGTAGTCATCAATGACGAAGTATTAAAAGCCATCGAAGAATGTAATGACCTTGCACCTCTTCACAACCCTGCTAACCTGATCGGTATCAATGCGTGCCGTGACCTGATGCCGGGAGTACCTATGGTAGCTGTATTTGATACTGCTTTCCATCAGACAATGCCAGAAAAAGCATACCTGTATGGACTTCCATATGAATATTATGAGAAATATGCTGTACGTCGTTACGGCTTCCACGGAACATCCCACAGCTTCGTATCCAAACATGCTGCTGAGTTCCTGGGACTGGATCTGAACAACTCCAAGATCATTGTTGCTCACCTTGGTAACGGCGCATCCATCAGTGCAGTACTGAACGGTAAATGTGTAGATACTTCCATGGGTCTGACTCCACTGGAAGGTCTGGTAATGGGAACACGTTCCGGTGATATCGACCCAGCTATCATGGAATTCATTGCCAAGAAAGAAAATCTGGACATTGCAGGCGTTATGAACGTACTGAACAAGAAGTCTGGTGTACAGGGTATCTCCAAAGTATCCAGCGACTTCCGTGATCTGGAAAGCGGCATGAACGAGGGCAACAAGCTTTGCGCAGCAGCTCTGGAAGTATTCTGCTACAGAGTAGCAAAATACATCGGATCTTATGTAGCAGCTATGAACGGTGTAGATGCCATCGCATTTACAGCAGGTATCGGTGAGAACGCTCCTCTGGTACGTGAAAAAGTTTTGGCTTACTTAGGATATCTGGGAATTTCCGTAGACGAAGAAGCAAACGGAAAACGTGGAGATGACTGTGTAATCTCTACAGCAGATTCTAAAGTAAAAGTTGCAGTCATTCCTACAAACGAAGAACTTGCAATCTGCCGTGAGACAGTAGCTCTGGTATAATCGGTATCATTGACAGAATAAAGGAAAGCGGATATGATGCTAAGGTATCATATCCGTTTTTTAAAAAATGCAATTTAATGATTGACAAATATTACATGGATCGTTATAATAAACAGGTGTGGATAGGATAGGAGGGCATTATGCAGGTTGATTTACATGATATTTTGAAAATCGACGGGAAAAAGATGCAGATAAATGCTGAACTGGAGATGGATCAGTTCCATGGAACGTTTGGTGATTATCCTATCATTCGTAAAAGTCCGGTGTCTCTGGAAATTATGAACAAAGGAGAACGGAATTTACAGATTAAGGGAAGTGCAGAAGTTGTTCTGGCGATTCCCTGTGACCGGTGTCTGGAAGAAGTTGATACACCGATTCCACTTGATTTCGAGAAAGAAGTTGATATGAAGCTGGATGAGGAAGAACGGATTCAGGCATTGGATGAGCAGTATTTTATAGAAGGATACAATCTGGATGTGGATAAGCTTGTCTGTTCAGAGATACTGGTGAGTTGGCCATCAAAGGTATTATGCAAGGAAGACTGTAAGGGACTCTGTAATACCTGTGGGACCAATTTGAATCTGAAGACTTGCGACTGTGAGCCTACAGATTTGGATCCCAGGATGGCACAGATCCAGGAAATCTTTAGCAAATTTAAGGAGGTGTAAACCATGTCAATCTGTCCAAAGAATAAATCTTCTAAAGGTAGAAGAGACAAGAGAAGAGCTAACTGGAAGATGGTAGCTCCAAACCTTGTAAAATGCAGCAAGTGCGGCGAACTGATGATGTCTCACAGAGTATGCAAGAACTGCGGTACTTACAATAAAAAAGAGATCATCGCTCAGGACTAATTAGAAATGAGATAGAATCAAGGGTTAAGTCGAAAGACTTGACCCTTTTCTACGTTATGAATTCCTTTTCGGGTAAGATGAATGGCATTTTATATGGAAATGAAAGAAACAAAATGTTATACTGCTTTAAAAGGTAACTGCTCAGATCTGACAATTATGTGTTGTGAAAGAATGGAACAGTTACGGTAAAGGAAAGAAACAGGAACAAAAAATGTTGACAGATGAACGGTTATATGAACGATACTATATGGGAGATAAGAAGGCGGCGGAAGAGCTGGTGGAACGCTATGGAGATCCGCTGATCCGTTATATCAGTGGGTATATATCGGATTATCATGAATCAGAGGATCTGATGATTGAAGCCTTTGCGCAGATGTTTGCCAAGAAACGACCCATCAGTGTGGGATGGTGTTTTAAGGCATATCTGTATAAGACGGCGAGGAATCTTTCGTTTCGGCACTGCAAGAAGAAGCGTTTTCCATTATTAGATCACCATCAGACAGAATTTGAGATGTCCGGTGTTATGAGTGCGGATGCAGATATTCTTCGAAAGGAGCAGAATCGCCAGATTATTCATGCACTGGAGCAAATGAAGGATGAATACAGGGAAGTGCTGTATCTTCTCTATTTTGAAAATATGAAGTATGAAGAAGCGGGACAGGTAATGGGGAAAAGTGTTTCTCAGATTACAAATCTGGCGCACCGTGCAAAAAAGAGTATGAAAAAAATTCTGGAAAAGGAGGGCTTTACCTATGCGCACCAGTGAAGAACGTATGGATCTGATTTCCCAAAGAACAGAAGAGATCCAAAAAGAACAACAAAGAAAGAAACAGCGCTGGCTGGAAGCAGGATGTGTAGCAGCTTGTCTAGTACTGGTAGTCTCGTTGGGACTTGTTATGCCGGGACTGATGAACCAGGCTGTGGATGGCTCTGTGATGCATAATTCCGGTGCAGCCAGCCTGATTGCCAGTCAGTCTCAGCTTGGATATATTGTGGTAGGAATTTTTTCTTTCTTTTTAGGATCCATAACCACCGCATTGCTATATCGTGTTAAAGAACACAGGCGGAAAGATACGGAGAAGAAGTCATGAGTTTTGAGATTATAGATAATGGCATACAGGTAGGATTATTTTTACTTTTTGCGTTGTTTTCTCTGTTACAGGGACTGCATATGCAAAACCGGAGATTCCTGATTCTGGCAGGTACTTATGCCAGCTTTTCTATGGGAACGCTGTACTATCTGCTTTATCTGGTTATTATGGGAAAAGTGCCGCAGGTTTTCTATGTATCGGAAATGGCATGGATGGCATCCTATCTGTTTCTTCTGGCACTGTGCCTGATGGAAACACGTCGATATAGAGGAAAATTGGATGTTTTGGTTCTGGGACTGACAATTGTGGAAGCTGCTATGGTTATCGGCTGGAAGATTTTGGGCCCGTCTTATCCATTTACCGTTGCGTTTGCTTTGGTAACGGCATGTATCTTTTATTATGCTCTGTTGGGTTATCGGATGGAAAAGAGAATGCTGATGCTTGCCATGGTACTTGTGATTGTGTGGCAGCTTCTGCTTTATATTGTTTCTGTTTTTACAACAGGATATACACATTTCAATCTGTATTTTGCTGTGGATTTTCTGTTGATGGCGACCATGTGCAGTCTGTTTCTCTGGTTGAAGAAGGAGGAGTGTAAATGAGCTGTCTGGAAAATATTCTGGTATGTATCGGAGTTCCATTCTTGCTTGCATTACTTTTTGTAAAAGGAAAACAGAGGGAATATATCAGCTTTATTCTCTGCGGGATGGTGATGTGCCTGCTGGCGTCTTATGTGACAAGTTTTTTTATGGCGGTATATGGAGCAAATACACTGGTTACTGCAGTGGAGATTACACCGGTCTGTGAAGAAGTTTTAAAATTCCTGCCGTTTCTTCTCTGGCTGTTTATCTTTGAACCGGAAGAAGAGGATATCGTAATGGCTGCCATTCTGATTGCAGTTGGCTTTGCCACATTCGAGAACATCTGTTATCTGACGGAAAATGGGGCGGCGAATTTTAACTTTTTGTTTCTCAGAGGAATCGCAGCAGGAGCCATGCATCTATGCGGAGGAATCGCAGCAGGGCTTGGTCTGGCATTTGTATTTCAGAGATCCTGGCTTCGGCTGATAGGTATTGCAGGTATTATGGGATTCTGCGTAGTATTCCACGGAATCTACAATCTTCTTGTTACAGCAGGCGGAAGCTGGCAGAGATGCGGCTATCTATTCCCGATTCTGTGCATTACAGTCATATTTTTTGCCCGTCAGTTGATGAAAAAGCATACGATATAAAACGAATATTGGGATATATATAAAACATCGGCAAAGTTCCGGTGTTTTTTTATACAAAAAAAATTATAAAAAATGAAAATAAAGTGAAAGGATTTTTCTTTTTTAGTCTTTTGATTAATATAGAACTATTTTGCAAATAGACAGACATGCCGAAAGGGGAAAAAAAGGATGAAGAGAAAACGGAGACAACGCTGGATCGCTATGCTGATGGCAGTGGTCATGCTGACCAGTACAATGGGTAGCACCGGGCTGGCACAGTCACTGGAGATGGATCGAAGCCAGGTACAGGAATCTGGCGAGGTGCAGGAGACAGGCACAGAAAAGATTCTATTGCCTGATCGGGCTAAGGCATGGACCGGAGAATATGAGACAGTTACCACGCAGCAGGAAGCAGATGCGCTTCGGACGCAAGATGAATCGAAAAATCTGCTGATTACTGCAAAAGAGTGTACATTGTCAGGGCTGGACTATGGTGAAATTGCAGCGGCTGCTACAGAAAAGCTGGAACTGTCAGATGTGAAAGCAAAAAGATTTACAGCAGATCAGGTCAGTGAACTGCGGCTAAGCGGAACAGAACTGGAACAGCTGTATGTTCAGACTGTAAAGGGTCAGAGTTTGACGTTGCATATGGATGCAGAAACAAAGATTCCGGAAATCTTTCTGGAAGGAGAAGGAAGTGTCCTGCTGGAAGGCAATGGCGCACTTGGTATGGTTCATGTAACGGGTGCATTAGAGACTGCAACGGTCAGAGCCACCTGTTCTGTGAGGAATGAATCCGGACAGGCGGTTCAGCTTGAAATGCCAGAAGGAAATCAGATGACACTGGCATCTGGTCAGCAGGAAGAACTGGTGCTGTCATCTTATCAGGTGACTTTTATGGCAGATGGACAGGTCTATGACAGCAAAATGGTGAAGCCTGGTGAAACCATTCCGTTCCCGGAACAAAATCCGCAAAAAGATGGATTTATTTTCACCAGCTGGTATCAGGATGAAGCATTCACAGAGAGCTGCTCTCAGTTTGCGGTTGCAGAAGGCGAAACTACACTTTATGCAAGATTTGTGGATGCATCGGAAGCAATCGAAGTGACTTTTGACACCATGGGCGGACGGGAACTGGAGCCACAGATCTTCGCAAAGGGAGAAAATCTGTTAACCAGACCAATCAATGAGATTTATACCGAAAAGGATGGATATACCTTCGGTGGATGGTGCGTGGATCCGGAATGTACTACGGCATTTTCCTATACAGAACCGCTGGAAGAGTCTCTGACGCTGTATGCTTTCTTTGTATCAGAAGAGGCACAGGAAACAGAAAAAGACGGAACATCAGCGGACCTGACAGATTTTGACTGGCAGGGAACGATTCTTCTTCGAACAGAAGAAGAAATGACTCTGGATGAAGTGAAAAAGAATGTCCGTGTAGAGGCAGGATCAGGAGCGCTGGATCCGGAACTGGATATTACTGAAACAGAAGATGGATTTGCTATTTCCGGATCTTATTATGAAAAAGATGGTGAGACAGGATTTGAACCGGGAGCAACCTTCAGCATCATTGTATCTGGAGGTGTGCATTTTGCAGATTATTCAGATGATACCGATACAGCAGTAGTATCTGTATACAAAGAGCAGGTAGAAGTAGTCGGCTTTTCTGATGATATGACCTATGTGCTCTGGGATGATGTGATGGAATATCAGCCGGTGGTATCTGTGGATGAAGCATCTGAAGAAGAGACGGATTTAGAGACAGAAACATTTTCTGAGACAGAGAAAATGGAAGAGGCCGAATTGGAAACTGTCGTAGAAGAGGTATCAGAAACAGAGACAGAAAGCAATCAGGCGGTAGCAGATCCTGATGGTGCAGATGCCGGGGAAGTGGAAGAGGCAGCGTACATTCCTGGCGAAATTCTGGTAAAAAACAATGATACCACATATCAGGAAGGCGATATCGTAGCTTTCTATGATGGTGAGATCGGCAGAGATGAAATAAATATTGATGCATATACAGAGGGTTCTTTTGATGGATATGTATTGTTTGCACAGATTTTGAGCGTGGAAGATACCGCAGATGGGGTACATCTGACTTATGGATATGCCAGCCCGGAGGATTACCTGGCAGACTTCGATGTTCACGTTACGGATGATGTAGAGATGGATCAGCAACTGTCGGAGGAAGATCTGGAAGTGCTGACATCCAGACTTTCCAGACAGGTAGAGGAGAATGAAGAACTGAAGGCTCAGATGCTGGTATCTGTCATGAGTGCACCGGAGACACAGGATATGCTGGATGACCTGTACGGAGAAGGTACATATGCATTGGCGGGTATGACGGCAACTCTGACACCTGGCAGACCGGTAGTGAAGCTGAAGGTATCAGGCAGTGAAGTGACGGCAAACATCAGCATTTCAGCGACTGCCAACATTAAAAAAGACGGTAAGAACATGCTGACTGTTCAGCCGAAGCTGTCCTTTACCCAGTCTTTGTCCGTGAAGACGAATGTAGACGGTGGCAAAGTCTGGATCGATATGTCTGTGACGATCCGGTCCATGTCGAAGATTGAACTGACGGTTACAGCTACTACTGGCGGAAAAACAACCGTATTCTCAAAAGCAAAGGATACCTTAAGTGAGATTGTCAAACCGGAAGGAATCCAAGAGGGCGATTATGAATCCTATGATCAGTCTGTATCAGATCTGATGGATACCATGAACTCCATCGTGGCAACCTCTTTGAAATATAATGATCTTTTTGATATCCTGCTTCTGAATCTGAAATTCTCTTTCTATGGAATTATTACCGTAGGCTTTGAGGTTCATCTGGTAGGACAGGTGGGAGTCCTGGCAACCTTTGGCGTAGAGATCGTAGCCAGAAGCGGGGAACGCATCGGCTTCAAATACAACTTCCTGAAATTCAAAGGAAGCTCCTATACGGAGAAGCTTGAGAGCTCCGTAACCAATAATATTTATTTGATTGGAAAGGTAGGAGTCCGCGTGGGACTGCGGCTGACGTTGTCAGTAACCATGTGTGGAATTGCCACGGCCTATATAACCGGAAGCCTGTATGCCTATGCGGAGCTGACAGGTCTGTTCTTCAATACCACGAATCTTTTGAGCGGAGCCAATACGAACCTTGGAGCATTAAAATTTGAGGTAGGTATTGATGTTGTAGTATCCCTTGGTCTGAAAGTAAGACTAATTTTCAAGACCATACGCAAGAACTGGACGGTCTATACCGGACGCTGGCCATTGTGGTCCACCTCCGTATCCAGCAGCATGAGCTATATGGATGAAGAGGAACTGGCAAAGCTCTGGGAAAAATCCAGTGCGAATGCAGATCATAAGACGGTATTCGGATTTGAAACCATTCCGATGAAGACATGGAATCTGATGGGCGGAAAATGCCAGAAGAATGAACAGTTATATGCAAAATCAGGAAAATATAAGCTTTCCATCGAAAATCTGAAGATAAACGAGGAAACGGTTCCTTCAGATGATCCGAGAAATAAAATCTTTATAGTCGGGGATAAGACAAAAAATAAGAATCCGGGTTACATCTACATGGATGAATTACTGGCAGGGAAATACGCCTGCAGTGAAGTTTCCCTTGATCTGGTTTTAACATATGAAGATCATGCATCATCAGCTCTGGTGAAGAAACAGGTGCAGAGATTCCATCTGGAAAAGAAATGTGATGTATCAACCACAACTCAGAAAGTGAATGTTTTACTTTATGACTGGTGTGCAAGAAACTGGGGATTGGAAGCGGCAGAATGGGATAATGCAAAAGTATTTGAGACATCGTTTTCCTCTTCTCATATGGTTGGCGGAATCAGTGAAGCGAATGCAACCGGAACACTGAATTTGGGTGAAGTGATTGCTGCGGCTCAGACTATGTACCCGGATCTTGCAGGAATGGATTATGGATGGGGAGAACCGGCGCAGAATGGAAGTATCGCTCAGTTACAATATGCGTCTCCGAGGATCAGTAATTTCTGTTATATGACAACGGATAATGGCGTGGTGCGTTATGATGTGTATCCGGGAACACAGGAATATGAAGTGACATATTATCTGTTTATCCGCAGGTTCGAAGGGTTTGAGAACCAGATTAATTATCATATCCGTCTGAACAGTGCAAGTGAAGAGAATCAGTATGAATTCCGCATGGCACCAAAAGACGGGGCACAGGAAGAATCTTTTACAAAGGATGAAAACGGAGTTTACAATCTTTCGCTTTCCAGAAGTGTGTTTGACGGCACACAGCGTCCGGTTAAAATGTCTGTAAACGGAGGAGAAAGTGCAAGTACCGGACTTACTGTCACCGGACGGGAATATGCAAAAGATGTATATCTGGACATGAATTTTGGAAAAGTGCAGTTGAACATTGTATCTGGAGAAGGAATTGAACATTATCAGTTTGTCAATCCGGAACAGATCACAGAAGAGGGAATCCAGCCGGGACAAAAAGTAGAACTGGAAGTGGCACTGAAAGACGGTTATGGAGGACTGGAAGTAAAAAGTGATAATGATACAGTAGAATTTAACGTGCAGAATAACCGGATAAGTTTTGTAATGCCGGCGCAGGATCTGACGATTACGCTTCAGGCATACAGAAAGCACAGTATTACGTATCTGTATAATTATGCCGGAATGGGACAGTATAAACAGACATATTTTACGGAAAATGAAGTCACACAGGAAGTAAAGAATCCGACAATAGACGGGCTGACATTCCGCGGCTGGTATACGACACAAGACTGCTCCGGAGATCCGTATCTGTTTGGTGAAACACTAAAAACAGATGTGATTCTGTATGCAGACTGGACCTGTGATGTAACGATATCTTTTGGTCCGGTAAAGGGAAAGGCGCAGTATGTCACCGGAGAGGATGAGGAACAGCAGATACATCCGGTATTTGATGGGGATGAATCAGAATATTACACATTTACATATTCAACCTTACATGTCGGGGATAAATTATGGAATATTCTGACTCCGGAATATGAAGGATATCAGTTTATGGACTGGTACATGGACAAAGAATATCAGGGACAGCCGGTGGATTTAAGTACCTATATCCTGACAGGCGGCGTGACGCTTTATGCAAGGTGGGCGAAAGAACTGAAGATTACTTTTGACCGTAATTATGCAGTCCGGGACGGTGAAATTACTACAGTAATCAGTGAAATAACCGGTTACAGCGGATACCCAATAACCTTACTGCCAGAAGAACCGGTAAGAGAATATTATACCTTTACAGGATGGTATCATAATGCGGCAGCAACAGATCCTTTTGATGCAGAAAAAGAAATTCTTGCTCAGGATGAAACCATATATGCGGGCTGGAAAGCAAATACCTATCCGATTCATTATGAACTGAATGGCGGACAGAATGCAGAAAAAAATCCTTCTGTATATACAACGGAAGAGGCATTTGAACTTTTGGCACCGACAAGGCAAGGGTATGAGTTTACCGGCTGGACAGGAACGGGACTGAGTGATCTGACAAAGACAGTTTCTGTGACAAAAGGAGAAGGCGGAGAACGAACCTATTATGCAAACTGGAAACCAGTGACCTATACACTTACTTACAACAAAACCTATGGAAGTGCAAAGAACAATCCAGACAGTTACACGATTGAAAGTAAGGATATCGTACTGGAACAGCCAGTCAGAGAAAAGTATGAATTTACCGGATGGATCGGAACAGATCTGACTGAGGCAACAAAGGAAGTTGTCATTCCATCCGGATCCATGGGAGACCGGTCTTATACGGCTCTCTGGACAACAACGGATCCGATTGAACAGATCCTTCACAGAATGGAACTGCTGGCAGATGAGCACCCATATGAAAAAAATCTGATTGATTATCTTACAGAAGAAGATTTTTACGCTGTAACCGATACATCCATTGAAAAGCGAAATGAGAGACTGGAAAACACGTTGCAGAATGAGGTGGAAGCGTAT
This sequence comes from uncultured Lachnospiraceae bacterium, assembly GCA_900544685.1. Classification (GTDB taxonomy): domain Bacteria; phylum Bacillota; class Clostridia; order Lachnospirales; family Lachnospiraceae; genus Marvinbryantia. The sequence goes on along the minus strand of UQWA01000003.1, from coordinate 124,975 downwards.
CTGAAGTCTCTGATAGAGCAGGATGGGGAAAGTGGAAACTATCAGACTGGAGAGATCGGAGCTTATGCAGATCAGATTCAGGTAAAAGCCGTGCTGAAAAAGGCAGATCGTACCGGTGATCCTGATAAGCAGGTGTATACATGGGAGATCGAGACAACCTATACGGATGATCAGGGAGAGGAACATAAAGGCAGGATTGACAGCTATATGGCGTCTCTTGTGAAAATGACACCGGAACTGAGAATGCCGGATATGAATCGTCTTACATATGGTCAGAAGGTAAAGGACAGTACCGTTCAATACGAAGGAAATGCTCTTTATATGAATAAGGATCTGCTGGTTGAGACACAGGTGCCGGGAACCTTTGACTGGAAAGAAGAAGAAAAGGAAAAGGTGCCATTTGGACGAAATAATGGAACCACGGATTCTGAATATGCCATGATCTTTACCCCGGATATGGCAGTAGCAGATCTGTATACGCCAGCGGAAGAAAAAGTACCTCTGCTGACACAGATTGGAGTCGTGGTTATCTGCGAGGATGTAAATGACAGAGATTATGATCCGGACAGTGCCCTGACAACCGGAACGGCAAGGCTGATGCTGGCGAATGAAGATGGAATTGCCGGAACAGAAGAATTACAGATTGAGGGACTGCTAAAAGAGGGTACATACACCTTCTTGAAAGATGGAAAACCGGATATGGCACCGGAAAAAGATAAGAAAGTGCTGTATCAGGGATATACTCTGGAGGAAACTCTGAATACGGATGAGGGCAGCTATGGAAGTGGCGCGTATGTCATCTTAAATCCAGATGGTGTAAAGACAAAAGCAACCATCTATAAAATTGAAAAAGATAAGATGAACATCATATTACCAACGGTAACAGGGGAGTATGAGTATGGTACATTGCTGGAAAAAGTGACTTTTACTGGTGGAAATGTAACCTATGGTACAGGTGTAAGAGAAATCACAGGCACCTGGTCATGGACAGAACCTGGCAGTGCATTGGCAACTGTTCCAACACAGGTCTGCAGCATGAAGTTCCAACCGAATGATACCGTTGGATATGCAGAATTTACGGTAAATATGGATGTTACTGTGAAAAAGAAAGAGATTGCAGTACCTGAAATTACCGGAACCAGAACATATAATGGCAATAAACAGTATTCCGGACTGGAAAATACAGCTCTTTATACGGTTACGGATAACGGTGGAACAGAAGCTGGAGATTATACGGCAACTGTGACATTAAACGATCCGGAACATTATTGCTGGAAAGATATTACTGAAGATAGTGTGACTGTTCCGTATACGATTGGAAAGGCAAAAGCAACGGTATCAGGAACAGCAGCACGGATAGAGCTTGTATATGGTCAGGAACTGACGCTGGCACTTACAGAAGGTCAGACAGAAGAAAAGAAAATGTGTCTGGCAGGTAAAAATGTGACAGGCCTGAAAGTAGAATTCCAGGGAAAAACTGTTCCGGGAAAATGGGAATGGGATCTGACCGGAGCGAATGCACAGCCATGGGATGCAAATGAAACAACACCATATACTGCGAAAGTAAAATTTACCCCGGATAATGACAGTATTGAGGCAGATGAAGAAAAAACAGTGGAAGTACTGGTAAGAAAAGCAACACCGGATTATAGCGGATGCGACATTACAGCAAGTGCTATGTATCAGACAAAAGACCCACAGTATTATCTGAATTGTTCAAATCTGCAATCTAAAAAAGACCCGGTAAATCCTGTCACAGGGAAGGGGGTTGGCGGAAACTGGGGATGGGAAAATGATGGTTCCGTATATCCGACAGAAAATGGACTAAGAACGGCTGTTTTTACACCATATCCATTTTTGGAAAATAATTATACGACCGTAAATGCATCGGTATATGTGGAAGTGAAAACACCTTCTAAAGTGGCATATACAGTAAAAGCGGTAAGTTCGTTGAAGAGAACGTCTGATTTCCCACCACAGTATAATGATCTTTTTAAAGATGGAATTACATCGGGCGTTTTTGAGGGAAATAAATCAGAGCTGTCAGGAGAAATAGATATACCTGTCAGTATTTCTGGAAGAGTGAATCCTCAGAAACTGACTGTGACACTTGGAAACAGTAATTATTATATTGGATCCATAAAGTTATCAGCCAGAGGTACAAGGTCAGAGGAAACTAGTACGGCTCCCCTTAACTGGAGCCAGACTTTGGTAGGAGGAAGCAGTACATCTTATATTTATACGATTGCGTTGACAGATTATCTCGCATGGGAAAATCTTGTTGTAGAAGTGGTGGTAAAAGACCGGACTGCTTCTCAGTCTCGTAAGAATGCCCGGAAATTAGAAACAGAAAGCGAACTTCTGACAGAAACTGTAACCGAACCACAGACAGAGACTGCAGTATCGGAAACAGAGCCACAGACAAACACAACAGAGATAACTGTACCTGAATCAACTGCGCCAGAGAGCCAGACCACAGAAACAACAGCACCGGAGACTCAGATCCCTGAAACGGAGCCGCCACAGACTCAGGTACCTGAGACCAATCCTCCAGAGACTTCTGCACCAGAGACTTCCGCTCCACAGACGGAGCCACCGGCACCGGAAACATCGACTCCACAAACGGAGCCTCCGGCACCGGAAACGGCAGCACCTCAGACAGAGACCTCTGCTTCTCCGCCACCTGCCGAGACGCAGGCACCAGAGGTTCAGTCTGCTGAGAGCATGGAACCGGTACAGAATAGTGGTGACTCATGAGAAGAACATACTTTTATGCAAATGTGCTGCTTGGCATTTTTCTAACGCTGCCCCCTACAGTGGGGGCAGCAGCGGAAGGAACACCTATGGAAGTGGTGAAAGATCAAGTGACAGTCTGCATTCTGGATTCTGGCTGCAATCTGTCAGACGTACAGGGAAAGAATTATCTGGATGGCACACAGGATCTGACGGATCAGGAAGGACATGGAACGTTTGTATATGACATCCTAAAAGAAATTGCACCAGATACAGACATTTATATGCTGAAGTGCTTTGACAGCAGCATATCACTAACTCAGAATTCACAGGAAGCTAGCGAAGAGCAATCGAAAGCTCCAGATACCGGATCTGCTATTATTCGGGCTATTTATGATGCAGTAGATGTATATGATGCCGATATCATCAACATGAGCTGGACTTTGAATCAGGATAATGAGGAACTGCATGAAGCTATTCAATATGCGGCCAAGCGAAATGTATTGCTGGTGGCGGCAGCAGGAAATCTGTCATTGTCTACTCCTCTTGGGAGTGAGACCTATCCGGCTGCATGGGAAGAGGTGATAGGTGTATCCGGAGCAGATATGGATGACCAGGGAGAGCCGGTCAGTTCTCTCTGGTATCTGCAAAGTGATGCTGTATTTGTGTCGGCTGACGGGAATTATCAGGGCGAGAAGGGATCCTCTTTTGCAGCGCCCAGAATCAGCGGCGTACTGGCAAAGTATTTGTCCGAATCCCAGTTTGAGAAGCAAACACAGGAAGATGCAGAAGAATATCTGAAAGGCATCGTAGTGGATGCAGGGGATCCGGGATATGACACTACGTTTGGATGGGGCTATGTAAAGACACAGTAGAATCACATTTATCATCGTAACGAAAGTCCATGGCGAAAGTTATGGGCTTTCTTTTTTCGTAAAAGAAAAACTGTTGATTTTTATATGGATGTCTTGTATGATGATAGGTGTGTAACAGGAGGTAGAGAATGCAGGAAAAAATTAAAGTGGCAGTTGACGCCATGGGCGGAGACAATGCCCCTGTAGAGCCTATTAAAGCAGCAGTAGAAGCTGTGAATGAGAATCCGGATATCAGAGTGGTTCTGGTGGGACAAGAGGATGTCATTCAGAATGAATTAAAAAAATATACCTATGATCCACAGAGCATAGAGATTGCGCCTGCTTCTGAAGTGATCGAGACGGGTGAACCGCCGGTGAACGCTATCCGCAGGAAGAAGGATTCTTCTATAGTGGTCGGCATGAATATGGTAAAGCATGGTGAGGCAGATGCGATCATATCCTCCGGAAGTACCGGAGCCGTTCTGGTTGGAGGACAGTTAATTGTAGGAAGGATCAGAGGGATTGAAAGACCACCTCTGGCACCACTGATCCCGACAGAGAAAGGCGTGTCACTTCTGATTGACTGTGGGGCCAATGTAGATGCCAGATCTTCACATCTCGTACAGTTTGCCAGAATGGGATCCATCTATATGGAGAATGTAGTTGGCATTAAGAATCCGAGAGTCGGGCTGGTGAATATCGGAGCCGAAGAAGAGAAGGGCAATGCACTGGTAAAAGAGACTTATCCACTGCTGAAGGAATGCAAGGATATCAATTTTATCGGGAACGTAGAAGCCAGAGATATTCCGGCAGGTGTCTGTGATGTCATCGTCTGTGAAGCCTTTGTGGGAAATGTTATTCTGAAGTTATACGAAGGTACCGCATCCGCGCTGGTACATCAGATCAAGAAAGGCATGATGAGTACTCTTCGTTCCAAGATTGGCGCACTTCTGGTGAAGCCGGCTCTGAAGACTACTCTGAAGACTTTCGATGCCACCCAGTATGGTGGAGCACCGATGCTTGGCTTAAAGGGACTGGTTGTGAAGACACATGGAAGTGCAACAAGCAAAGAAATCAAACATGCAATTTTTCAGTGTACGCAATTCAGCAAAGAGCGTATCAATGAGAAAATAAAAGAACACATTCTTGAAGAGACAAATTAGGAGGTACTGTTATGGAACTTGAAAAGCTGCAGAAGATTATTGCAGAGGTTATGAATGTTGATGAAGAAGAGATCACAATGGATACTACATTTGTGGATGATCTTGGCGCAGATTCTCTGGATGTATATCAGATCATCATGGGCATTGAAGAAGAGTTTGATATTGAGATCCCGAATGAGGAAGCTGAGAAGATCGTTTCTGTAGGAGATGCGGTAGAAGCAATCAAGAACGCTGTCGATGCGTAAGTTTGATCTTTTGGGGTGCCGTTGTGTGCACCCCTTTTTTATGATACCAGGGTTAAAAGGTCTGAATCCACGTGAGCTTGCTCATAAGTGGATGTAAGACCTTGGAACCCGCCACAATATGAGCATGAAAGTGGGATTTTAATCCCACGATATGCGAATAGTGGGGAGGATTGCGGGAGTGCGAAGCACGGAGCAATCCGTAGGTATCATACAAGATGAATTATGAGGTGAAACATGAACAGAGATTTAAAAGAACTGGAAAATAAGATTGGCTATGTATTTAAGAACAGAGAATTACTGGAGAATGCCATGCGACACAGTTCCTATGCCAATGAAACCAAAAAGAAACTAAAAGATAATGAAAGACTGGAATTCCTTGGTGATGCAGTCCTTGAGCTCTCCAGCAGTGAATTCATTTTTAATAACTATCCTGGTATGCCGGAAGGCGATATGACAAAGCTTCGCGCCAGTATTGTATGTGAACCGACTTTGGCTCAGTGTGCGGCTGTGATTGAACTTGGATCATTTCTGAGACTTGGAAAGGGCGAGGAACAGACAGGTGGACGTTTCCGTGATTCCATTGTATCAGATGCCATGGAAGCACTGATCGGAGCTATTTATCTGGACGGTGGTTTTGCTAATGCAAAAGAATTTGTGAACAGATTTATTTTAAATGATATTGAGAACAAAAAACTCTTTTATGATAGCAAAACTATCCTGCAGGAGATTGTACAGAGTTCTTTTAAGGGACAGCCAATGTCTTATCATCTGGTACGTGAAGAGGGACCGGATCATGATAAGACTTTTGTCATGCAGTTATTTATCGGTGACAAGGGATTCGAAGAAGGAAGCGGCAGAACCAAGAAGAGTGCAGAACAACAGGCCGCTTACCGAACGATCATTACCCTGAAAGGGCAGGCAAAATAGATGTATCTGAAGAGCATAGAAGTACATGGATTTAAGTCTTTTGCAAACAAACTGAAGTTTCAGTTTCATAACGGTATTACCGGTATTGTCGGCCCAAACGGAAGTGGCAAAAGTAACGTTGGTGATGCAGTAAGATGGGTTCTTGGCGAACAAAGCGTAAAGCAGCTCCGTGGTTCCAATATGCAGGACGTTATTTTTTCCGGTACCGAGAACCGTAAACCACTGGGATTTGCCATGGTTGCCATTACGCTGGATAATTCGGATCATCAGCTTCCGGTAGACTATAACGAAGTTACAGTAACCAGAAGGCTTTACCGTTCTGGTGAAAGTGAATATCTGATCAACGGTACTGCCTGTCGTCTGCGAGATGTAAAGGAGCTTTTTTATGATACCGGTATTGGAAAAGAAGGCTATTCCATTATCGGTCAGGGACAGATTGATAAGATCCTGAACGGTAAACCGGAAGAACGAAGAGAGCTGTTTGATGAAGCGGCCGGGATTGTCAAGTTTAAGAGACGTAAGCTGGCGGCGCAGAAGAAGCTGGAAGACGAGAATAATAATCTGACTCGAATTAATGATATCCTCTCAGAGCTGACCAGACAGGTGGGACCGTTGGAACGCCAGTCTGAAAAAGCGAAGATTTATCTGAAAAAAAGAGATGAATTAAAACAACTGGACATTAATATGTTTTTACTGGAAAAAGAACGAATGTCCGGTCAGTTAAAAGAGGTAGAGAATAAGATCCTGATTTCTGATCATGATATGGAGACGGTGAAGGGAAAACTGGAACAGATCCGTACCGAATATGAGAAGATTGAACAGGAACTGGAGTCCCTGGATGCTGCTATCGAAGAAAAGAAAAATGAACTGAATCAGGGGCGCATGGTAAAGCAGCAGCTTGAGAATCAGATTGAACTGTTAAAAGAACAGATCCGTTCCGCTTCCATGAATGATGAGCATTTCCAGAGCCGTATGGCAGGGATCGAAGAGTCTCTGAAAGCATGCAGGAAGGAACTGGAAGCAGAAGAGGCAAACAGTCAGAAGCTGAAAAAAAAACTGGAAGAGGCGTCAGAACAGGAAAAGAGCTGTGTACAGGAGCTTCAGAGAGTTACAGAAGAAGCAGAAGGGCTGGAAGAAAAGATTGCCACAGGACGAAACAGCCTGATTGACCTTCTGGGAGAACGTTCGAATACCAAGGCAAAATTACAGCGTTTTGAGACCATGAAGGAACAGATCCAGATCCGTAATTCCCAGCTCACCCAGCGTATGCTTTCTGCAAAGACTGAGCAGAATCAGCGGGAAGCCGTCCGGGAAGGGTATCAGAAGGAGTATGATGCGATTACAGCAAAGATCCATGATCTGACGGAAGAAAATGCCCGGATTGAGGCAGGCATCAATGAGATCCAGCAGGAATTGATCCGCAGCTCCAAGGAACTGGAGACCACCAAGGAAGAGTACAGCCGCAATGTTTCCAGACTGGAAGCCCTGCGCAATATGACAGAGCGTTATGACGGATATGGCAACAGTATCCGCCGTGTTATGGAAAAGAAGGACAGTGTGACCGGTATCTATGGAGTAGTTGCCGATCTGGTGAAGACGGAGAAGAAATACGAAGCTGCCATTGAGACAGCCCTTGGCGGAAGCATTCAGAATATTGTTACCGATAATGAGAATACGGCAAAGGCCATGATTGAGTATCTGAAAAAGAACAAGTTTGGACGTGCCACATTCCTTCCGTTGAGTGCGATTCATAAAAAGGGAGGCCTGGGAAACGACCAGGCATTGTATGAGCCGGGTGCAATCGGTGTTGCAAGCACATTGGTTGATACCGATGATCGTTATGAGACTCTGGTGGAATATCTGCTTGGAAAGACACTGATTGTGGATCATATCGATCATGCCATTGCCATATCCCGAAAATACCGTCAGTCTCTGCGAATTGTTACACTGGAAGGAGATCTGTTAAGCCCGGGTGGTTCCATGTCCGGTGGTGCATTTAAGAATTCCAGCAATCTTCTGGGACGAAGAAGAGAGATGGAAGATCTGGAAACAAAAGTACAGTTAGCCAGAAGCCATGTGACGCAGCTTCAGAAACAGATCGAAGAGATTCGCCAGAACCGGGCAGCCAAGAGAGAAGAGCTGGTAAAACGTACAGAACAGATGCAGGCAGAGTATCTAAATCAGAATACACTGAAATTAAAACTGCAGGAGATCCAGACGCAGAATGCCAGAATGCTTTCGGATAACAAATCACTGCAAAGTGAAGTAAATGAGATTCGTCAGCAGATGGAAGAGATTGACGAAGAACATATCCAGATTGAGAAAGAAATGGAACTTTCCAAGGAGCAGGAAGCGGGTCTGGAAGCGAAAATTCAGGGCTGGCAGGCAGAACTGGAGGAGAAGAGGCAGCAGCAGGAGGAAAAGAACCGTATCTGCAATGAGGTACATACACAGACGACTGCACTGCACCAGAAGGAAGAGTTTATCCGGCAGAATATCCAACGTATTCACAGTGAGGAAACACATCTTTGTGAGGAAAAGAAAAATCTTCAGGAGAATCTGTCGGGTTCCAGACAGGATGTGGAGAAAAAAGAAGCCCAGATTCAGGAGATTCAGGAATCCATTCTTCATGCACAGCAGGCAGAAGCAGATACCGAAAAAGAACTGAATCAGATAACAGAAGAACGTAGTACCAAGAACCGTTCTCACAAAGAATTTTTCCAGGTGAGAGAAGACTTGAGCAACCAGCTCAGTGATCTGGATAAAGAGCATTTCCGACTGGATAACCAGAAGGAACGTCTGGGGGATTATCTGGAACGTCAGATTAATTATATGTGGGAAGAATATGAACTGACGGCCAGCGAAGCAGAAAAATTCCGAGATGAAGAGATCGAACATTCCCCGCAGCTTAAGAAGATGATCTCTCAGTTAAAGGGTGAGATCAAGGCGCTGGGACCTGTCAATGTCAATGCCATAGAAGAATATAAGGAGCTTCACGAGCGTCATGAATTCCTGGCTGCCCAACATGCAGATCTGGTAAAGGCGGGAGAAGATCTGAAAAAGATCATTACCGAACTGGATGAGGGTATGCGGCGTCAGTTTAAAGAGAAGTTTGCCATTATGCAGCAGGAATTCGAGAAAGCATTCAAAGAACTGTTCGGCGGAGGAAAGGGCAGTCTGGAGCTGGTAGAGGATGAGGATATTCTGGAGGCAGGTATTCGTATTATCGCACAGCCGCCTGGAAAGAAACTGGTGAATATGATGCAGATGTCTGGTGGAGAAAAAGCGCTGACGGCAATTGCTCTGCTTTTTGCCATTCAGAATATGAAGCCGTCTCCATTCTGTCTTCTGGATGAGATTGAGGCGGCACTGGATGAAAACAATGTATCCAGATATGCAAATTATCTTCATAAGTTGACAAAAAACACGCAGTTTATTATTATAACACATAGACGAGGAACAATGGCTGTTGCAGACAGACTGTATGGTATCACCATGCAGGAAAAGGGGGTTTCCACACAGGTTTCCGTCAATATGGTGGAAGACGAATTAGATCAATAGGGAGGAATCTTTCATGCAGGAAAAGAAAGGTTTTTTTAAGCGTCTGGCTGAAGGGCTGACAAAGACAAGAGACAATATTGTTGCCGGGATTGATAATATATTCAGTGGTTTTTCCAGCATTGATGATGATTTTTATGATGAAATCGAAGAGACTCTGGTCATGGGGGATCTGGGAATCAATGCAACTACGGCCATTATTGAAAAGTTGAAGCAGGCAGTAAAAGACAATAACATCAAGGAACCGGAAGAGTGCAAACGGTATCTGATTGAGAGCATCAAAGAACAGATGGATGTAGGTGAGACGGCATATGAGTTCGAAAACCGCAAGTCTGTCGTTCTGGTAATTGGTGTGAATGGTGTTGGAAAGACGACCAGTGTTGGAAAACTGGCAGGCAAGTTAAAGGATCAGGGTAAAAAGGTCGTTCTTGCAGCGGCAGATACCTTCCGCGCAGCAGCAGGTGAGCAGCTTACCGAGTGGGCGAACCGTGCCGGTGTGGAGATTATCAGCGGACAGGAAGGCTCTGACCCGGCTTCGGTTGTTTATGATGCCATAGCAGCCGCTAAAGCGAGAAATGCTGACGTACTTCTTTGCGATACAGCAGGAAGATTACACAATAAGAAGAACCTGATGAATGAACTGGCAAAGATTAACCGTATTCTGGAAAAGGAATATCCGGAAGCTTACCGTGAGACACTGGTAGTGTTGGACGGAACGACCGGACAGAATGCACTGGTTCAGGCACGTGAGTTCTCTGAGGCAGCCAATATCACAGGAATCATCCTTACCAAGCTGGATGGAACAGCCAAGGGAGGCATTGCCATTGCCATTCATTCAGAACTGGGCATCCCGGTAAAATATATCGGAGTAGGAGAAAGCATCGATGATTTGCAGAAGTTTGACGCCGATGAGTTTGTAAACGCATTATTTTTAAATGAAAAGGAAACAGAATAAAGATGGAATTTACAGATTTAACATTAGAAAATTTTGAAGAAGCAGCTGAAGTGGTAAAAAGAGTTACACAGGAGACCAAGCTGGTTTACAGCAAGTATTTTAGCGAGCAGACTGGTAATAAAGTATATCTGAAGCCGGAAAATATGCAGATTACAGGTGCCTACAAAATCCGTGGCGCCTATTATCGTATTTCTAAGCTGGAAAAAGAAGAACAGGCAAAGGGACTGATCACTGCATCAGCAGGTAATCATGCCCAGGGTGTGGCATATGCAGCCAAAGAACTGGGAGTAAAGGCGGTGGTTGTTATGCCGACAACCACACCACTGATGAAGGTGAATCGTACCAAGAGTTATGGTGCTGAAGTAGTGCTTCACGGCAATGTATACGATGAAGCATGTGAACACGCGTACAAGCTGGCAGAAGAGAACGGATATACATTTATCCATCCGTTTGATGACCTTGGTGTGGCAACCGGTCAGGGTACCATTGCCATGGAGATTGTAAAGGAACTTCCACTGGTAGATTATATTCTGGTTCCGGTCGGCGGTGGCGGACTGGCAACCGGCGTTTCTACGCTTGCCAAGATGCTGAATCCAAACATTAAAGTGATCGGAGTGGAACCGGCAGGTGCCAACTGTCTTCAGGAATCTCTGAAAAATGGGGAAGTAACCACACTGCCATCCATCAATACGATTGCAGATGGTACTGCAGTGAAGACACCTGGCAGTAAGATTTTCCCTTATCTTCAGAAAAATCTGGATGATGTGATTACCGTCACAGACGATGAACTGATCGTTGCATTCCTGGATATGGTAGAAAATCATAAGATGGTAGTTGAGAATTCCGGACTGCTGACGGTAGCAGCACTGAAGCATCTGGACGTAAAGAATAAAAAGATTGTTTCCGTGCTTAGTGGTGGTAACATGGACGTGATCACCATGTCTTCTGTGGTACAGTTTGGACTGATCCAGAGAGATCGTATCTTTACTGTCTCTGTATTATTGCCGGACTCTCCTGGAGAACTGACAAAGGTATCCGCTGTCATTGCCAAGATGCAGGGTAATGTTATCAAACTGGAACATAACCAGTTTATCAGTACCAACCGCTCCAAGGCAGTAGAACTGAAGATTACCATGGAGGCATTTGGTACCGATCATAAGAATCAGATTGTAAAAGCACTGGAAGAGTCTGGTTACAAACCACGTCTGATCAGAGCCAATCCATAATTTTTAAGCTGTCAAGAAAAAATACTTGACAATGCGAAGCAATTGGTATATCATGTCAAAGGTGATAGATATGGAACGATTTGTTGAGCAGACTTTATTATATGATTTTTATGGTGAATTACTGACAGAACATCAGCGTCAGGTATATGAAGATGTGGTGTTGAATGACTATTCCTGCACGGAAGTAGCAAAAGAATACGATATTAGCAGACAGGGTGTTCACGATTTAATTAAGCGCTGCAACAATATACTGGCTCATTATGAAGAACAGCTTCATCTGGTCGAAAAGTTCCTTTCTATTAAAGAAAAAGTGACACAGATTCATGAACTTGCAAAAGGCCAGCAGGATATTGAGCAGATATGCAGTGAGATACTGGAGGAATTATAATAATGGCATTTGAAAGCCTTTCCGACAAACTACAAAATGTGTTTAAGAACCTGCGAAGCAAGGGTAAGCTGACGGAAAGTGATGTGAAGACGGCACTGAAGGAAGTCAAGATGGCACTTCTGGAAGCCGATGTCAGCTTCAAAGTTGTAAAGCAGTTTATCAAATCTGTTCAGGAGCGTGCCGTTGGCGCAGATGTCATGAATGGGCTGAATCCTGGTCAGATGGTGATCAAGATTGTAAATGAAGAACTGGTTTCACTCATGGGATCTGAGATGAAGGAGATTGCCTTAAAGCCTGGTAATGAGATTACCGTCATTATGATGGTGGGTCTTCAGGGCGCAGGTAAGACAACGACGACAGCAAAGCTGGCAGCGAAGCTGAAGTCCAAGGGAAGAGTTCCGCTCCTTGCAGCCTGCGACGTATATCGTCCGGCAGCGATTCAGCAGTTACAGATCAACGGTGAGAAGGTCGGTGTGGAAGTCTTTTCCATGGGTGACAAGCAAAAACCAGTGAACATTGCCAAGGCAGCAATTGAACATGCTAAGTCACATAATATGAATGTGGTATTTCTGGATACAGCCGGTCGTCTTCATGTAGATGAAGATATGATGAATGAGCTGGTTGAGATCAAGGAAGCTGTACAGGTCGATCAGACATTGCTTGTAGTAGATGCCATGACCGGTCAGGATGCAGTGAATGTATCCCAGATGTTTAATGATAAGATCGGCATTGACGGTGTGGTTCTTACCAAGCTGGATGGAGATACCAGAGGTGGTGCTGCATTGTCCATCAAGGCAACCTGTGGCAAGCCGATCCTGTATGCAGGTATGGGAGAGAAGTTGTCTGATCTGGAACAGTTCTATCCAGAACGTATGGCGTCCAGAATTCTTGGTATGGGTGATGTCATGACTCTGATCGAGAAGGCTCAGGCGAATCTGGATGAGGCGAAAGCCAAAGAGATGGAACAGAAGCTGAAGAAAGCAAGCTTTGGTTTTGATGATTATCTGGAAAGCATGAATCAGATGAAAAATATGGGTGGCATTTCCAGTGTCCTTAGCATGATGCCGGGAATCGGCGGAAGCAAGATGAAGGACATCGAGGGAATGATTGATGAATCTGCCCTTGCAAGAACAGAAGCAATTATTCTTTCCATGACACCGAAGGAACGATCCAACCCGGATATTCTGAATCCTTCCAGAAAGAAGAGAATTGCAGCTGGTGCCGGTGTGGATATCAGCGAAGTCAACCGTCTGGTAAAGCAGTTTGAGCAGTCCAGAAAGATGATGAAACAGCTCCCTGGTATGATGGGAGGTAAGATGGGTAAAAGAGGCAAGTTCAAACTTCCCTTTTAACATATAAATAATCCGGCAGTTGTATATACAACGCTGGTCACAATTTCCTGAAAAACAGGTTCAAAAAATTACGGAGGTAAAATAAAATGGCAGTAAAAATCAGATTAAGAAGAATGGGACAGAAGAAGGCACCTTTCTACAGAATCGTAGTTGCAGATTCCAGATCCCCTAGAGACGGAAGATGTATCGAAGAAATCGGTACTTACAATCCAAATACTGATCCAAGCGAGTTCCATGTAAATGAAGAACTGGCTAAAAAATGGCTTGCTAATGGCGCTCAGCCTACAGAAGTTGTTGGAAAACTGTTCAAGTTAGCTGGCATCGAAAAATAAGAATTGAGGTGCGGTAATGAAAGAGTTAGTGGAAGTAATTGCCAAGTCTCTTGTGGAACATCCGGAAGAAGTTGTAGTGACGGAAAAGGAAAGTGGAAAATCCACAGTCATTGAGTTGAAAGTTGCTCAATCAGATATGGGCAAAGTGATTGGTAAGCAGGGAAGAATTGCGAAAGCAATCCGTTCCGTTGTAAAAGCTGCTGCATCCAAGAGCGACAAAAAAGTCATTGTAGATATTATGCAATAAATTTAAGCTGTCTCATTTTGAGGCGGCTTATCTTTTATCCTATTATAAACGGAGGAAACATGGAACAGTTTTTACAGGTGGGTGTGATTACTTCTCCTCACGGCGTGAGAGGTGAAGTGAAGGTATTCCCGACGACAGATGATGTTACAAGATTCAAGAAATTAAAAGAAGTAATTCTGGAAGAAAAAAGAGGACAGCGTACACTGACTGTGGAACAGGTGAAGTTTTTCAAGAATATGGTGATCTTGAAATTAAAGGGCGTAGACTCCATGAACGATGCAGAACTGCTGCGAAATGTACCACTCCTTGTGTCCCGCGAGAATGCGGTAAAGTTAAAACCGGGAGAATATTTTATCTGTGATCTGATTGGACTTCAGGTGTCTGACGAAGAAGGAGAATTTCTTGGGACACTGACAGAAGTGATTCAGACCGGTGCCAACGATGTCTATGTGGTAAAGATGGAAAATGAAAAAGAAGTCTTGATACCAAATATAAAAGAATGTATTATAAAGGTATCATTGGAAGAGAATTCCATGACAGTTCACTTACTGGAGGGTCTGCTTTGAGATTTCATGTTTTGACACTATTCCCTGAGATGATTGAACAGGGTTTTCATACCAGCATTACAGGACGGGCAATGGAAAAAGGATTGCTGTCCCTGAATGCAGTAAATATCAGAGATTTTGCCGGAAACAAGCATATGAAAGTAGACGATTATCCATATGGCGGAGGTGCCGGGATGGTGATGCAGGCAGAACCGGTATATGCAGCGCACCAGTCACTGGAAGAACAGGCAGGACGAAAGCTGCGTACCATTTATCTTACCCCACAGGGGCATACTTTTAACCAGAAAATGGCAGAAGCGTTTGCACAGGAAGAAGAGTTGGTTTTTCTATGCGGTCACTATGAGGGGATTGATGAACGTGTCCTGGAAGAAGTAGTTACAGATTACGTGTCTATTGGAGATTACGTATTGACAGGCGGAGAGCTTCCGGCACTGGTTATGATGGATACCATATCCAGACTGGTTCCGGGTGTACTGAATAATGACGTATCGGCAGAGACGGAATCTTTTCAGGATTCCCTTCTGGAATATCCGCAGTACAGCCGCCCGGAAGAATGGCGTGGAAAGAAAGTACCGCCGGTACTGCTGTCCGGTCATCATGCCAATGTGGAAAAATGGCGCAGAGAACAGTCCATTATACGGACTGCAAAATGGCGTCCTGATTTACTGGAAAAAGCGCAGCTTACAAAAAAAGAACAGGAATTTCTGAAAGGGGAAATGAAAGATGTTTGAAGATTTTGGTAAAAAATTATCCGTTTTTGGTCAGCAGATGGTAAAAAAGACAGGGGAAGTGGCAGAGATCGCATCCTTAAAGACCAAAACCCTGGCAAAGAAGAAAAAAATTCAGGATGAGCTGCTTGCACTGGGAAGAGCATATTACGAAGAACACAAGGACGAGATCACGGAATATGAAGATAAGATCACAGCGATCAATACCATGTATACAGAGCTGGAGTGTCTGGAAGAAGAGCTGAAGACTTTAAAAGAAAAGCTTCCGGAAGGCATGGATGCTGAGGAAGATATCTTCGAAGACGAAGAAAATACTGTTGCAGAAGAGACAGCACCGGAAGAAAGTGGTAAAGAAGAGGCTCCTTCTGAAGAGAAAGCTTCCGAGAAAGAAGCACCTTCAGAAGAGAATGTTTCCGGAGAAGAAGCATCTGTGGAAGAGACAGTTGCCGAGGAAAGCAGTAAAGAAGAAACATCAGCAGAAGAACAGGCATAAAAAGCAGAACAATTGAAAATTTTCCTTGCAATTTCTTTCTCTGCATGATATCATGATATACGTTGTGAGAAAGAGATGGTCCTCTGTTACAGAATCGTATTATGAACATCCAAAAATATAAGGAGGAACAACAAATGCAGGAAATTATCAAAAATATCGAAGCAGCTCAGTTAAAAGAGAATGTGCCACAGTTTAACGTAGGTGATACTGTAAAAGTTTACGGTAAGATCAAAGAAGGTAACCGCGAACGTATCCAGGTTTTTGAAGGAACTGTTCTTAAGAAACAGGGTGGAAGCACACGTGCTACATTCACAGTAAGAAAGAACTCCAACGGAATCGGCGTAGAAAAGACATGGCCATTACATTCCCCGAACGTTGAAAAAGTAGAAGTAATCAGAAGAGGTAAAGTAAGACGTGCTAAACTGAACTACTTAAGAGAACGTAGCGGAAAGAGCGCAAAGGTAAAAGAACTTGTAAAATAATACTTGAAAAGAGCTGTCTTCGGACAGCTTTTTTTGTCTCAGTCAAGGAGTTACAGTATGAGAAGAGAAAAGCGGAATCCAAGGAAAAGACAGAAGGAGAAGAAGTCCGTTCAAGAGCAGATAAAGAGCGTTTTGCTCTGGATATTTGAAATTCTGGTGGTTGTATTGGCTGCGTTTGTACTGGTTTTGTTTTTCGGGCAGATACGTACCAATATCGGACAGTCTATGGAAGTGACGCTGTCAGATGGAGACCATGTGCTGATAGATACGCTTTCCTACCGTATCGGTTCCCCAAAGAGAAATGACATCATTGCATTCAAGCCGAACGGAAGCAATACATCACATACTTATATTAAAAGAGTAATTGGACTGCCCGGAGAGTCCATTCAGATCAGGGATGGGATGATTTATATCAATGGTAAGGTTTATCTGGAAAAGACAGATTATCCGGCAATCACCAATCCGGGGCTTGCTTCCGAGGAGATTAAACTGGGCGTGACCGAGTATTTTGTGCTGGGGGATAACAGAAATAACAGTGAAGACAGCCGATATGCCGATGTGGGGCTGGTAGATGCAGATTATATCGAAGGTCGTGTATGGCTGCGTATTCTGCCGTCAGACAGCTTCGGACGAATAAGCTGACAGGAGGAAACTATGAATTATCAGTGGTATCCTGGTCATATGACAAAAGCAAAACGTATGATGCAGGAAGATATCAAATTAATTGATCTGGTGATTGAACTGGTAGATGCGCGAGTGCCGTTATCCAGCAGGAATCCGGATATTGATGAACTTGGAAAGAATAAATCCAGACTGATTCTGCTGAACAAGGCAGATCTGGCAGACAAGAACGCCAATAAAAAATGGGGTGAATATTTTCAGAACAAAGGATACTTTGTGCAGGAAGTAGATTCCAGAAGTGGAGCCGGAATGAAGGCAATCTCGGCCATCATTCAGGAAGCATGTAAAGAAAAAATCGAGAGAGACCGGAAAAGAGGCATAAAGAACCGTCCGGTTCGCGCTATGGTAGTTGGTATTCCAAATGTGGGAAAATCTACTTTTATTAATACTTATGCAGGGAAGGCATGTGCCAAGACCGGTAACAAGCCGGGTGTAACCAAAGGAAAACAGTGGATTCGCCTGAACAAGAATGTAGAACTTCTGGATACGCCAGGTATCCTTTGGCCTAAGTTTGAAGATCAGGCAGTGGGACTGCGTCTGGCGCTGATCGGCTCCATCAATGACGAGATTCTGAATATTGATGAACTTGCCATGGAACTGATTACATTCCTGAAAAATCAGTATCCAGGTACTCTGGAGAAACGTTTTCAATTGGATGAGTCAGAAGAGAAAAGTGCGGCGCAGATACTGGAAGAGATTGCCAGAGTACGTGGCTGTCTGATTCGTGGTGGTGAATTGGACTACGGAAAAGCATCTAAGCTTCTGATGGATGATTTTCGAAGTGGAAAGCTGGGACGGGTAACGCTGGAGTTCCCTGATGCAGAATAAGGACTGGAGAAGATATGGGCAAGCCAATTACAGAGATTAAAAAAGAACTGGAAGAGTGTACACTGGAAGAATTGTCGGTTAAGATGCAGCAATATGAGCAGGACGAGCGCAAGGGCGTACAGAATCTCCTGACCAGATGTGTACGCAGACTGGAAGAAGAAGAAAAGGAACAGCAGCGTCTGGAAAAGATGTTGGAATATGAGAAAAAATACGATTTTTGCAGTTATATCTGTGGAATTGACGAAGCTGGGAGGGGACCGCTTGCAGGACCGGTAGTGGCAGGTGCAGTAGTGCTGCCCCATGACTGCAAGATCCGATATCTGAATGACTCCAAGAAGCTGTCTGCGTCAAGAAGAGATGCATTGTATGATGAGATTATGGAGAAAGCAGTAGCAGTTGGCGTTGGGATAGCGTCTCCGGCACGGATTGATGAGATCAATATTCTGCAGGCAACCTACGAAGCTATGCGTCAGGCAGTTGGCAGCCTGTATGTACAGCCGGATATTCTGCTCAATGACGCAGTTACCATTCCGGGAATTACAACTGTGCAGGTGCCGATTATCAAAGGCGATGCAAAGAGTATGTCTATTGCGGCTGCCAGTATTATTGCCAAGGTGACCAGGGACAGACTGATGATGGAATATGACAAGCTGATGCCTGAGTATGGATTTGCAGGTCACAAGGGATATGGTACCGCAGCCCATATTGAAGCACTGAAAAAATACGGTCCATCACCGATTCACAGGAAGAGCTTTATCACTCATTTTATTCTTGAAAGAAAGCTGGGCTGAGAAGATGAATCGCAGGAAGATTGGACAGAAGCATGAGGAACTGGCAGCAAAATATCTGGAAGAAAAAGGTTACGAGATTCTGGAACGGAATTACCGGATCCGTACAGGCGAGATTGATCTCATTGCCAGAGATGACCGTTATCTTGTGTTTTTAGAAGTAAAATACCGAAAGAATCTTCAGATGGGTGACCCTCTGGAGGCAGTTGATCTTCGTAAACAGCAGCAGATTTATCGGACTGCCAGATATTATCTTCATCAGAAGAAATGGGAGAATGTACCTTGCCGGTTTGATGTGATCGGCATTACAGGAACACAGATCTGTCATATTAGAAACGCGTTTGGCAGTATATAGCTGACATAAAGGAGAACAGAAGTGGAAATTATACTGGATCATAATCAGAAAATAGCAATTAAACGCAACGGCAGCAAGCCGATTGTCCGTATACAGGAAAAGGGTGGCGTATATTGGCTTACTTATCCAAGACTGGAAGAGGAAAAAGAGTTCCTGCATGGATTTTCCACTCGTCTGGGCGGTGTCAGCAAGGAGCATCTGTACAGCATGAATCTGAGCTTTGCACGAGGCGACAGAGAAGAGAATGTGCGGGAGAATTTTCAGAGAATTGCCCATGCAGTGGGATTCCAGGCAGAAAAGATGGTTTTCACACATCAGACCCATACAACCAATGTACGTAAGGTCACCGAGGAAGACTGGGGAAAAGGATTTTCAAAAGAACGAGACTACAGTGATGTAGATGGGCTGATTACCAATGTTCCGCAGACAGTGTTGACTACTTTTTATGCAGACTGTGTCCCGATTTATCTGGTGGATCCGGTAAAGAAAGCCATCGGACTTTGTCATTCCGGATGGAGAGGAACAGTAGGAAAAATCAGCCATATGACGATAGCGCGGATGCAGGAAGAATATAACAGTGATCCGAAAGACATTTTGGCAGCAGTGGGACCGTCTATTTGTCAGAACTGTTATGAAGTAAGCGGTGATGTTATAGAACAGTTTCAGGACAGTTTTCACGAAAAATATTGGAAAGAACTGTTCTATCAGAAAGAAAATGGAAAATATCAGTTGAATCTGTGGAAGGCAAATGAGATTATTCTGGAAGAAGCGGGAATTACAAAAGAACATATATCTGTTACGGATATCTGTACCTGCTGTAATCCACAGCTTCTCTATTCTCACAGGGCGTCTAAAGGACAACGTGGAAATCTTGCGGCATTTCTTATGATTCGCTGAAAATGAATATTGGCGTCAAAAAAGGATTGGCACACGACATGTCAATCCTTTTTGAATGAAATCAATTTCAATTTTTTATTTCTGAATTCTGCGAAGGAGCTTCTGAATTTTTCCGGTCGGGCTGATAACACTTTCCAGAGATACATCATGATTCAGACTGTCCATAATGCTGGCTGTAAATTTAGTCATATCCGCCTCTACGTAATATGGTTTGGTAAACAGTTCAGGATCACGGTAATTCAGGTTCGTAGTAATGACTTTGTAGATATATTCTTTCTCATAGAAATCATCAAATTTTTCAAATCCGTCTGTAAACAGACCAAATGTGGTGCAGACGAAAACGCGTCTTGCCTTGCGGTCTTTTAACTGCTTGGCAACATCCAGCATACTTTCACCGGAAGAGATCATGTCATCTACGATGACCACGTCCTTTCCTTCCACAGAAGCCCCCAGGAATTCATGGGCAACGATTGGGTTCTTGCCATTTACGATAGTAGAATAATCACGGCGTTTATAGAACATACCCATATCCACCCCAAGGATAGTAGAAAAATATACGGCACGTCCCATGGCTCCCTCATCCGGGCTGATAATCATCAGGTGATCACTGTCGATGCGAAAATCTGGTGTGGTATCAATGATTGCTTTCAGAAACTGATAAGTCGGCATAAATGTATCAAAACCAATCAGCGGAATAGCATTCTGGACACGTGGGTCATGAGCGTCAAATGTGATAATATTGCTCACTCCAAGATCGGCCAGTTCCTGTAGTGCCAGGGCACAGTCGAGGGATTCACGCCCGGAACGTTTATGCTGTCTTCCTTCATAGAGAAAAGGCATAATGACATTCAGTCTCTTTGCCTTTCCATCGGTAGCAGAAATAATACGCTTCAGATCCTGAAAATGATTGTCAGGAGACATATGGTTTTCCTGTCCGAACAGCTTATAGGTCAGGCTGTAGTTTGTAATATCTGCAAAAATATACAGATCACTTCCCCGGACAGAGGTATTGATCATACCCTTTCCCTCTCCGGTACCGAATCTCGGGCAGATACAGTCTACCATATAAGAATCTTCCGAATAGCCTTTGTAATGAATGTTCTCGATATCCTGAGTTGGATTTGTATGGCGGAATTCCACCAGATGGTCATTTACCTTGGTTGCAAAATCACGACTGCCATCCAGCGTGGCAATCTTGAGCGGCGCAATCGGTAATGCGTTACGTAATGTATCAAACTGATCAGTCATACATGCCTCCACTAATTTATTGAGTATAAAATTTTTCATAATCAATGTCAGTATAGTGGTTCTGGAGGATTCCGTCAAGAAAATTGTCGCATTTTACTCTGAAAATATAAGATTGCAATTTGAAGCCAAGTTTAGTATGATATCAATGGATATTTTTGATCAGCAATAAAAAACAGGAGTAGTTTCTAAATGAAGAAACATATTATCAGTCATATCATAGATGGAAGTATTGCACAGGAACTGGAGATTGAACCAGGTGATGAACTGGTTTCCATCAATGACCAGCCGGTGGGAGATATTCTGGATTATCGTTATCTCTGTAATGAAGAATATCTGGTTGTGGTGATACGCAAGCCGGACGGCGAAGAATGGGAATTGGAGATAGAAAAAGAATTTGAAGAAGATCTTGGAATGGAATTTGAGAATGGCATGATGGATGATTATCATTCCTGCCATAACAAATGCATTTTCTGTTTTATCGACCAGATGCCTGCGGGGATGCGTGACACACTTTACTTTAAGGATGATGATTCAAGGCTTTCTTTTTTACAGGGAAATTATATTACACTGACAAATCTGAAGGAAGAAGACATACAGCAGATCATCAAGTATCATCTGTCACCGATTAATATCTCATTCCAGACCATGAATCCACAGCTGCGCTGCAAGATGCTGAACAACCGTTTTGCAGGAGAAGCATTGAAAAAGGTGGATCGTTTCATAGAAGCTGGTATCGAGATGAACGGACAGATCGTACTTTGTAAAGGTGTCAATGACGGAGCGGAGCTGGAATATACCATAGAACAGCTTACTAGATACCTGCCGCACCTTACCAGTGTATCGGTTGTTCCGGTGGGACTGACAAAGTTCAGAGACGGACTGTATCCTCTGGAACCATTCACCAAAGAAGATGCCATACAAGTACTGGACACCATCCACAAATGGCAGAACCGAATCATGAAAGAACATCATACACACATGATCCATGCCTCTGATGAATGGTACATTCTGGCGGGGAGAGAACTGCCGCAGGAGGACAATTACGATGGTTATCCACAGCTTGAAAATGGTGTAGGAATGATCCGCCTTTTCTTAAATGAGGTAAAAGAAGAATTAGCAGGACATAAGGGGGATGACAGGGCACATACTGTATCGGTGGCAACAGGGCTTCTGGCAGAACCTTATATCCGTCAGGCAGCAGAAGAAGTAAAAGCAATATATCCGAACATTACGGTTCAGGTATATCCGATTACGAATTACTTTTTCGGAGAAAAAATAACGGTTGCAGGACTCTTAACCGGACAGGATCTGTCAGAACAACTGAGAGAAAAAAATCTGGGAGAACGGCTTTTCCTGAGCTGTAATGTGCTTAGAGACGGGGAAACTGTATTTCTGGATGATATGACAGTTGAGGAACTTGAGAATACTTTACAAACCCCAATAGGTATTGTAAAATCAGACGGAAAGGACTTTGTGCATGCAATCCTTCTGGAAGATATCTCTTTCGGACGTGATAAGCAGCCTTATGAGGTGAAATAACATGAGTAAACCAATTGTAGCAATTGTGGGCCGGCCAAACGTGGGAAAATCCACATTGTTTAATGCACTGGCCGGAGAAAATATTTCGATAGTAAAAGATACGCCTGGTGTAACCAGAGACCGTATCTATGCGGATGTGGAGTGGCTGAACTATACCTTCACACTGATTGACACCGGCGGTATCGAACCGGACAGCAATGACATCATACTGTCCCAGATGCGAGAGCAGGCGCAGATTGCCATTGATACGGCAGATGTCATTCTGTTTATGGTAGATGTAAAACAGGGACTGGTGGATTCCGATTCCAAAGTAGCAGATATGCTGCGCAGATCCCACAAACCGGTTATCCTGACAGTCAATAAAGTAGATTCCCATGAAAAGTACATGGCAGATGTGTATGAGTTCTATAATCTGGGTATCGGTGATCCATATCCAATTTCTTCGGTAAACAAACAGGGACTGGGTGATCTCCTTGACCAGGTCATTGCACAGTTTCCAGAATCAGACATGCAGGATGAAGAGGATGACAGACCGAAGATTGCCGTAGTCGGTAAACCAAACGTGGGAAAGTCTTCTATTATTAATAAACTTCTCGGTGAAAATCGTGTAATTGTATCTAATATTGCCGGAACAACCAGAGATGCCATTGATACTGAGGTGAAATGGAACGGAAAAGAATACGTATTCATTGATACAGCAGGACTTCGCAGAAAGAGCAAGATTAGGGAAGAACTGGAGCGTTACAGTATTATTCGTACCGTAACTGCTGTAGAACGCGCAGATGTGGTAGTTGTTGTTATAGATGCAGTGGAAGGCGTCACGGAGCAGGATGCCAAGATAGCCGGAATTGCCCATGACAGAGGAAAGGGTATTTTGGTCTGCGTCAACAAATGGGATGCCATTGAAAAAGATGACAAGACCATTTACCGTTATACCAATAAGGTAAAAGAGATTCTTTCCTTTATGCCATATGCAGAGATTATGTTTGTCTCAGCAGAGACTGGTCAGCGTCTGCCGAAGCTTTTTGAGAAGATAGACATGATTATCGAGAACCAGACCATGCGTATTGCAACCGGTGTGCTGAATGAGATCATGTCAGAGGCAATTGCACTTCAGCAGCCACCATCAGATAAGGGCAAGAGACTGAAGCTCTATTACATTACTCAGGTAGCGGTAAAGCCGCCTACATTTGTAATCTTTGTAAATGACAAGAAACTGATGCATTTTTCCTACACCAGATATCTGGAAAATAAGATCCGTGATACCTTTGGATTTAAGGGAACATCATTAAAGTTTATTATTCGTGAGAGAAAGGATAATGAATAATATGAGTATTCGGATCATCTGTCTGGCAATCGGCTATGTATTTGGTCTGTTCCAGACAAGCTACATTATAGGAAAACGACATGGCATTGATATCAGGGATTATGGCAGCGGCAATGCAGGAACAACCAATATGATGAGAACCATGGGAACAAAAGCAGGGTTAATTACTTTTGCTGGGGACTGTCTGAAGTGTATTCTTGCAGTCAGTCTGGTCAGAGTATTATTCCATGCACAGTATTCGTCCATGATGCATCTGCTGGTTTTGTATGCGGCAGCCGGTGTTATCCTGGGACATAATTTTCCGTTTTATCTGAATTTCCGCGGTGGAAAAGGTATTGCAGCTACAGCAGGACTGGTACTTTCCTTTCATCCGGTTATGGCAGTGCTGGGAATTATCACATTTTTCGGTATTTTCTTTACCACACATTATGTATCTCTGGGATCATTGGCGGTGTATGCAGGTCTTATGATAGAGATGGTGGTATTTGGCCAGATGGGATGGTTTGATTTGTCACAGAATCATCTGATTGAGCTGTATATTCTTATGGCACTGCTGACAGCTCTGGCATACTGGAAACACAGAGGAAACATTAAGCGTCTGTTAAGCGGAACCGAACGGAAAACCTATCTGACAAAAAAGAGCCAGCAATAAATCTTGACAGGAGGTGCAAAGATGGCAAGAATCGGTATTTTAGGTGCAGGAAGCTGGGGAACCGCCCTGGCGATTTTACTCCATGATAATGGACATGATGTGACCGTATGGTCGATCCATGAAAAAGAAGTTGAGATGCTCAATACAACCAGACGGCATGAGAGTAAGCTGCCCGGGGTTGAGATCCCTGAAGGAATTCTGTTTACTACGGATATGAAGGAAACCATGTCTGATAAGGATGTCTGCGTACTGGCAGTTCCTTCTCCTTTTATCCGCAGCACCTGCCAGAAAATGAAGGCATATGTGCGTGCGGGACAGATTATTGTGAATGTGGCCAAGGGAATAGAAGAGAGCACCCTCTATACTCTGACAGACATTATTGAAGAAGAAATGCCATATGCAGATGCATGTGTGCTGTCAGGACCGAGCCATGCAGAAGAAGTCAGCAGAAGACTGCCGACCACCTGTGTGGTCAGCGCAAGAACCAGAAAGACAGCAGAATACTTACAGAGCGTATTTGTCAGCCCGGTATTCCGTGTTTATATCAGTCCGGACATGCTGGGAATTGAACTGGGCGGTGCACTGAAAAATGTCATTGCACTGGCAGCCGGTACCGCTGATGGACTGGGATACGGAGATAATACCAAGGCAGCTCTGATTACGCGCGGTATTGCAGAGATTGCCAGACTGGGAATCAAGATGGGGGGAAAACCGGAAACTTTCTATGGACTTACCGGCATTGGTGACCTGATTGTTACCTGTGCCAGCGTCCACAGCCGTAACCGCAAAGCGGGATACCTTATGGGTAAGGGATATACCATGCAGGAAGCCATGGATGAAGTACAGATGGTGGTAGAAGGTGTCTATTCTGCTAAGGCGGCTCTGACACTGGCTCAGAAATATCAGGTGGAAATGCCAATTGTCGAACAGGTCAACAAAGTTCTCTTTGAGAATAAGAATGCAGAAGAAGCAGTAAAAGAGCTGATGATCCGTGATAAGAAGATGGAATCTGACAGCGTACAGTGGTAGAAAGCATATTCAAGAATTTCTCTTTGACAATATTTTTCTTGACGACTGACAGAAATAGGTGTATATTCTTACTAACATACATTAATCCGTTAAAGTGGAAAAGAAAAATAGAAAAGAGAGGAAATAACGCTATGAAAAATTTAACAAGAAAAATGATTACTGCCGGTATGGCAGCAACAATGGCAGCTTCTCTGGGTATTGCAGCAAATGCAGAAGAAGCTACCTATAAAGTAGGCATCTGCCAGTTGATCCAGCACGAAGCACTGGATGCTGCTACACAGGGATTTCAGGATGCATTAACAGAGAAACTGGGAGATCGTGTAGAATTCGATGTACAGAATGCTTCCGGTGAATCTGTAAACTGTTCTACCATTATCAATGGTTTTGTATCTGACCAGGTAGATCTGATCCTTGCAAATGCAACAGGAGCTCTTCAGGCGGCAGTAGCAGGAACTTCAGATATTCCAATTCTTGGAACAGCGGTTACAGACTATGCAACAGCACTGGATATTGACGATTGGACAGGTACGGTAGGAGGCAATGTATCCGGTACATCAGACTGTGCACCGCTTGACCAGCAGGCGGCTATGATTCTTGAACTGGTTCCGGAGGCAAAGACAGTAGGTATGTTGTACTGCTCAGCAGAGCCGAACTCTGAATATCAGGTAAATGTCGTGACAGAAGCATTAAAAGAACTGAATCCGGATCTGGAGATCAAGAATTACACATTTGCAGATTCTAATGATATTTCATCAGTAGCAACTTCTGCAACAGAATGTGATGTTGTATATATTCCAACAGATAATACAGCAGCAAACAATACGGAAGCAATCAACAATGTAATGGAACCGGCAGGTGTTCCTGTTATTGCGGGCGAAGCTGGTATCTGCCAGGGATGCGGTATTGCAACATTATCTATCAGCTACTATGATCTTGGTTATACTACTGGTGAAATGGCATACGAGATTCTGGAAGAGGGAGCAGACATTTCTACCATGGAAGTGCAGTATGCACCAAACGTAACAAAGCAGTACATGGCTGACAGATGCGAAAAACTTGGTATTACAGTACCGGATGATTACGAAGCAATCGAGGCAGAATAATCAGAAAAAGAATATATACGAACTGTCACGGGCGGGTCAGATTCTGTTCGTGGCAGTTTCCTTGTATATGGGAAAATAAGAAAACGGGAGGGTTATACTGTGAATATTACGTCACTCATTAATTCATTGCCGGGTGCATGCGCCCAGGGACTGATCTGGGGCATTATGGCAATCGGTGTATACATTACTTATAAAATATTGGATCTTGCAGATCTGACGGTGGATGGTACCATGTGCACCGGTGGTGCTGTCTGTGTCATGCTGCTTATGGCAGGATTTCCGGTTCCACTTGCTCTGGCGGGTGCATTTGGGGCGGGAATGCTGGCCGGACTGGCTACAGGTATTTTCCACACAGTTATGGGAATCCCGGCAATCCTGGCCGGAATCTTAAGCCAGCTGGGGCTGTATTCCATTAACCTACGTATTATGGGAAGTAAAGCGAATCAGGCCATCAGCGTAGACAAATACAATCTGCTGGTTTCCCTTCGCTATATTAAAAATGTTGCTTTTTACAAAAATACCATTTTTGTGGCTGTTGTATTTATAGTAGTAATTGTTGCCCTGTTATACTGGTTTTTTGGAACAGAGCTGGGATGTGCTATCCGTGCAACAGGCTCTAACCCAAATATGTCCAGAGCCCAGGGAATTAACACCAATGTAAGCAAGATTATTGGTCTGATGCTTTCTAACGGAATCGTAGCACTTTCCAGCGGTTTGTATGCACAGTATCAGGGGTTTGCAGATGTCAATATGGGACGTGGTGCCATTGTCATCGGTCTGGCAGCCGTTATTATCGGCGATGTGCTTTTAGGAAAGTTCACTAAGAATTTTGCATCCAAGCTGGCAGCTGTGGCAGCAGGTGCCATTGTATACTATCTGGTATTGCAGGTAGTGCTCTGGCTAGGTCTGAACACCAATGACTTAAAGTTGTTATCCGCACTGGTTGTTGCAGTATTCCTTGCACTGCCATATATGAAGAAACAATATTTCCAGAAAAATGTATCAAAGGGAGGTGGCAGCCGTGCTTAAACTGGTAGACATCCGAAAAACATTTAATCCGGGAACAGTAAACGAGAAAAAAGCCCTGAACGGTCTGAACTTGACATTAAAAGAAGGGGATTTTGTAACAGTTATCGGTGGAAACGGAGCTGGAAAATCTACAATGCTAAATGCCATTGCCGGTGTATGGCCGGTGGATGAGGGTGAAATTCTCATTGACGGCATTAATGTCACTAAACTTTCTGAACATAAGAGAGCAAAATATCTGGGACGCGTGTTCCAGGATCCAATGACCGGAACAGCAGCAACCATGGAGATTGAAGAAAACATGGCGCTGGCAGCGAGAAGAGGCTTACGCCGTACTCTGAAAAGCGGTATTAATGAAGCAGAACGGGAACGCTACAAAGAGAAGCTGAAGATCCTTGATTTGGGACTGGAAAACCGTCTGACTGCAAAAGTAGGTCTTTTATCGGGTGGGCAGCGTCAGGCACTGACACTTTTGATGGCCACTCTAACGAAGCCAAAGGTTCTGCTTCTGGATGAACACACTGCAGCACTGGATCCGAAGACAGCGGCTAAGGTACTGACAGCCACAGATAAGATCATCGAGAGAGACCACCTGACAGCTATCATGATTACGCATAATATGAAGGATGCCATTGCTCACGGAAACCGTCTGATCATGATGCATGAAGGACGGATCATCTATGATGTAGAAGGAGAAGAAAAGAAAAATCTTCATGTCTCAGATCTGCTCAGTAAATTTGAACAGGCCAGCGGCGGTGAATTTGCAAATGATCGTATGATGCTGAACTGAAGAACAGGATAAAATATAAGGGTCTGACCCCATAAAATATGGAACGATCTGAGTGCAAGTGAGCAGGAAACAGTAATGTCAATGCTGCGTGGACTTCGGAAATAGAAGAACAGTTCGAATATATGTATCGGCTGTTCTTTTTTTATTTTCATGTGTTAAAGCAGTGATATTTTTCTTATGTAAAGTGGCGTAAGGAAGTATAATAAAATCAGTTTTTTTGTATGATTTTAAAAACTATAATGAGGAAATCAGGCAATCCAGATGATGGGAGATAATCCGGGAATTGATCTGATGCTTTTGGATATTAATATGCCACAGATGAATGGCTTTGAAGTTTTAAAATGGATGAATCCAGACACCTGCCAGATAAGGATAAAGCATGCATACCGATCATTGCAATGACAGCAAATGCATTTGAAGAAGATAAGAGAGATGCTATTGCAGCCGGGATGAATGATCATATCGCAAAGCCGATGGATATGGATATTTTAATTTCTGCCATCACAAAATGTTCCTGTATGGACGCTGCAGGGATGCCGCCTAAGGTTCTTCAGACATACATGGGACATGCCGATATATCGGCCACAATGGAGGCTGATGTTCTGAAAAAAGAACAAAAGAAACCCCTTGTTAAATAATTGTTTAGACTAGATTATATGAACGTAAAGTGTTATACTTAAAACGTATCAATTGCAGACGTAAAATACATGTATTCTGTCTTTCCTGTGCAGAGTGTGGAAGGACAGAAAGACAGATATTATAAGAACTGCAAATCAAACGATAAGGAAGGTGAGCAATTGGAAAACTATACTAAGTATAAGTTAAAAAGCTCTGACGAACTGGCTTCCCTGCTGGCTGATAAGGATAACCTGTTTGTCATTGCCTGTAACAAGTGCTTCAAAGAATTTGAGACCGTTGACGAGCCGGATTGCGATGAATTTATCAAGTTCGCAGAAGAACAGGGTAAGCATGTCGTAGGCAGTACAAAGGTTGATTTTTTATGTAACAAAACGCACACAGAAAAAGACTTGCCAGATATGATTCCGGAAGGTGCAGAGAATGTCGTAGTGATCTCCTGTGGCCTTGGTATTCAGACTGTTGCAGACCTGGCAGGAAGACCTGTTATAGCAGCCAGCAATTCATTAAATTACAGAGGACATCACGGAATGGCTTTGACGAAGAAGAGCTGTGATGCATGTGCTCAGTGTTATCTAAATATCACAGGTGGTGTCTGTCCGATCGTTGACTGTTCCAAGAGCCTTGTAAATGGACAGTGTGGCGGCGCTAAGAACGGAAAATGTGAAGTAGATCCGAACAAGGACTGTGCATGGGAAAAGATTTACCAGAGACTGGCAAAACAGGGACGTCTGGAAGAATTCTTAAGCCAGCCTGTACAGGTAAGAGACTACTCCAAAGTAAACTTTAAATTTGTGAATGAATATGTGAAGTCTATCCGTGAGAACAGACTGGAAGGATACTATGGTGGTGTTCATCCATGCGAGCGCAAGGAATTCACAGAACATCTTCCACTGGTGAAATTCCCGGATCCGGATACTGTAGTAATTCCATTATCCATGCATGCAGGTGCTCCGGCGAATCCTGTAGTTCAGGTTGGTGATACAGTAAAAGTTGGACAGGTAATTGGTGAAGCAGCAGGTTTCATCAGCGCACCGGTTCACTCCAGTGTCAGCGGAACGGTTACTGCTATCGAAAACCATAAGCATGCTACCAGAGGTGAATGCTTATCTGTAGTCATCAAATCTGATGGTAAAAATACTCTGCATGAGTCAGTAAAACCGAACAAAGATCTTGACAGCCTTACACCGGATGAGATCGTGGATATTATTAAGAATGCCGGTATTGTAGGTATGGGTGGTGCGGGATTCCCTACTTCAGTCAAACTGAAACCACCAAAACCAATCGACACCATTCTTCTGAACGGCTGTGAATGTGAACCTCTTCTGACTGCAGACCACAGAGTACTTCTGGAATATGCGGATGACGTTATTTTCGGCCTGAAAGCCATGATTAAGACTGTCAATGCAGAAAAGGGTCTGATTGTTATTGAAGATAACAAGCCGGATGCGATTGAACTGATGCAGTCCAAGGTTGCAGACATTGATAACATTGACGTAGTTGTGGCTAAGACAAAATACCCGCAGGGTGCTGAAAAGATGCTGATCAAACGTGTCATGAAGAGACAGGTTCCAAGCGGCGGACTTCCGGCAGATGTGGGATGTGTAGTTGGAAATATCAGTACTACAAAGGCTATTTCTGATGCTATTCAGAAAGGAATGCCACTGGTAGAACGTGTGGTAACTGTGACAGGTGAAAAGCTGAAAAAACCAGGAAACTACATTGTGAAGATTGGTACCAATACCAAAGATCTGATTGATTACTGTGGCGGCGTAACAGATGATGATGTTATGTTCAAAGCAGGCGGTCCTATGATGGGATTTGTAATCCCGGATACCAATGTGCCGATTATGAAGGGATCTAATGGTATTATTGCAATTGAACCGGATCAGACAGAGGCAGTATCCTGTATCAAGTGTGGACGTTGTGTAGATGTCTGCCCAATGGAACTTTCTCCTCTGTATTTTGCAAAATATGCAGACGAAGAGAACTGGCAGGGAATGAAAGACAAACATGTTATGGACTGTGTAGAATGCCGTTGCTGCGAATACATCTGTTCCTCCAAGATCCCAATTGTATCTAAGATTAAAGCCGGTAAAGCGGTAGTAAGGGGGATGAAGTAAGATGTTAATTACTGAATTAAAATCCAAAGAGACTATCGCATCTCTGGTAGAAGGAAAGAAAGTTTTCATTATTAACTGCCATGGATGTAAGGAAGTACATTTCCCTGAAAAAGAAGCTATTGAGTTTGAAAAGGAACTGGCTGAGACCGGAAATGTAACTGGCATTATGACAAAAGATTATATCTGTAATCCGGAGAATATGAAATTACGCCTGGAAAAACACATGGGAGAGATTAAAGACGCAGATGTGGTTCTGGTTTGTTCCTGTGGTGTTGGTGTTCAGACTGTTTCTGAATATCTGGAAGATAAGAAAGTCTGCGCAGCATGTGATACCTATCCATTGCCTGGATTCCAGGGAGTTACTCCACTGGAATATGACTGCAAACAGTGCGGTGAATGTTACCTGAATTTAACTGGCGGTATCTGCCCGATTACAGCCTGCTCCAAGAGTCTGGTTAACGGACAGTGCGGTGGATCCAAGAATGGCAAATGCGAAGTGGACAGCAACATGGAATGTGGCTGGGAACGCATTTACAGACGTCTGGCTCAGATCGGACGCCTGGATGTACTGAAATGCCCGGTACAGGTTCGCAATTATGCAACAGATGATGAAGTGTCAAAATAGGATAATCCTAAATTTATAAATGATTGGAGCAATGTAAAATGAAAATTACTGAGTTATTTAAACAAGGTGAATTTGTAGTATCCGCAGAAGTAGGACCGCCAAAGGGAATTCACATTGAAGGTTTACTGGAAGAAGCAAAAACATATTTAAGCGGCATTACCGCTGTTAATGTAACAGATAACCAGTCATCCGTTATGCGTCTTGGTTCGCTTGCAACCTGTAAAGCATTAAAGGATGAAGGTTTGACACCTATTTTTCAGTTGACATGTCGTGACAGAAACCGTATTGCTCTGCAGTCCGATCTCTTAAGCGCAGCTATGCTGGGAATTGATAATATTCTCTGCCTGACAGGTGACCATACCAAAATGGGTGACCATCCACAGGCAAAACCAGTATTCGATCTGGACTCTGTATCTTTACTTCATACTGTAAAACAGTTGGAATCAGGATACGACCTGGGCGGCAATGAACTGGTCGGTGAACCACCTAAGTTCGCAAAAGGCGCTGTTGTATCTCCTTGCAGTGATTCTGTAGATGCACAGCTTGCAAAGATGGAACGTAAAGTAATGGCAGGCGCTGACTATTTCCAGACACAGGCTGTTTACGAACCTGAAAAATTCATCAAATTCATGGAAAAAGCAAGCCAGTTTGGCAAACCTGTTCAGCTTGGTATCGTAATTCCGAAGTCAGCAGGAATGGCAAAATTCATGAATAAGAATGTAGCTGGTATCCATGTTCCGGATGATATGATTGAAGAACTTGCAAGAGACAAGGAAAAGACCAAGGCAGGTATTACCGGTGTTGAAATTGCAGCACGTATTATTAAAGAATGTAAGCCTTATTGCCAGGGCGTACATATCATGGCACTCGGATGGGAATCCAAAGTACCGGATCTTTTGAAACTGGCAGAGATCTAATCTCATATAGCTTATGCAGTATATAAAAGGGCATTGTGCTTACCTAATTAAGGCAGGTGTAATGCCTTTTGTAATATATTCCAAAAACAATCGCAAAATATATGGATTAATTGTAGTAAAAATGCAGTCTGTTTTCCTCAAAAGTAATGATAGCTGCTTTGTTCTTAAAAAAGTACAATCAGAAAAGCCTGTATTTTAGAAGTTTTTTCAAAATTACGAATTTCATTTATTGAGATTTATTTAACAGTATGCTATACTAACAAAAGGATAGGTGCTTAGATATATGCCTGTCAAATTCTTAACAAAAGTAGGAGGGAGGCGTAACATCCATGCATATCGTAAAAGATGAAAACGGAAACATCTGTGGTCACGCACATGAACATGAGCATATGCATACGCATACGTATGAACACAATCATGTACACAGTCATGAACACGGACATGAAGATGATCATCATCACGATCATACGCAGACAGGAGAAGCTGTGCATTGCCACGGAAGTGAAGGACACTGTCACAGCCATGAAGGACACTGTCATGGACAGGAAGGACACTGCCACAGCCATGAAAGCCAGGCAGCACCGGCGAACCAGAATGAAGCACTTCTGCAGTACATGTTAGATCATAACACACATCACGCGGCAGAACTGGATCAGATGGCACAGAAGCTGGCAGCAGATGGACATGCCAATGCGGCAGAACAGATTCGCAAGGCAGTGGACGAGTTCCAGAAGGGCAATCTTTATTTAAGTCTTGCGTTGTCACTGGTGAAAGAATAAGAATCAGGAGGCGATAGATATGTGTCTGGCAACAGTAGTAAATATCAATCAGCCTGACAGCATCGTTTTGCAGTATGTCAGCAAAATTGAAGTAAACGGAAACCAGATTACACTGACAGATGTCATGGGAGAACAGAAGACCGTAGAAGGAACCATTGCCATGGCAGATCTGACCGGTGGAAGAGTTGAGATTAACTGCTAAGAACAGATGATCCGACTATAAATTTTAAAGAAATACATCTAAGGAGATACGAATATGTCAGTTACAATAGCAGTTGCAGGAAAAGGAGGGGTTGGCAAGACAACATTATGTGGTCTTTTGATCCAGTATTTATGCGAGACGGGCAGACGTCCTGTATTAGCAGTAGATGCCGATGCCAATTCCAATCTGAATGAAGTGCTTGGTGTGGAAGTAGATATGACACTGGGCGAGATCAGAGAAGAGGTGGCCAGAGCGGAGACAAGCAAAGAGAATCCGATTCCTGCAAGCATGTCAAAGTCCGATTATATGGAGATTATGTTTAACCGATGTCTGGTTGAAGATGATGATTTCGATATGCTCGTTATGGGAAGAACCCAGGGTAAAGGATGCTATTGTTTCGTTAATGGATTGCTGCAGACACAGCTTCAGAAGCTTACACCAAATTATCCATATGTGGTAGTAGATAATGAAGCAGGTATGGAACACATCAGCCGTGGCATTCTTCCTAAAGTAAACATTTTACTTCTGGTCAGTGACTGCTCCAGAAGAGGAGTACAGGCTGTAGGCAGAATTGCCGCACTGGCAAAGGAATGCGGATTAAATCCGGATACCGTGGGTCTGATTATTAATCGAGCTCCGGATGGTAAGGTGAATGAGGGAACTATGGAAGAGGTCAGAAACCAGGGACTGGAACTGATCGGAGTAGTGCCACACAGCACCGAAGTATACGAATATGATTGTGAAGGAAAGCCAACAGTAGAGCTTCCGGCTGATTCACCTGTGAAGCTGGCTCTTCATGATATCATAGATAAATTAAAGCTCTAAAAATCTACCAAAAAAATATAAGGAGGTAAATATGGGAGATTTTAAGTTAACCACAATTGAAGAAAACGAAGCGATTACCAATCGACTTCTCGAGACTGGCGCAAAGGTTGGCGCAGACTCATGGCAGCTCAGAGTAAAGAACCAGACTCCACACTGTAAGTTTGGTGAACAGGGCGTATGTTGCCGTATCTGTTCTATGGGACCATGTCGTATTACACCAAAGGCTCCACGCGGAATCTGTGGCTGCGATGCTCACGGTATTGTAGGACGTAACTTCCTCAGATTTACAGCTGGTGGTTGTGCTGCTCACTCTGACCACGGACGTGAAATTGCACATACTCTGTATCAGGCAAAACCAGAAGGACCATACAAAGTAAAAGATCCTGAGAAACTGATCCGTATTGCTAAAGAATGGAATATTGAGACAGAAGGAAAAGATATCTATGATCTGGCTCATGAAGTAGCATATGTTGCTTTGGGAGAATATGGTAAAATTGAAGGATATCAGAACTTTACAAGCAGAGCTCCGGAACATACACGTGAACTTTGGAAAAAAGCTGAAATTACGCCACGTGCAGTTGACCGTGAAATCGCTACAGCAATGCATATGACACATATGGGTAACACATCTAAACCAGAAGCACTGGTACGTCAGTCATTCCGTACAGGCCTTTCTGATGGATGGGGCGGATCTATGACAGGTACTGAATTCTCTGACGTATTGTTTGGTACACCTACTCCAATTGAAACAGAAGCAAACCTGGGTGTAATGGTAGCTGAAAACGTAAACATCGTTGTACATGGACATGATCCAAGTCTTTCTGAACTGATTTGTGAATATGCAGACGATCCGGAAATGATTGCATACGCAAAATCTAAAGGTGCAAAGGGTATCACCGTATCTGGTGTATGTTGTACTTCTAACGAAGTAGCAATGCGTCGTGGTGTTCCAATGGCTGGTAACTTCCTGCAGCAGGAAAACGTGGTTCTGACAGGAGCCTGTGAAGCAATCGTTGTTGACGTACAGTGTATCTTCCCGGCACTCGGACCTCTGAGCAAATGTTTCCATACAAAATTTGTGACCACATCTCCGATCTGCCAGATGCCGGATTCTGATTTTGTCAGATTTGATGCTGCTACAGCTGGTGAAAATGCAAAAGCAATCGTTAAGATGGCAATCGATAACTTTGAAAACAGAAATCCAGATCTTGTTTACATACCAGATACCAAACAGAAAGCTACTGTTGGTTACTCTCTGGAAGCAATCGTTAAGACTCTGGATGGAGTTACTAACTCTCAGGTAGATGAAACAGGAACAACCAAACCATTACTGCAGTGTATTACATCTGGTGTAATCCGTGGAGCAGTTGCTATGGTTGGATGTAACAACCCTAAGATAAGACCTGACTACTTACATGTAGAACTGATGAAGAAACTGATTGCAAACGATATCGTAATCATCGCTTCCGGATGTTCCGCACAGGCAGCAGCAAAAGCAGGTCTGATGGATAAGGCTGCAAAAGATCTCTGCGGCGCTGGTCTGAAGAGAGTCTGTGAACTGGCAGATATCCCTCCGGTACTTCACATGGGATCCTGCGTAGATATCAGCCGTATGCTTATGCTTGCAGCAGAGCTGTCCAAGGATTCCGGACTGAACATTTCACAGCTTCCGGTAGTTGGATGTGCTCCTGAATGGATGTCTGAAAAAGCTGTATCTATCGGAAACTATGTAGTGGCTACAGGTCTTGATACCTTCCTTGGTGTTGATCCTTATGTATCTGGTTCTGATCAGATGTGCGAACTGCTTACTAACGGCGTAAGAGACTGGGTAGAAGCTGCTTACACAGTTGAAAAAGACCTGGATAAACTGGGAGATCTGATGATCGAAAGAATCGAAGAAAAACGTGCTGCCCTCGGAATTTAATTTCTCGGGACATTCATATGGACAGGTGCTTCGTTTCATGAAAAGCGGAGCACTGCCCTAAAGATCGAAACAATGACTGAAAATAAAGGTGGATGAAATACAATGAAAATAGCTGTAACTGGTAAAGGCGGAGTCGGAAAAACAACATTTGCTGCAACGCTTGCACGTTTGTATGCAGATGAAGGAAAGCAGGTGTTGACAGCGGACGTAGATCCGGATGCAAACCTCGGTCTGGCTCTTGGCTTTTCACAGGAGGAAATCGATCAGATCGTACCCATTACTAAAATGCGAAAACTGGTACAGGAACGTACCGGAGCATCTGACGACAATAAATTCTATAAATTAAATCCAATGGTAAGTGATATTCCAGATAAGTTTGCAAAAACATGTAACGGTGTGAAACTTCTGGTTCTGGGAACTGTAGATACCGCCAACAGCGGATGTGTCTGCCCGGAACATGTGATCCTGAAGAGAATCATCAATCATCTCGTATTACGAAGCGATGATGTAGTCATTCTGGATATGGAAGCCGGCCTGGAACATCTGGGACGAGGTACTACCGAAGGAATGGATCAATTTGTTGTTGTCATTGAGCCTGGTGCAAGAAGTATTCAGACATACCGTAATGTAAAACGTCTGGCAAATGAGCTGGGTGTAAAACAGGTCAATGTAGTCGCAAACAAAATCAGGGACGAAGAAGACGAAGAATTCATCAGAAGTCAGATACCAGAAGAAGACTTGCTTGGATTTATTCACTATAACAAAGAAGTGATTGATGCGGATCGAAAGGGTAGTTCCCCGTATGATTTCAGCAAAACGGCTGTAGATGAAATACGGGCGATCAAAGAAAAAATGGATGCACGATCCACAAAATGATTTAGGAGGATAAAATAATGACATTATTTGATGTTGTATTTGCTGGAAATGACGCTGTCTTTGGAATGACAGAGAAAGCAATCGATGATGCGATTGCTGCAAACGGTGCTGATAAGGCCGTTGCACTTCCTGATACTGCTTACAGCCTTCCATGCTACTATGCTGTAACAGGTACAAAGGTAGGAAATCTTGGAGAAATGAAAGCTGCTCTTGGTGTCGTAAAGACATTAATGACAAGAGAAAAAAGACTGAATGATGTATTCATGTCTGGTGTAGCTACTGCTCTTTGTGCAGAATTTATTGAAACACTGAAATATATGGATGGAGCAACACCATACGAAGCTCCTTGCTACGGACATCTTGGTGACGCTGTAATCCGTGAACTTGGTGTACCACTTGTAACCGGAGATATCCCAGGTGTTGCAGTTATTCTTGGTGCAGCTCCAACTGCTCAGGAAGGTGTTGACCTTGTAAAATCTTATCAGGCACAGGGTATTCTGGTAACTCTGGTTGGTGGAATCATTGATCAGTGTGAAGAACTTGGATATAAAACAGGCGCTAATGTACGTGTAATCCCTCTTGGAAAAGATGTTACTTCTGTTATCCATGTAGTATCTGTAGCAGTCAGAGCAGCTCTGATCTTCGGTAACATTCAGCCAGGAGATGCTGCAGGACTGATGAAGTACACAATGGAACGTGTACCTGCATTCGTAAATGCATTCGCTCCACTGAATGAAGTAATCGTAGCTTGTGGTGCAGGCGCAATCGCTCTTGGTTTCCCTGTAATCACAAACGACCAGCCTACAGTAGATGCTGTAAACGGCCGTGTACCAAAGAGCCTGATCGTTCAGGAAGATATCAGCAAATTCAATGCAACTTCTCTGGAAGCAAGAGATATCAAGATCAAGATCACAAACATCGACATTCCTGTAGCATTCGCATCTGCATTTGAAGGTGAAATCATCCGTCGTGGTGATATGCAGGTTGAATTCGATGGTTCCCGTGTTGACTGTTTCGAACTTGTTCAGACCAAAGAAGCATCTGAGATCGAAGACCATAAGATCGAAGTCATCGGACCTGATATCGATACATTTGAAGTAGGAAGCAAGCACTCTATCGGTTATGTAGTAGAAGTAGCAGGAAAGAGCATGCAGACAGACTTCGAATCTGTTTTCGAACGTAAATTCCACTCTTATCTGAACTGTGTAGAAGGTCTTATGCATACAGGACAGCGTGATATGATCCGTATCCGTATCAGCAAAGATACTTTCAATGCAGGCTTCAGAGCAAAACATATCGGTGAAGTTCTTTACGCAAAGGTTAAGAATGAATTTGCTGCAGTAGTTGATAAATGTCAGGTTAAGATATACACAGATGCTGAAAAATGTACAGAACTGCGTCACAACCTTGCAATCCCTGTATTCGATAAACGTGATGAAAGACTGACATCTATGACAGATGAATCCGTAGATGTATACTACAGCTGTATCATGTGCCAGGCATTCTCTCCAAGCCACGTATGTGTAGTTACACCAGAACGTCTTGGACTTTGCGGTGCTGTTTCATGGCTGGATGCAAAAGCAACAAACGAGCTGGATCCTCAGGGACCATGCCAGATCATCACAAAAGAAAAAGTTATCGACGAAAGAATCGGTGAATACGAAGATGTTAATGAAGCAGTTCGTAAATTCTCCCAGGGCGCTCTGGAAGATGTATCACTGTACTCTATCATTGAAAAACCTATGACATCCTGTGGATGTTTCGAATGTATTTGTGGTATTGAACCACTTTCCAATGGTGTATGTATTGCCAACCGTGAATACGCTGGTATGACACCAATCGGTATGACATTCTCCGAACTGGCATCTATGACAGGTGGTGGTGTTCAGACACCTGGTTTCATGGGTCATGGTAAACATTTCATCGCTTCTAAGAAGTTCATGAAGGCAGAAGGCGGTGTGGCAAGAATCGTATGGATGCCAAAAGAACTGAAAGAAACAGTAGCTGAAAGATTAAATGAGACTGCTAAGGAACTTTACGGAATTGAAAACTTCACAGATATGATCGGTGATGAAACAGTTGCTGAAGATCCTGAAACATTACTGGCATTCCTGGAAGAAAAGGGTCACCCAGCTCTTACAATGGAACCAATGATGTAATTTCTATATTTTCCACAAAGGAAAACAGGCATATATTGCGGAGAAGGATGCTACTTTCATTTGATTCTTATACAAAAATCATAAATCGAAATGCAAGTAGCACAAATGCTTGATTTTCTGGGAATATATGTATATAATAAGGAAGAATTATTGTTAAAATAGACACAAACTGACTGCATAAGAACAATATGCGGTCAGTTTGTGGCGGTTGAAAACTGAAGGAGGAAATTGAAAAATGCCGTTCACAGCAAAATCAGGAAAATTTAATGCCAGCATTAAAACTGTTACAATTGGAACAGGTGACAAAGCGATCACACTTGGTGGCGAAAATGCACTTCCATTACAGAGCTTCGATGCTCCATTTGCAAATGCACCAAAAGTAGGTATTGAGATTACAGACTTTGGTATGGAACATGAACCGGAATGCATTCAGAAGTATTACGAAGGATGTTCATCCATCGCAGATATCGCTAAGAAAGCAGCTTCTTTTGAAGGTGTTGATTTCTTAAGCTTCCGTCTGGAAGGTGGCGACCCTAACGGCGCTAACAAATCCACAGACGAACTGATCGCTATGGTAAAAGAAGTTGCGGAAGCAGTAGACCTTCCACTGGTTATCTGCGGAAGCAAAAATGCTGAAAGAGATGCTGAGCTTCTTGGTAAAGCAGCTGAAGCTGTTCAGGGAAAGAATGCTCTGATTCTGGCAGCAAAAGAAGAAAACTACAAAACAGTTGGTGCAGCAGCAGGCCTTGCTTACAATCAGGTAGTTGGTGCTGAATCTTCTGTTGATATTAACCTCGCAAAACAGTTAAACGTATTATTAAGTCAGTTAGGTGTAAAACCGGAATCTGTTGTTATGAATGTAGGTACAGCAGCAGCCGGATACGGATATGAATATGTTGCATCCACCATGCAGCGTGTTAAATCTGCAGCTCTGTCTCAGAACGATGCACAGCTTCAGATGCCTATCATCACTCCAGTTGCATCTGAGACATGGTCTACAAAAGAAGCAACACAGGCAGAAGCAGATACACCAGAATGGGGCGATCAGGAAAGACGTGGTATCGATATGGAAGTTGAAACTGCAGCAGCAGATTTAGCTTGTGGTTCTGATGCCGTAATCTTAAAACATCCTGTATCCGTAGCAACTGTTTCCAAACTGATCAAAGAATTAGTTTAATCACTGTTTAAGGAGGATAAAAGACAATGGCATTAAAAGGTCTTGATATTTTTAAATTATCACCAAAGAAAAACTGTAAAGAATGTGGAAGCCCTACATGTATGGCTTTCTGTATGAAAGTTGCTCAGGGTGCAGCTGATATCAGTGCTTGCCCTTACTTCTCAGAGGATGCAAAGGCTCAGTTATCAGAAGCTACAGCACCTCCAATGAAGAGCATCAAAATCGGTACTGGCGCAGAAGAAATGGTTCTCGGCGGAGAGACCGTTATGGAACGTCATGAAAAAACATTTGTAAACAAAACAAGATATGCAGACGCAATCTGCAACTGCATGGATGAAGCAACTATCGAAGCAAAACTTGCTGAGATCCCGAAGGTTGATTATGACCGTATCGGTGAAAGAATGTACGCAGAACTGGTTTACGTTAATTATTCTGCAGAAGGTTCTTACGATTATGTAGAACTGGTTAAGAAAGTTGCTGCACTTGGCAGAACTATGGTACTGGGATGTACAGATGTAGAAGTAGCAAAAGCTGCTCTGGCTGTATGTAAAGACAGCAAACCTGTACTGAACGGTGCTACACCGGCTAACTACGCTGATATGAGCGCTGTTGCTACAGAAGCAGGCGTTGTTCTTGGTGTCAGCGGGGCTGATATGAACGAAATTTATGATACAGTAAAAGCACTTGAAGGACTTGGAAACAAGAACCTGGTAATCGATACCACAGGCGCTACTGTAAAAGAAACATTTGCAAATACTGTACAGCTTCGTAAAGCTGCAATCAAAGATGGCGACAGAACATGTGGTTACCCATCTATCGTAAACCTTGTAAAAGTAGCAAAAGATGATCTGC
The DNA here is from genome assembly GCA_900544685.1 of uncultured Lachnospiraceae bacterium. Classification (GTDB taxonomy): domain Bacteria; phylum Bacillota; class Clostridia; order Lachnospirales; family Lachnospiraceae; genus Marvinbryantia. The sequence goes on along the minus strand of UQWA01000003.1, from coordinate 83,368 downwards.
ATCTGCAGGCTGCTCTTGCTGCTGTATTTACAATCAAATACGGTTCTATCGTTGTTATGCAGGAGATCACTTATTCTGAAGCACTGCCTCTGTACGGTCTGCGTCAGAACATCTTCACAGACCCTCAGAAGCCAATGCGTGTAGAACCAGGTATCTACGCTCTGAACGGTGCAGATGAGAACTCTATCTGCCTGACTACAGTTGACTTCGCTCTTACATACTTCCTGGTATCCGGAGAACTGGAACGTTCAGGAGTACCTGTAAACCTGATCATCAGTGATGCAGGCGGACTTTCTGTACTGACCGCATGGGCAGCCGGAAAACTGTCTTCTTCTTCCATCGAAAAATTCTGGAAAGAAGCTGATATCGAAGGCAAGATCAAGAATCGTAAGCTGATCATCCCAGGAAAAGTTGCAGTACTGAAGGGTGAGATCGAAGCAAAACTGCCAGGATGGGAAGTTATCATTGCTCCTAGAGAAGCAGTTGAACTGGTTAAATTCCTGAAAGACATGCAGGCTAACGGAGAAGCATAAGAGTATTTGGCATTTGAGCAGTGAATAGCAATAGTTATTAAAAATTAAACTATAAGGAGGCTACAAAAATGGCAAAATTTATTACAATCGGTGAAAGACTTTCTACTACAGCTCCTGCTGTAAACAAAGCTTTTCTGGAAAGAGACGAAGAACCAATCCTGAAAAGAGCAAAACAGCAGCTGGATGCTGGAGCAGTTTATCTGGATGTCAACATCGGACCTGCAGAAGGTTACGGTCCAGATCTGATGAAGTGGGCAGTTCAGTTACTTCAGAGCCACTTTGATAATGTTCCTCTGGCACTGGATACAGCGAATATGGCTGCAATCGAAGCTGGTATTTCTGTATACAACCGTGAAAAAGGAAAACCAATTGTAAACTCCGCAGATGCAGGAAGCCGTATTGAATACCTTGACCTTGCAGCAGCTAATGATGCAATCTGTATCGCTCTGTGTAATGCAGAAGGTATTGCAAAAGACAATGATGAACGTATGGGATACTGCCAGATGCTTCTGGAAAGAGGTATGGAGCATGGAATGGAAGCAGAAGATATGTGGTTTGACCCGTTATTCCTGGTTGTAAAGGGAATGCAGGACAAACAGATGCAGGTTCTGGAATTCATCAAGATGCTGTCTGATATGGGTCTGAACTCTACAGGTGGTCTGTCAAACAACAGTAATGGTATGCCAAAGACAATCCGTCCAATTATGGACTCCGCTCTGGTAGCTATGGCTATGATGCAGGGTCTTACTTCTGCAATCGTTAACCCTAACGACCTGAGACTGATGGAAACCATTAAGTCCTGTGATGTATTCAGAGGAAACACTCTGTACGCAGATTCTTATCTGGAGATCTAATAAATGTATAAGGTTACATTTAAGTTTGAGAACAGCGAAGACGTTATCGTCTTCGCTGCTCTTGGTGAAAACCTTCTTGAGGTAGCGAGAAAAACAAACGTAGCTATCGATGCCCCATGTAACGGAAATGCAGCCTGCGGAAAATGCAAGGTACGTCTTCTTGGCGGCGAACTGGATTCAAAGAAAACTCATCATATCTCTGATGAGGAATATGCAGGTGGTTGGAGGTTGGCCTGCTGTAGTAAGGTATGTGCAGATGTAGAGGTAATGGTTCCGGATATCGCCTCTGCATATAAGAGCCGTATGAAAGTGGCTGATTTAAGTTCTCCGGACGAAATAAAAATATTTGATGACTTAAAAGAACAGGTTTTACAGGCAGGAATTGCACTGAAAAATGACATGAAAGTCATTACTTTGCAAATGAACGAACCGACACTGGATGATACCATGCCGGATAACGAACGTTTCACCCGTGCGCTTCGGGCACAGACCGGAGTAGAATGCGTTCGAATTTCATTTACTGCACTGAAAAAGCTTGCTTTTGTATTGCGGGAAAGTCAGTTTGATATTCAGGTTGTACTGCGTCAGACGGAGCATGATCTGTTTGTCTATGACGTATTTGAAAAAGAAAAGAATGTAATTGTAGGTGGTATGGCTGTAGATATTGGTACTACGACTGTCTCTGCAATTATTATCGATATGCTGACAGGTGAGATTCTTGCAAAAGGATCTGCCGGAAACGGACAGATCCGTTATGGTGCGGACGTTATCAACCGTATCATCGAATCTGGAAAGCCTGGCGGACGCGAAAAATTGCAGAAAGCAGTAATAGATGAAACCATTAATCCTTTGATTGATACCATGTGTCGACAGGCGCATTTGGATCATTCGCAGATTTATCGTTTGTGTATTGCGTCCAACACAACCATGAATCATCTGCTGTTAGGTGTATTTGCAGATCCGGTACGTATGGAACCATTTGTTCCGTCATTCTTTAAGACAAATTCTGTTTACGCTTATAATATTGGTGTTAATGTAAATCAGGATGCACATATTATTCTGGCTCCAAATATCGGAAGCTACGTAGGCGGTGATATCACTGCAGGTGCTTTTGTAAGTATGGTATGGAATAAGCCGGAATTCTCACTGTTTATTGACCTTGGTACTAATGGTGAAATTGTATTCGGTAATTCAGATTTTATGTTCAGTTGTGCCTGTTCCGCCGGTCCGGCCTTTGAGGGTGGAGATATCAGTTGCGGTATGCGTGCAACAGATGGAGCAATTGAAGCATGTACCATTGATGAAGAAACTATGGAACCAACCTATTCTGTAGTAGGGGATCCTGGTACAAAGCCTGTAGGTATCTGTGGATCTGGTATTATTGATATTATTGCAGAATTGTTCCGCTGCAAGATCATCAGCCCGAAGGGCAAATTCATCCGTGAAGGCAAGAGAGTTCGTCATGATGAACATGGTATGGGCTCTTATGTAATTGCATTCCAGGAAGACGCTGGTTCTGTGAAAGATGTTGAGATTACTGAAGTAGATATTGACAGCTTTATTCGTGCAAAGGGTGCTATTTTCTCTGCCATCCGTACCATGCTGTCCTACTGCGATTTTGATGTTTCTATGATTGAACATGTCTATGTCGCAGGCGGTATCGGAAGTGGTATTAATATGCAGAATGCCATCCGTATCGGTATGTTCCCGGATGTTCCGCTGGAACTGTATGAATACATCGGTAACTCATCTCTGGTTGGAGCATTTGCAATGCTGTATTCCAATGAGGCAGAGCGCAAGGTTTATGAGATTGCTCAGAACATGACTTATATCGAACTGAGTAATATCAATGCCTATATGGATGAGTTCGTAGGAGCATGTTTCCTGCCACACACAGATTCTGCATTATTCCCAAACATTGTATAAATGTCTGGTAAAATCAGCAGAAGAACCGGACGGAATATAAGTGCAAACTGTAAATAGTACAGAATGATTATGAATGATTTCCTGCAGGATGTCAGATAAATGTCTGACATCCTGTTGCTTTATACCGGTGTTTTGTGATAAAATGGACAAAAAGAGTAAATGAGGTAAAAAATGAATTTAGATTATGCGAAGAACAGTATTGAAGAGGTGCCTTTCGGTCAGTATCTGGAACAGTTTCAGGCAATGGATCCGGAAGCAGCATCTGTTCGTACCGGCATTCCTTATGATACAGGACGCAAGTGCTTTACCATGAGAATGCTGCAGAGAACATATGAGATCAGCTGGCCGGAGTGCAATGTTACCTGTTTGGATAAGACAGAAGATGTGTTTGCGATTATGGAAGATGCCGTAGATGCAAAGATATTTGCTATCCGTTATCTTCTGAACGGTGTACAGTCTGATTCAACCGGTAAGTTTCTGACTTATCGTGAACTCCCAAGTGGTGACCTGTATTTTCAGCAGTTCCAGGGCAGATGTCTGATGCGCCTTGCCTACGGATTTGGATTTAAGCTGGACAAGTTTTCGAATATTATGGAGCGCCTGGGTGCGAAGAAGCTGACTTACGGAGATGTATCTTATGAGATTGAGTTTATTAACGGTCATTTTGTAAGGTTTATTCTCTGGACTGGTGATGATGAGTTTCCACCATCATCACAGATATTATTTTCAGATAATTTCCCGCTGTCATTTGAGACATATGATCTGGCAGTTGTAGGAGATATAAGTATTACCACATTAAAAAAAATGCAGTAAATGGAGGATGAATTATGGGATTTTCTACAGTACCATGCAATGAATTTGTGGAAGTATTAGCATCAAAAGCACCAGTTCCGGGCGGTGGTGGAGCATCTGCACTGGTTGGCGCAATCGGTACAGCCCTTGGCAACATGGTTGGCAGCCTGACAGTTGGCAAGAAAAAATACGCAGAAGTAGAAGAAGAAATGTGGGAGCTGAAGGGTAAATGTGACCAGCTTCAGAAAGATTTCCTTCGTCTGATCGAAAGAGATGCAGAAGTATTTGAGCCACTTTCCAAGGCTTATGGCATGCCAAGAGAGACAGAGGAAGAAAAGGCTGAAAAAGCACGTGTAATGGCAATCGTATTAAAAGATGCCTGCTCCGTTCCGATGGAGATTATGGAAAAATGCTGTGAAGCCATTGATATCATTGCAGAATTTGCCGCTAAGGGATCTACTCTTGCGATCAGTGATGCAGGTGTTGGTGTAGCTTTTGCAAAGGCTGCATTAAAAGGTGCCAGCCTGAATGTATATATCAATACCAAGTCCATGGCAGACAAAGAACTGGCAGCACAGTTAAATGAGAAGTGCGACAAGATGCTGGACGAATATACCGTGAAGGCAGACCAGATCTTTGACAGCGTATTAGGCCGTTTAAAATAACTGAGTATCTGTGTGGAGATACAAAACAGTTATGAATATATAGGTAAGGTATGAAAGGAGCTATTATGGCAAAACAGTTATTAGGTAAGGAAGTTACCGCAGCATTAAACGAGAGAATTAAAGCAAATGTGGCAGCTTGCCAGGAAAAAGGTGTGAATCCTACTCTCTGCATCATCCGAGTAGGTGAAAATCCAAGTGATATTTCTTATGAAAAGGGTGCAACAAAGCGTTGTGAAACTCTTGGTGTTGCATGTGAAAAGATCCTTCTCCCAGAAGATGTAACACAGGAAGATCTGCTGGCAACCATCGATAAGGTCAACAAAGATACTCATATTCATGGCGTATTATTATTCCGTCCGTTACCAAAACATTTGAATCAGGCAGTGATCGAGAATGCACTGGCTCCTGAAAAAGACGTAGACTGTATGACAGACTTGTCCATGTCTGGTGTATTTACTGGAAAGAAGATTGGTTTCCCTCCATGTACTCCGCAGGCTTGTATGGAGATTCTGGATCATTATCAGATCGACTGCACCGGTAAAAAAGCAGTTGTTATCGGACGAAGCCTGGTAGTTGGTAAACCGGCAGCTATGATGCTGGTAAAGAAGAACGCAACTGTTACCATCTGCCATACTAAGACTGTAGATATGCCATCTGTAGCACGTGAAGCAGATATCATTATTGTAGCAGCTGGACGTGCAGGTGTGGTAGGTGCTGAGTATGTGAAAGAAGGACAGACCGTTATTGATGTAGGAATCAATGTAAATGCAGAAGGTAAATTATGCGGAGATGTTGATTATGCAGCAGTAGAGCCGATCGTAGATGCCATCACACCGGTTCCTGGCGGAGTTGGAAGCGTTACGACTTCTGTACTGGTTGGTCATGTTGTAGAAGCAGCTATGAGAACATTATAAAATTTATAACAGAACTTGAAGAATACAGCCGGGGAATGACTCCGGCTGTTTCTATTACGAAAATGAGGGAAGAGATGAAAGAGAAGAAACGGATATTACCAATACTTGGAGTCTGCCTGCTCTGCGTTCTGCTGTCAGGCTTTTCTGCCAGTGCAGCGGCGAAACGTGCAACAATTAAGCAGCTTCTCCAGACAGGATTAAAGCCAGTAGGCAGTACTCTGTATATATGGGGCGGTGGCTGGGGCACCAATGGTGCCAGTAAAGAAGCTAAGACCATAGGAGTCAGTGCTTCCTGGAAAAAGTTCTACAAAAAACAGAACAAATACTATAATTACCAGAATTATCGATATCATTCTTCCAAAGGACTGGACTGCTCTGGTTATATCGGCTGGTGTATTTATAATGTCATGGAGACCAAAAACGGAAAAAAAGGTTATGTCATGTATGCAGAAAACATGGCAAAGAATTTTGCCAAACGTGGCTGGGGAAGGTTTACAAACAGGAGAAAAGTGAAAACCCACCAGGCTGGAGATATTATGAGTTTGCCATCCGGTCACGTCTACATGGTAGTAGGTACCTGTAAGGATGGAAGCGTAGTATTACTGCATTCCAGCCCACCTGGAGTTACCTTATGCGGCACCAGCACTCCGTCAGGCAAATCCAACAGTCAGGCAGTAAAGCTGGCAAAGCGTTACATGAAAAAATATTATCCGGCTTACTATAAAAAATTTGGAGACTGCAGCCGTGGCAGATCCTATCTCAGAGACTATCACCGGATGCGCTGGGATATATCCGGGAAATCGGTGATGACAGATCCGGATGGATACCGGAAAATGAGTGCAGATCAGATTCTGAAGGATCTGTTTCGTGGAAAATAATTACTTACTGTGAAGGTTACTGGTCATAGAATGATCAGTAATCTTTTATTTATAGAGCACAAAAATAAGTCGATAAGTTCGTAAAAAATTATTGACAATAACCGAAATTTGACCTATACTATGATTGTGTAATTGAATATTACTTTATTAAGTGCATGAGCTATCATGAAAAGGGAATTGGGTGAGAATCCCAAGCGAACTGGTCACTGTAATCAGGGAGTAGGTCCAATATACCATTGCACAACCCAAGAGTGTGAGAAGGTGGAACCATATGATGATCTGTAAGCCAGGAAACCTGCTTAATAAATGAGATGTGCTCCAGATACAGCGCAAGCATCCAACCAAACGACATCGTTTGTGAGACGTGACTGCATGGGTGAGCAGGCACATTTTTGTTTTAAAGACAACTTTAAAACGCTTACATTGAATGGATGAATCTCAGTAGGAGATTACACAAATACCTCCTTCATACCGGAGATTCTTGTTAATCCGCATAACAAGAGAACGGCATGAATCCCCGGCAGATTCCGCAGCTGCCGGGGATTTTTTATACTCTGATTATTTTTTATCAATTTATCTAAAAGTTCTATTATTTCCTAACAATATATGTGAAAATTGTTCATTGACAAAACTTTAACAATAAGTTAAAATGGGATATAGTTAAATAATTAACAATATAAAATTTTTAAAGGAGGACACAGATGGCTGACAAAACAATCAAAAGGAACAGCATTGAAACTCTGGAGGATCTGGAACTTGCGATGCAGGAACTGCGTGAGGCACAGAAGATTTACGCAACCTACACACAGGAACAGGTAGATGCAATTTTCAAAGCTGCAGCAACAGCAGCAAACAAGGCACGTATTCCATTATCCAAGATGGCAGTTGAAGAGACTGGCATGGGAGTAATGGAAGACAAGGTTATTAAGAACCATTACGCAGCAGAGTATATGTACAATGCATATAAGAACACCAAGACCTGCGGTGTCATCGAAGAAGATCCTGTATATGGTATTAAGAAGATCGCAGAGCCACTTGGTGTGATCGCAGCGGTAATTCCTACAACGAATCCAACCTCTACCGCAATTTTCAAGACGCTGATTTGTCTGAAGACCAGAAATGGTATCATTATCAGCCCGCATCCGAGAGCAAAACAGTGTACTGCAGAAGCTGCTAAGATCGTACTGGAAGCGGCAGTGGCAGCCGGAGCACCAAAGGGCATTATTAAATGCATAGATGTTCCGTCACTGGAACTGACAAACAAGGTTATGCAGGAAGCTGACTGTATTCTGGCTACCGGCGGACCTGGAATGGTTAAGGCCGCTTATTCTTCAGGTAAGCCTGCACTGGGTGTTGGTCCTGGTAATACACCGGTTATCATCGATGATTCCGCAGATATCAAGCTGGCTGTGAACTCCATTATTCATTCCAAGACCTTTGATAATGGTATGATCTGTGCTTCTGAACAGTCTGTAACGGTTCTGGAGAGCATTTACAAGGCTGTTAAGGATGAGTTCAAGTATCGTGGATGTTATTTCCTGAAAAAAGATGAACTGGATAAAGTCAGATCTGTCATTCTTATCAATGGCGCATTAAATGCCAAGATCGTTGGCCAGAAAGCAGCTACCATTGCGAAGATGGCAGGTGTAGAAGTTCCGGAAGAGACCAAGATTCTGATTGGTGAAGTAGAATCTGTAGATATCAGTGAACCATTCGCACATGAAAAGCTTTCACCGGTTCTTGCCATGTACAAGGCAAAAGACTTTGATGACGCATTACAGAAGGCTGAACAGCTTGTTGCAGATGGTGGATATGGTCATACTTCTTCTCTTTATATTAATGTGAATGAAAAAGAAAAGATGGCAAAACATGCTGCTATGATGAAGACCTGTCGTATTCTGATCAATACACCGTCTTCTCAGGGTGGTATTGGTGATCTTTACAATTTCAAACTTGCACCGTCACTGACACTGGGATGTGGAAGTTGGGGCGGTAACTCTGTTTCCGAAAACGTAGGAGTAAAACATTTGATCAATATTAAGACCGTTGCGGAAAGGAGAGAAAACATGCTTTGGATGCGCACTCCGGAAAAAGTATACTTTAAGAAGGGCTGTACCCCGGTTGCCCTGGATGAACTGAAAAATGTAATGGGCAAGAAGAGATGCTTTATCGTAACGGACTCTTTCCTGTATAAGAATGGTTTTACCAAAAAGATCGAAGATAAACTGGACCAGATGGGTATCGTACATACCTGCTTCTCAGATGTTGAACCTGATCCTTCACTGGCAAGTGCAAGAGCAGGTGCAGCAGCAATGAGAGCTTTTGAACCGGACTGCATCATCGCAATGGGTGGCGGTTCTGCAATGGATGCCGGTAAGGTTATGTGGATGTTATACGAGAATCCAGATGCTGATTTCTCAGAAATGTCTATGGACTTCATGGATATCCGTAAGAGAGTTTACACCTATCCTAAGATGGGTAAGAAAGCTTATTTCATCGCCATTCCTACCTCTTCAGGTACCGGTTCTGAGGTAACACCATTTGCGATCATTACAGACCGTGATACCGGAATCAAATGGCCACTGGCTGATTATGAACTGATGCCGGACATGTCCATCGTAGATACGGATAATATGATGAGTGCACCTAAGGGTCTGACCTGTGCATCCGGTATTGACGTTATGACACATGCCATTGAAGCATATGTATCTATTATGGCTTCCGATTATACAGACAGCCTTGCACTTCGAGCAATCAAGCTGGTATTTGAATATCTGCCAAGAGCATACAAGGATGGCAATGATGTCGAGGCAAGAGACCATATGGCAAATGCATCCTGTATGGCTGGTATGGCATTTGCTAATGCATTCCTGGGACTGAACCACTCACTGGCTCACAAGCTTGGTGCATTCCACCATTTGCCACACGGTATTGCAAATGCACTGGTTCTGTTAAATGTAATGCGTTACAACAGTGCTGAAGTTCCGACTAAGATGGGAACTTTCCCACAGTACCAGTATCCGCATGCTCTGCAGCGCTATGCAGAGATCGGAAGATCTGTTGGTCTGACAGGCAAGAATGATCAGGAAGTATTTGAAAAACTTCTGGCTAAACTAGATGAACTTATGCGTACCATCGAGATCAAGCCAAACATTAAAGATTACAATGTAGATGAAAAGCATTTCCTGGATACTCTGGATGAGATGTCCGAGCAGGCATTCAATGACCAGTGTACCGGCGCAAACCCAAGATATCCGCTTGTATCTGAGATTAAAGAACTGTATCTGAAATCCTATTATGGAGAAGAAAAATAAACAGAAAACCTATCTGGCGGGGCTGCAATTGCAGCTCCGCTATTTTTTTACTGAAAAAACTTTGTTTTATTCTTGACAAGTTTTGTATATTTGTATACAATTATACAAAACTAAGTAAACCAATCGAATCGAGGAGTTATCATGGAAAACAGAAAAGTCAAAATGAATGAAAAGACCAATCTTCTGGAACTGGAAGAACATATGTATCCCCTGGTTGATGTACAGTCACCGAACGTGTTCCGTAATCTTTTCCCGTACGATGAAGTACCGAAAATAGCATTTAATGACCGAGTTGTACCTCATCACATGCCAGATGATATCTGGATTACAGATACAACCTTCCGTGATGGTCAGCAATCCAGAGAACCTTATACCACTGAACAGATTGTAAGAATTTATGACTATTTTCATAAACTTGGCGGTCCGAACGGAAAGATACGTGCCTGTGAGTTTTTCCTGTACAGCAAGAAGGATCGTGATGCGGTAGAGAAATGTCTGGAAAAAGGATATCAGTTCCCGGAAGTTACCAGTTGGATCCGTGCGAATAAGAAAGATTTCCAGCTTGTAAAAGATATGGGATTAAAAGAAACAGGTATTCTGGTAAGTTGCTCCGATTATCATATTTTTTATAAGATGAAAATGACACGTTTCCAGGCAATGTTCCACTATTTAAGCATCGTCAGAGATTGTCTGGATATGGGAATCAGTCCAAGATGTCATCTGGAAGATATTACAAGAGCAGACATCTATGGTTATGTCATTCCATTTTGTCTGGAATTAATGAAGCTGTCAGAAGAATATAAAATTCCGGTAAAAGTAAGATGCTGTGATACCATGGGATATGGTGTGAACTATCCAGGTGCCGTGATTCCCCGTTCTGTACAGGGTATCATTTATGGTATTATGACTCATGCCGGAGTTCCAAGTGAAATGATTGAGTGGCATGGCCACAATGACTTCTATAAGGCTGTCAGCAACTCTACTACAGCATGGCTCTACGGTGCATCCGGTGTGAACTGCTCTCTGTTTGGAATCGGTGAACGTACCGGTAACACACCACTGGAAGCAATGGTATTTGAATATGCACAGCTTCGTGGATCACTGGATGGTATGGATACCACAGTCATTACAGAATTAAAAGAATACTATGAAAAAGAAATTGGATATACCGTGCCGTCACGTACTCCATTTGTCGGCAAGAATTTTAATGTGACAAGAGCAGGTATTCATGCAGATGGTCTTTTGAAAAATGAAGAGATCTACAATATCTTTGATACAGAAAAATTCCTGAACAGACCAGTTTTGGTATCAGTATCCAACACATCCGGTCTTGCAGGTATTGCTCATTGGATTAACACATACTATAAGCTGCCGGCAGAGAAAAAACTGGACAAAGAATGTGAACTGGTTAAGATGGTAAAAACATGGGTAGATCACGAATATGACGAAGGACGTGTAACTGTTATTACAGATGATGAACTGACAGATGTGATCGCAGACTGCTGTTCCAAATTAAATTATGATCTGGTATAACGGGAGAAGAGAATGGACGATCATTATTCATTAGGCGGGAAAGTATTTACCCAGTTAAAAAACAGTATTCTTGCAGGTGAATTCGAGGATGGGGCAGAACTGAGGGAGATTAGTCTTTCCAAGAAGCTGGGTGTCAGCCGTACACCTGTAAGAGAGGCACTCCGCCAGCTTGAGCAGGAAGGGCTGGTAGAGATTTTCCCGAACAGAGGTGCCCATGTAAAAGGAATTACTGCCAAAGATGTGGAAGATATTTTCCGTATCCGTGCACGTCTGGAAGGGCTGTGTGCAGAGATGGCTGTTTCATTCATTACGCAGCCACAACTGGATAAATTAGAAGAGATTATTCTCCTTTCCAAGTTTTACGAAGAAAAAAAAGATATGGAGCATCTGCTGAATATGGATAGCCAGTTTCATGAAGTACTTTTTGAATCCTGTGGAAGTAAAATGCTAGAGCACCAGTTAAAAGATTATCATCAGTATGTACAGAAAGCGAGACTGCGTTCTCTGAAGCGTCAGGAACGGGCAAAGAAGTCTACTCAGGAACATGAGGAGATTCTGGAAGCAATTAAAGCGAAAGATGCAAAAAAGGCAGATGAACTGGCAACCAGGCATATCTTAAATGCAATTGCCAACATTCATATGGAACATGAATCATAGAGAGATGAGGACAAATAATGAATAAAATTAAAATGACAACCCCACTGGTAGAGATGGACGGCGATGAAATGACCAGAATACTCTGGAAAATGATTAAGGATGAATTATTACTGCCATTTATTGATCTGAAGACAGAGTATTATGATCTTGGGCTGGAACACAGAGATGCTACTAATGACCAGGTAACAACAGACAGTGCAATGGCAACAAAGAAATACGGTGTCGCAGTAAAATGTGCAACCATCACACCAAACGCTGCCCGTATGGAAGAATATCATCTGAAAGAGATGTGGAAAAGTCCGAACGGCACCATCCGTGCACTGCTGGACGGAACGGTATTCCGTACTCCAATTATTGTAAAGGGCATTGAGCCGAATGTCCGTACCTGGAAGAAACCGATTACTATAGCAAGACATGCTTATGGTGATGTATATAAATCTGTTGAAATGAAAGTACCAGGACCTGGAAAGGCTGAACTGGTATTTACAGGTGAAGACGGAACTGTTATGAAAGAAACAATCCATGAATTTAAAGGACCTGGCGTACTTCAGGCTATGCATAATCTGAACAAGTCCATTGAGAGCTATGCCAGAAGCTGTTTTTCTTATGCGCTGGATACCAGACAGGATCTCTGGTTTGCCACCAAGGATACCATTTCCAAAAAATATGATCATACGTTTAAAGATATTATGCAGGGAATCTATGAAAAGGAATATACTGACAAGTTCAAAGAAGCCGGTATTACCTATTTCTATACCCTGATTGATGATGCGGTGGCACGTGTTATGAAATCAGAGGGCGGTTATATCTGGGCATGCAAGAATTATGACGGTGACGTTATGAGTGATATGATTTCCTCTGCATTTGGTTCTCTTGCCATGATGACCTCTGTGCTGGTTTCTCCAGATGGTAATTTTGAGTATGAAGCAGCACATGGAACCGTACAGCGACACTATTACAAACACCTGAAGGGAGAAGAGACCTCTACTAATTCAGTGGCAACGATTTTTGCATGGAGCGGCGCCTTGAGAAAAAGGGGCGAACTGGATCAGATTCCAGAATTAATGACGTTTGCTGATAAACTGGAAAAGGCAACTCTGGATACCATCGAGAGCGGAAAGATGACCAAAGACCTGGCTCTGATAACCACATTAGAGCATCCAGTGGTATTGAACAGCAAAGATTTTATTCTCGCCATTCGTGAAAATCTGGAGGCTTCCTTATAAGAAGTAAAATAACCAAAAAGCGAAAGAACACATGAGCTGTCTGTAGTTCATGTGTTCTTTGTTTTACTGAAATTTTATTTTTCTGTATAAAGTCCTTACATCAAGGATTCCCAGACTTCATACAGAGATTCCAGTTTGCCTGCGATTTCTGTTTTTTCTTTATTCAGTTCCATGCATTTTTCCACATCAGTGTAGACTGATTCCAGACACATCAGATCGTCAATTTCCTGATCTCTGGCTTCCAGCTTCTGGATCTGATCTTCTGTTTTTTTCAGGTCATTTTGGCGTTTGCGTTCTTTGGCCTGTTCTTCTTTACGTTTTTGCCAGTCATCCTTATTACTGGAAGGTGTTTCGGATACTGTCTTGTTCTCAGAAACAGCCGTATCGGAAGATGGCGCATAAATGCGTGTCAGTTCTTCACGCTTTTCCAGATAATAGTCATAATTTCCGATGTAATTGACCAGCGTGTTTCCGGTAAGATCGAGAATCCGGCTGGCAGTCTGATTAATGAAATAACGGTCATGAGAAACATACAGCACCGTTCCGGTATACTGATTCAGGGCATTTTCCAAGATCTCTTTAGATATAATGTCCAGATGGTTTGTCGGTTCATCCAGAATCAGGAAATTTGCTTCAGACAGCATCAGCTTGGCAAGAGACACACGTCCACGTTCCCCACCACTTAAATCTTTGATCTGCTTAAATACGTCATCTCCGGTAAAGAGAAATGCTGCCAGTGTATTGCGGATCTCTGTATTGGTTAACGTTGGATAATCGTCTGCAATTTCCTCAAATAATGTTTTTTCCATGTGCAGAACATGATGCTCCTGATCGTAATATCCGATATGCACCTTGCTTCCCAGTGTGAAAGAACCGGCATCTGCTTCGATAACAGAATTAATGATTTTCAAAATCGTTGTTTTACCGGTTCCGTTATTGCCAATAATAGCCACTTTTTCTCCGCGTTTTATAGAAAAGTTCAAGTCAGAAAACAGAGAAAGATTGTCGAAAGACTTGGACAGATGTTCTACTTTCAAAACATCTTCACCGCTCTCCACACGAGGATGAAGCTGAAGATGGATCTCATTGTCCAGTTCCACCGGTTTGTCCAGACGTTCTATCTTATCCAGCATCTTTTCCCGGCTTTCTGCACGCTTAATGCTTTTTTCCCGGTTGAAGGATTTTAGTTTTGCGATGACCTGCTCCTGATGCTTAATTTCCTGTTGCTGATTCATCCATGCTTTCAGCTGGGCATCACGCAGCATTGCTTTTTTCTGTGCATAATCAGCATAATTACCGAGAAAGACCGTCGCCTTTCCGTTATCCAGTTCCACGACCTTGGTTACTACTTTATTTAAGAAATAACGGTCATGTGCCACGATCAGGACAGCACCAGGATAGTTCAGAAGGAAAGTTTCCAGCCAGGCAATGGAATTCATATCCAGATGGTTGGTTGGTTCATCCAGCAAGATAATATCCGGGCGGGAGAGCAGCAGTTTACCCAGTGCAACGCGTGTTTTCTGTCCACCGGAAAGAGTGGAGATGGACTTGGCAAATTCTTCTTCTTCAAATCCCAGACCCTTCAAGACACCGGTTAGCTCACTTTTGTATGCATAGCCGTTCTGGTTCTCAAATTCTGTGCTCAGGCGATGGTAAAGATCCAGTGTGGCAGAGAGTATCTCGCCCTCCTGATTCTTCATATCCTGTTCCAGTGAACGGATCTTTTCTTCCATTGCAATAATGTCTTTTTTCACTTCCAGAAGCTCTTCGTAGATTGTGTGTTCGCTGGATACTGCTTCATGCTGTGCCAGATAGCCGATGGTTGCACCCTTGGACAGAGTAACCTCTCCCTGATCGGCAGCTAACTGTTTCATAATAATTTTCAGAAGGGTGGACTTTCCTGCACCGTTGATTCCCACAACGGCAACTTTTTCCCGCTCCTCTACATGAAAGGTAACATCTTTTAAAATACGTTTGGCTCCAAAAGCCTTATCTATATGACTGCAAGATAATATCATAATTCACATCCTATTTCTAACTGATTTGGGCATTGCCGGATACAGTTTAACATATTCCTTTAATTTACTCTAGCTTTTTTGCAAAAAATGCAGTAATATATTACATTGAAGCAATACATAGGAGGATTTCGTATGAAAAAAGTAGTAAAGTTCGGAGGAAGCTCGCTGGCAAGTGCACAGCAATTCAGCAAGGTAAAAAGTATTATTACAGCAGACAAACACAGAAGATATGTGATTCCATCCGCTCCGGGCAAACGTTTCAGTGGAGATACCAAGGTCACTGATATGCTTTATGATTGCTATGATACCGCAGTAAGCGGAAGTAATTTTGAAGAAAAACTGGATAAGATCCATGAAAGATATAATGAGATCATTGAAGGATTACACCTGGATCTTTCACTGGATAAGGAATTTGATAAGATTTATGAATACTTCAAAAATGGTGCAGGAGTGAATTATGCAGCCTCCAGAGGCGAATACCTGAATGGTATCATTATGGCAAACTATCTTGGTTTTGAATTCATCGATGCAGCAGAAGTGATCTTTTTTGATGAAAACGGCGAATTTGATTCTGAAAAGACAAATAATATTCTGAGTATACGTCTGGAGAAGACAGACCGTGCTGTCATTCCTGGATTCTATGGTGCTATGCCAAACGGAACCATCAAGACATTTTCCAGAGGTGGATCTGATATTACAGGATCTATTGTTGCACGTGCAGTGAAAGCAGATCTGTATGAGAACTGGACCGATGTATCTGGATTTCTGGTAACGGATCCACATATTGTTGAAAATCCGGAACCGATCGAGATTATCACTTACCGAGAACTGCGTGAGCTTGCCTATATGGGTGCGTCTGTACTTCATGATGAAGCAATTTTCCCGGTCAGAAGAGAAGGTATTCCAATTAATATCAAGAATACCAATGATCCATCTGCACCTGGTACCTTGATTGTAGAGAGCACATGTAAGAGACCCAAATATACCATTACAGGTATTGCAGGCAAGAAGGGATTTGCTTCTGTCAATCTGGAAAAGGACCGTATGAATACAGAGATTGGATTTGGTAGAAGAGTGTTAAGCGTTTTCGAAGAAAATGGGATATCTTTCGAACATATGCCATCCGGTATTGATACTATGAGTGTATTTGTACAGCAGTCTGACTTTGAGGAAAAAGAACAGAAAATTCTGGCAGGACTGCATCGTAATGTAGATCCTGATTTTCTGGAGATCCATTCCAATATTGCACTGATCGCAGTAGTTGGAAGAGGAATGAAGTCTACAGAAGGAACCGCAGGCAAGTTGTTTACAGCTCTTGCAAAAGAGGATATTAATATCCGTATGATTGATCAGGGTTCCAGCGAACTGAATATCATCATCGGTGTCAATGAAAAAGACTTTGAAAAAGCAACCCGTGCAATTTATCATGCATTTATTACAGCATCTCATTAATTGACAAGTATTTAACAGTAATGTATACTGAAAGAAAGGCATTAGAAAATTCAATTTACGGGGGTGACGAATCAGTGCAGGAGCGGGAAATTTCAAAGGCCGTGATAAAACGTCTTCCACGCTACTACCGATATCTGGGCGAATTACTTGAACACAAAGTGGAGCGTATTTCATCAAATGAATTAAGTGACAGAATGCAGGTTACTGCATCACAGATCCGTCAGGATTTGAATAATTTTGGCGGATTCGGGCAGCAGGGATATGGATACAATGTAAAATACCTTTACAATGAGATTGGAAAGATCCTTGGGCTCGACAAGACTTACAATATGATCATTATCGGTGCCGGACATCTGGGACAGGCAATTGCAAATTATGTAAAATTCGAAAAACGTGGATTTCGTATTATCGGGATTTTTGATACCAATTCTGATCTGGAAGGAACAACCATACGTGGAATACAGATTATGACGGATGATAAATTGCCGGCTTTTCTGGATTCACATGATATTGACATTGCAGCACTGACACTGCCGAAGACTGGAGCGGAAGAAATTGCGCCACTGCTGATAAAGGGCGGGGTTAAGGCAATCTGGAATTTTGCTCATACGGATCTTGATCTGCCATCGGATATCGTGGTCGAGAATGTGCATTTGTCAGAGAGTCTGATGCAGTTATCTTATAATATTAACAGAAAAGACAGAAAAAAATAAAAAGCAGCGCTGCCAGAGGCTTTCCGGGACGTTCCGTGAATAATTTGGCAGCCTTTCTTTTGGAGTGTAAATGCGGATACAATCTTATCAAGAATGGGAACTGAAAGAAAAACTGCCACCAAGGTATGACGATTCCAATAAGGGCGACTATGGAAAACTTTTGCTGGTTGCTGGCAGCCGTAATATGTGTGGAGCAGCTTATCTTGCGGGAAAGGCAGCCTACCGCAGCGGCGTTGGACTAGTCTACATCTATACAGAAGAGTGCAACCGTGTGATTTTACAGGAGCTTCTGCCAGAGGCGGTATTAATTACTTATGAGCATGAACACTGGGACAGATCCCAGCTTGAGACTGCGCTTCAGGGAAAAACAGCCGTGGCAGCAGGACCGGGGCTTGGTCAGTCGCCATGTGCAGGAGAAATTCTGCAGACAGTATTAAAAAGCAGACTTCCAAAGATACTGGATGCAGATGCATTAAATCTCCTGGCAGCTCATCCACAATGGTATAAGCTGGTGAAAGATCCGTTTGTTGTGACACCCCATCCCATGGAAATGAGCCGTCTTACGGACATTCCGGTAAAGGAGATACAGGCGCACCGCAGTGAAACAGCGGCTGCCTATGCGCGGGATCATCATCTGATCACAGTATTAAAAGGCAGTCATACCGTTGTGACGGATGGACAGGACGAATATATTAACAATACAGGGAATCATGGAATGGCGACTGGAGGAAGCGGGGATGTGCTGACCGGAGTGATCGGTGCATTTCTGGCACAGAAAATGGAACTTTTTGAGGCTGCCAGACTGGGCGTATATGTACATGGACTGGCAGGTGATGCTGTACGGAGAGAACGTGGAACTTATTCCATGATGGCAGGAGATATTGCTGATCGAATTTTATATGGTATAGAATGAAAGGGGTATCATGAACAGTTATAGCAGAACGTATGTGACCGTGGATCTGGATGCGATTGCATATAATTTTGAATCGATGAGAAAAAATATCAGGGAAGGTACACAGATAATTGCTGTTATCAAGGCAGATGCATATGGACATGGAGCAGTTACGGTAGGAAAATTCCTGGAGACATTCTCTTATATCTGGGGATTTGCTACGGCGACTGCTGAAGAGGCACTGGAGCTTCGTGATGCGGGAATTCAGAAGCCGATTCTGGTTCTTGGATATGTATTTGAGGAGCATTATGAAAAACTGATTGAAAAGGAAGTCAGAATGCCGGTATTTGATCTGGAAACGGCAGAAAAGATCGCATCTTACGCAGAACAGATTCATAAAAAAGCCAAAATTCACATTGCGCTGGATACGGGTATGAACCGAATTGGTTTTAAAGATACCCAGAAAAGTGCTGCTGTTATCTGTAAAATCAGTCAGATGGCGTATTTACAGATCGAGGGAATGTTTACTCACTTTGCCAGGGCAGACGAGACAGATAAGATCTATGCAGACAGACAGTTCCGCCGTTACATGGATTTCCACAGACAACTTCAGGACTGGGGAGTGTCCATTCCGGTCTGCCATTGTTCCAACAGCGCTGGGATTATCGATATGCCTTATGCTAATCTGGATGTGGTGCGGGCAGGTATTACCATATACGGCATCTATCCATCCGATGAAGTGCAGAAAGAAAAAGTCCCGCTCAAACCTGTGATGTCATGGAAGTCAGACATTGCTTTTGTAAAAGAAGTAGAAGCAGGGGAACAGATAAGCTATGGCGGTACATTTGTAACTCCAAAGAAAATGAAGATAGCCACCATTCCAACAGGATATGCGGACGGTTATCCGCGAATGCTTTCCGGCAAAGCCAGTGTACTGATTCATGGAAAACGTGCACAGATACTGGGAAGAGTCTGCATGGATCAGTTTATGGTGGATGTGACAGAGATTCCGGATGTATCCAGAGGAGATGAGGTAACGCTTCTCGGACAGGATCAGGAGGAAGAGATTACCGTAGAGGAATTGTCAGATCTGTGTGGACGATTCCCGTATGAATTTGTCTGTTGTGTCAGCAAAAGGGTTCCTCGCGTGTATCTGGGGGGGGGAAAACAGATAACAAGTAAGTTCTGAAAAGTTACCAAAAAGTTTTCTTTCACATATAGTAGAGCAGATGCATAATTGAAAAAAGATTGGAAATACTCCAGCCATCCGGATAAATAGAAAAATGGAGTGTGGATTATTTTGGTTATTCGCAGAGGTGATATATTTTATGCAGATCTCAGACCGGTGATTGGTTCAGAACAGGGTGGCATCCGTCCGGTTCTGGTTATCCAGAATGACATCGGTAACAGACACAGCCCGACAGTGATCGTTGCAGCCATTACGTCCAGAATGAATAAGGCAAAGCTGCCAACGCATATAGAGATTGATGCTGCCAGATACCATATTGTGAAAGATTCTGTCATACTGCTGGAACAGCTCCGTACCATCGATAAGTCCAGGTTAAGAGATAAAGTCTGCCATCTGGATGAAGGAATTCTGAAAAAAATCGATGCGGCGCTAATGGTCAGTCTTGAATTAGGTACATACCTGTCTTGACGAAACAGCAGATCAATGTTATATTTAAACGATGAATCTATGATAAATAGAAAGGATGTACAAAATTGTCAAAGTCTTTTATGGAGCGTCTTGCCCAGCAATTTGGAATTTCCACTCCTACAGAAGAGGAATTCCAGAGCGAGATTGTCTCTATGGTTGAGGAAGGATGTCAGCAGGGAATCATTCGGTCAGATGAATCAGAGATGATCAAGAACATTTTTGATCTTGCCAGCAAGCAGGCACAGGATGTGATGACTCACAGACGTCATATTGTAGGAATTGATTGTGAGATGACGCTGAAGGATGCCCTTGATTTTATGTTAAATGACAGTCATTCCAGATTTCCGGTTTATGAAGAAAACATGGATAATGTAATCGGAATTCTGTTTTTGAAAGACGCAATGAGATATATGACGCAGAAGGGATTTGCAGACTGGAAAATCCGTGATATCAAAGGGCTTCTCAGAGAAGCAGTGTTTATTCCTGAGACGAAGGAAGTAACCAGCCTTTTTCAGATGATGCAGTCTCAGAAACTTCAGATGGTGATCATTGCAGATGAATATGGACAAACAGCCGGTCTCGTGGCGATGGAAGATATTCTTGAGGTGATAGTCGGAAATATTCAGGACGAATACGATAATGATGAACCACTTATCCAGAAGCTGGATCAGCATACATACCTGATTTCAGGTCTGGCACCTCTGGAGCAGGTAGAAGAAGAACTGGGAACGGAATTTGGTGAAACAGAATTTGAAACACTGAACGGTTATCTGATCTCTAAGCTGGATAAGATACCAGATGAGGATGAACACTCCCAAATACAGGCAAACGGATATCTGTTTCAGATTGAAAAAGTTGCCAATAAGATGATTGAAACAGTAAAAGTACAGAGGCTTCCGGAAGGAACCAATGTTGTAAAAACACAGGAATAAAGGAGAAAAATTATTATGTCAGGACATTCAAAGTTCGCAAATATCAAGCACAAAAAGGAAAAGAATGATGCAGCTAAGGGAAAGATTTTTACGATCATCGGCCGTGAAATTGCCGTTGCAGTAAAAGAGGGCGGTGCAGATCCTGCTAACAACAGCAGACTGCGTGATGTCATTGCCAAGGCAAAAGCAAACAATATGCCGAATGATACAATCGACCGCGGTATTAAGAAAGCAGCTGGTGATGCCAATTCTGTAAATTACGAGTATGTTTCCTACGAGGGATACGGACCAGGCGGAATTGCAATCATTGTAGATGCCCTGACAGATAATAAGAACCGTACTGCTGCCAATGTAAGAAGTGCTTTTACCAAGGGAAGCGGAAGCATCGGAACACCAGGCTGTGTATCTTATAGTTTTGATAAAAAAGGTCAGATCATCATTGACAAAGAAGAATGCGAAATGGATGCGGATGATCTAATGATGATCGCCCTGGACGCAGGTGCAGAGGACTTCTCAGAAGAAGACGACAGCTTTGAAATTATTACTGATCCGGATGAATTCAGCACAATCAGAGAAGCACTGGAAAAAGAGGGTATTGCCATGGCATCTGCGGAAGTTACCATGATTCCACAGAATTATGTGGCACTTACGGATGAGACTATGCTGAAAAATTTACAGAGAACCCTGGATCTTCTTGACGAAGATGATGATGTACAGAACGTATACACCAATCTGGAGGAATAATTATGGAGAATACATATCTGACCGCTCTTCACGGAATGGAAGATGTTTTTGAAAATATGGATCAATTGCTGGACAGGTTTCATAAAAAGTATTATATGGATGCTTTTACACAGTTCTATGAGTCACATTTCCCGTCATATCAGGCACTGGAAGATGGCTATCATAATGCGATTAATAAAGAACAATATATAAAGAATATGGCAGAAGCTGTGTCAGGAAAAGCTGTTTCCCTTCTTGGAAGGGAAAAAAAGAAGGCAAAAAAAGTACAGCTTTCCATGAATCTGAATCTGTTTATGGTAGTATATTTCCTTCCGTCACTTAAAAAGTATAACGGTCAGTGTGTTCAGCCGCTGGAAGAACAGATTCTTTCTTCATGGAAGGAGAAGTTCCCGGAGAGTAATATTTCTGCTGCCAATGTAGATGAGATTCAATCTGGTTTTCAGCACAAATGGTGTTATATCACCACTGCTGTCTGTGAGACCTTTGGAAAGCCGGATGACTGTTATGAACTGACATTATTGCGAGATTATCGTGATAATTATCTGATGAGTCAGGAAGACGGTGAATCGGTGATCCATGAGTACTACGATGTGGCTCCAACCATCGTAAAGCACATCAATCATTCCGGACACAAAGAAGAAGTATACCGCCATATCTGGGATACTTATCTGAACCCATGTATTCAGATGATTGAATCAGATCAGATGGAGGCGTGCAGAGATATGTATATTAAGATGGTACATGACTTGGAAGAAGAATATTTTTATACATATCCTCTTTCCTGACAGAATCGTGAAGCGAATCCCTTTATCAGCCAGAACTGATAAGGGGATTTCTTATCATATAGGGTGAATAAGCCTTTTTGTTATACGGCATACTAAAAGAAAAAGTATGAGGTGTGACATGGAAGAAAAGAAAAAAGGACAGGAAACATTATCTGACAAAAAGGAAAATAAAGACGAAACCATAAAGGAATTCGGTCAGGCAGTTCTGGATCACCATATTCATTTGATTTCCATTATTGGTGAAATCGAAGGGCATGAGTGCCTTCCTTCTACCAGCAAAACAACCAAGTATGAGCATCTGTTACCGCAGCTTGCGGCAATTGAAGACAGCAGGGATATTCAGGGGGTATTGGTTCTGCTTAATACGGTAGGCGGTGATGTGGAAGCTGGACTTGCCATAGCCGAGATGATTGCATCTTTAAGTAAACCGACTGTATCACTGGTTCTGGGTGGCAGCCATTCCATCGGTGTTCCCATTGCTGTTTCTACTGATTATTCCTTTATTGTGGCTACTGGAACTATGGTGATTCATCCTGTACGGATGAATGGAACTGTGATAGGGGCACCGCAGACATATGATTACTTTCGACAGATGCAGAACCGTATTCTGGGCTTTATTGCATCACACTGTGGTGCCAAAAGAGAACGTCTTGAGCAGTTGATGCTGGATACAGGTATGCTGACCAAGGATCTTGGAACCATTCTGGTGGGCAGTCAGGCAGTAGAAGAACATATTATCAATGAAGTGGGGGGAATCTCACAGGCATTACAGAAAATCCATGATTTGATACAATGACATTTGTATCAAATGGATTTTTATGCTATAATCTGAAATCATATATGCAGGGATAAGGAGAGTAATATGACACTTATACAGTCCGTTTTTTTGGGGATCGTTCAGGGCGTTACAGAATTTTTACCGGTCAGCAGTTCAGGGCATCTGGCGATTTTACGGAATCTATTTGGAATACAGACAGACGGTGGACTTCTCTTTGACGTAATGCTGCATTTGGGGACTGTTATTGCAATCTGCGCAGTATTCTATAAAGACGTTCTGCGAATGATCGGTGAAACAGTCCGGATGGTTTCAGATATTGGCAAGAACGGTTCGACCCTCATTCACAATAAGAAAGAAAAAGATGCTGTTCGATATAAAAAGGTTTTACATAATAATTACCGGAGATTTGTAGTAATGATTCTGTGTGCGACGATCCCAACTGCTGTGATCGGTTACGCTGCGAGGGATCTGGTGAATCTGGCATATGATTCTCTGCTGGCACCTGGAATTGGTCTGATTATGACGGCCGTACTTCTGATCATTGCAGATGCATCCGAGTCCGGTACAAAGATTCCGAAGGATATCAGTTTTACCAGTGCATTTCTGATTGGTATTGCCCAGGGAATCAGTACGCTTCCGGGTCTTTCCAGATCCGGGACAACCATTGCTGCCAGCCTGATCAGCGGATATGACAAGCGTTTTGCTGTAAAATATTCATTTATCATGGCAATCCCGGCTATTTTAGGAGCAACTATTCTGGAATTGTCACAGCTTGCCAGCAGTCATGTCGGTGCAGCACAGTTTTTCATATATCTTATCGGAGCGGCAGTGGCAGGAATTGTGGGATATTTCTGTATTAAAAAAATGCTGAGGATCGTAAGAAAGAAAAAATTCAGAGGATTTGCAATATACTGCCTGATCGTTGGCAGTATCTCAATTATCGCATATATTGCAACAAGATAGTATTTTAAGGGAGAAAATATGGCAACAAAGAAAAAGACAGCAACTGTTCATACAAAAGAAGAAAAGACATCCACATCGCAGTCACCCAGTACCTCCGGAAAACGAAGCGTCAGTAAGAAATCAAATGCTTCCTCAGATACCGGCAAGAAACAGACAACCGCTGGATCAGAAAAACAGAACGTAAGAAGAAAGAAAGCTTCTTCTGATACAAAATCAAAGAAAAGCCGACATTCTGAAATCAATATCCCTGATATTTCCAGAAAAAAAGGAACACCATTGTCAGCCGAGATATTCCTCTGGCTTCTGCTTGCGTTCTGTATTATTTTCTTCCTTGGGAACACTTTTCAGGCAGGCGGAATGTTTGGAAGATCCATTAGTGGATTCTTCTTTGGCCTGTTTGGTATGATGGCATATATTATGCCGTTTCTTCTGTTTTTGATGATGACACTTCTGATTGCCAATCATGGCAGTCTGCAGGCTTGGCTCAAGGTGATCGCAGCACTGGTTCTGGTGATTTCACTGAGCTGTTTTTTTGCATTAGTATCGAATCCGGTATCTTCGCAGATATCACTGGGTGAGTATTATCACTCCTGTATGGAGAATAAAAACGGCGGAGGTATGGCTGGAGCAGTAGTTTACCAGTTATTTCATCCTATAGTTGGAGAGATTGGAACCTGGATCTGCAATATTATTCTTTTCATTATCGGCATGATCCTTTTAACAGGGCATACACTGTTTGACAGTATTTATTCAGAAAGCGGAAGTGTCATAGGACAGGCACACACCAGGAAGCGGATGCGCAGGGAACTGAATCAGCAGAAGCGAAAAAGAGCACAGCTTCAGAAGCAGATGCAGATGCAAAGAGAGATTGAAGAAATGAAGACGGTCAATCAGGATCTTTCCAAAGTGATCAGGGAGCCGAGACGACAGCGTGTGGTGACAGGAGTCAGTACGAATACTACGTTTGATGTGGGACTTCCTGTTGCGGAAGAAATTCATGAGGTGGTACCGAAGATTCAGAAATCTTCCAGAGCCAAAACCGTGATGCTGGATCCGGCAAATGCAAAAGCAGCAGAAGAATCTGTGCCAGAACTTCCGCCAAGGAAAGAAAAGCCAAAAGTCATTCAGACAAAGGCAGAACGGACAGCTGTTGTGGAGACGGCTGCGCCAAAGAGAGAAGAAAGCCTTCCGGAATTACAGTTTACCATTCAGCGAAATGGCAGTTCACAGGTGATTTCGTCAGCTTCTCCGGCTTCTGAAACAGTACGTGAAGTGGAACCTGAGGTTATTGCTTTCAATGACACAGTATCCAGACCGGAACCATTCTCCATGCCAGAAATATCGAAAGAAGACAGAAGAATTCAGACAGAGCACAAAGAAACTGGCAAAACATCAGACAGAACAGCAGAAGAACCTATAGAAGAGCCTGCGATAAAAAAAGAAACAACTACCGAAGAAATTACGGCAAAAACAAAGATCAAGAATCCACATTCTACCAGAGAAGAACAGGAACAGGCAGTGGACAGCGTGGCTGAAGAGATTAAACAGAATGAATCCGTAGAAAAGGCAGAATATGTCTTCCCACCACTGGATCTTCTGAAAAAGCCATCTGGCGTATCCGGAGGCAACACCAATGATGAAGTAGCAGAAACAGCGAGAAAGCTGCAGGATACCCTTCACAGTTTTGGTGTAAATGTTACCGTAACGAATGTAAGCTGCGGTCCGGCAGTTACCAGATATGAGCTTCAGCCGGAACAGGGGGTAAAGGTCAGTAAAATTGTCAATCTGGCCGATGATATCAAGCTGAATCTGGCCGCAGAGGATATTCGTATTGAAGCACCGATTCCAGGAAAGGCAGCAGTGGGTATTGAAGTTCCGAACAAAGAAAACAGTGCTGTTTATCTACGTGAACTTCTGGAATCTGATGAATTCCAGAATGCCAAATCTAATCTCTCCTTTGCAGTCGGTAAAGATATTGCCGGTAAAACAGTCGTGACAGATATTGCCAAGATGCCGCATCTTCTGATTGCAGGTGCCACCGGTTCCGGTAAATCGGTCTGTATCAATACACTGATTATGAGTATTATCTACAAGGCAGATCCGGAAGATGTAAAACTCATCATGATTGATCCGAAGGTAGTGGAACTAAGCGTATATAATGGAATTCCACATCTGTTTATCCCGGTTGTTACGGATCCGAAGAAGGCATCTGGCGCTCTGAACTGGGGCGTTGCAGAGATGACCAAACGTTATGAACTGTTTGCCCAGACAGGAGTGCGTGATCTGAAGGGATACAATGCGAAGGTGGAAGCGCTGGATGATGTGGATGCACCGGATAAGCCGAAGAAGCTTCCACAGATCGTAATTATCGTAGATGAGCTTGCTGATCTGATGATGGTGGCACCGGGAGAAGTCGAAGATGCCATCTGCCGTCTGGCACAGCTTGCCAGAGCAGCTGGAATCCATCTGATCATTGCCACACAGAGACCTTCTGTGAATGTCATAACTGGTCTGATTAAGGCAAATATGCCATCTCGAATTGCATTTTCCGTAACCAGTGGTGTGGATTCCAGAACCATTCTGGATATGACAGGTGCGGAAAAGCTGCTTGGAAAAGGTGATATGCTCTTTTATCCACAGGGGTATTCCAAGCCGGTCCGTGTGCAGGGGTCCTTTGTCTCAGATGCTGAAGTAAGTAAGGTAACAGAATTCCTGACACAGAAAAATGATATGACAGCATACCACAGGCAGATGGAGGCACGGATGAATACTGTGGCGCAGAGCAGTCCGTCATCCATGGGAGCAGCAGGAGGCAGTGAGCTGGACAGTAATTTTGTACAGGCAGGAAAATTCATCATTGAGAAAGACAAGGCATCTATTGGTATGCTGCAAAGGGTCTTTAAAATTGGATTTAACCGTGCAGCACGTATCATGGATCAGCTTTCAGAAGCAGGAGTGGTAGGACCGGAAGAAGGTACCAAACCAAGAAAGGTGCTGATGTCCATGGAAGAATTTGAACAGTATATAGATGAAAATGTCTAAAATTTTAACAAAATATTGACGAAAATAACAAAATGAAGTATTATGGAATAAGTTTTGGATTTTGGCCTGTTAAAGGCATAATATAAAGGAGGAAAAGTATATGTACAAGATTTTAGAAGCAGGTAAGCTTGCCGGCAACATCTATAAGATGGTTGTAGAAGCTCCTCGTGTTGCAAAACACTGCCTGCCGGGACAGTTTGTCATCGTAAAAAAAGATGAAGTAGGCGAAAGAATTCCACTTACTATTTGTGATTATGACCGTGAGGCAGGAACTATTACAATTGTATTCCAGCCAATCGGTGCATCTACTGAGAAGTTTGCAACTCTTCAGGCAGGAGATTCTTTCCGTGATTTCGTCGGACCTCTGGGACAGCCTTCTGATTTATGTACAGAACCGCTGGAAGAAGTAAAGAAAAAAAAGATCCTTTTTGTCGCAGGTGGTGTAGGAACCGCTCCTGTATATCCACAGGTAAAATGGCTGCATGAACATGGCGTAGACGTGGATGTTATCGTTGGAGCCAAGACAAAAGACCTGGTTATTCTGGAAAAAGAACTGCAGGAAGTATCCGGCAACCTTTACATCACAACAGATGATGGTTCTTACGGAAGAAGCGGTATGGTTACAAAGGTAATCGAAGATCTTGTAACGAAAGAAGGAAAGACATATGATCACTGTGTTTCCATCGGACCGATGATCATGATGAAATTCTGCTGCCTGACTACTCAGAAGTTAAACATCCCGACTGTTGTCAGCATGAACCCAATCATGGTAGACGGTACCGGTATGTGCGGAGCCTGTCGAGTTATGGTAGGGGATGAAGTAAAATTCGCCTGCGTAGATGGTCCGGAATTTGACGGTCATAAGATTGATTTCAATGTAGCAATGAAGAGACAGGCTCTCTACAAGACAGAAGAAGGCCGTGCTTTATTAAAACTGCATGAAGGTGAAACACATCATGGCGGATGTGGAAATTGTGGAGGTGACAAATAATGGCAGATGTATTAAAGAAAGTTCCTGTCAGAGAACAGGATCCACAGGTCAGAGCAACTAATTTTGACGAAGTATGTCTTGGATATAACAAAGAAGAAGCAATGGAAGAAGCATCCAGATGCTTAAACTGTAAAAAAGCAAAATGTGTAGAGGGCTGTCCTGTAAGCATCAATATTCCTGGATTTATCCATCAGGTAAAAGAAGGTAACTTCGAAGAAGCTTACAAGGTAATTTCAGAATCTTCCGCACTCCCTGCAATCTGTGGCCGTGTATGCCCACAGGAGAGCCAGTGCGAAGGAAAATGTATTCGTGGTATCAAAGGTGAGGCTGTATCCATTGGTAAACTGGAACGTTTCACAGCAGACTGGGCGAGAGAGAACGGTATCAAGCCAGTTCCGGCAGCAGAGAAAAACGGTAAGAAAGTTGCTGTTATCGGTTCTGGTCCTTCCGGACTTACCTGTGCAGGTGATCTGGCAAAACTTGGTTATGATGTAACCATCTTTGAGGCACTTCATGAGGCAGGCGGTGTACTGGTTTATGGTATCCCTGAGTTCCGTCTTCCAAAACTGGATGTTGTTGCAAAAGAAGTAGAAAACGTAAAATCTCTTGGAGTTAAGATCGAGACCAATGTTATCATCGGCCGCTCTATCACAATTGATGAATTAATGGATGAAGAAGGATTCGAAGCGGTATTTATCGGATCCGGTGCAGGTCTTCCAATGTTCATGGGTATCCCTGGTGAAACAGCAAAAGGTGTATTTTCAGCAAATGAATACCTGACCAGAAATAACCTGATGAAAGCATTCCGTGAAGATTATGACACACCGATCGTAAAAGGTAAGAAGGTTGCTGTCGTAGGCGGAGGTAACGTTGCAATGGATGCTGCCAGAACAGCACTTCGTCTGGGCGCAGAAGTACATATCGTGTACAGAAGAAGTGAAGCAGAACTTCCTGCAAGAGCAGAAGAAGTACATCATGCAAAAGAAGAAGGTGTCATCTTTGACCTTCTGACGAATCCAACTGAGATACTGGTAAACGAGGATGATGCTGTAGCAGGTATGAAGTGTGTACGTATGGAACTTGGTGAACCGGATGCATCCGGAAGAAGACGTCCGGTTGTGATTCCTGGATCTGAATTTGTGATGGATGTGGATACTGTTATCATGTCCCTTGGTACTTCACCAAATCCACTGATTTCTTCTACCACAATCGGTCTGGATACAAACAAACGTAAATGTATTATCGCAGATGAAGAGACCGGTAAGACATCCAAAGACGGTGTTTATGCCGGTGGTGATGCTGTTACAGGTGCAGCTACTGTTATTCTTGCCATGGGCGCAGGTAAAGCAGCAGCAAAAGGTATTCATGAATTCTTAAGCAATAAATAAGTATCAGAATAAACACAGGTGAAAGAGGACTGCGGCTTCCGGGCTGTAGCCCTTTTTCCTTATGATCTTTTTCAGAGGTGATATATGAAAATTACCGTTCTTTGTGTAGGAAAAATCAAAGAAAAATATTTTACGGATGCCATTGCAGAATATACCAAGCGTTTGTCCCGCTACTGCAAACTGGAGATTATTGAAGTGGCGGATGAGAAAACGCCGGATCATGCCAGTCAGACAGAGATGGATCAGATTAAGGCAAAAGAGGGAGATCGGCTGTTAAAGTATACCAGAGATGATGCTTATAAGATTGTGCTTGCCATTCAGGGGCGTCGTATGACATCAGAAAAGTTTTCTTCTTATATCGAACAGCTTGGTGTCAAGGGGATCAGTCATATTCAGTTTTTTATCGGTGGTTCACTTGGCCTGGATGACAGAATTATTCAGAAGGCTGATTATGCATTAAGCTTTTCAGATATGACTTTTCCACATCAGCTTATGCGGGTTATTCTGCTGGAACAGATTTACCGCGGCTACCGGATTCAGTTCGGTGAACCATATCATAAGTAGAGGAGCTGAAGAATGGAAAAAGTAAATGAAAAAATAGAAGCAATCATTAGTCAGTATCCGATCATTCAGTATGCATTTTGCAGTACACAGGAACTGACCTTTTCCGATAAGGTGCGTACCATCTGCCAGACAGAATGTGAGCGTTACGGCAAGTCCTGGTCCTGTCCTCCGGGCGTGGGAAGCGTGGAAGAATGCAGACAGAAATGTCTGACTTATGATCATGTCTTTCTGTACACCACACAGGCGGAAGTTAGTGATTCCTCTATCTTTGCAGAAGCACTTGCCTCCAGAACTTCCCATGAGGAGATTACCAGAGACATATTGAAAGAATTGCAAGACGCAGGAATATCCTGTTTTGCGTTATCTGGTGATTCCTGTCAGATCTGTGAACAGTGTGCTTATCCGGATGCCTGCCGTCATCCAGACATGGCAATTCCCTGTATTGAGAGTTACGGTATACTAGTTGTGGATCTTACAGATAAATATGATATTGAATTTTATACTGATATGCATACAGTTACCTGGTTTGGTCTGATTTTTTATCAGGAATAATCGAAAAAACAGACACATATATTAAAGAAAGCCGGAATTTCGGTGAGCAAATGGATCTATTAAAATCCGCTATGGATGCTTTTCAGATACCACAGGATACGGCTGCACGGTATTCGTCTCTTCAGATTTTTGGAAATCATCAGGTAAAGCTGGAAAATTATACCAGAATGATTGACTACAGTCCGAACAGACTTCTGCTTCAGTGTAAAACCTGCCAGATAGAGATCTGCGGAAAAGAACTTCAGATACTCCGGTATTCCAGCCAGGAACTGTTGCTGGATGGTGTGATCCAAAAAGTTATGTTTCTATAAGAGGTGACGCATCTTTATGCCCCATCATTATTTCTTCTGGGATGGCTGCCTGCGGGTACGTATAACAGGAGATTCCTGCGAACGTTTTCTGAATTTGTGTGTGAATCATGAGATTTCTTTCTGTCAGATTTACCGGGAAAAAGACTGTTGTACAGCCATTATGAAAGCTGACGATTTTTTAAAAATAAAAAGACTGGTAAAGAAAAGCGGTGTACATATCTGTATTTTACAGAAATCTGGTATGCCTTTTTTCCTGAAACAGCACAGGAGACGCAAGTTACTGCTACTTGGATGGATCTGGTGCTGTTTTTTTCTATATCTTCTTTCCATCCACATCTGGAGAATTGATATCTGTGGGAATCAGGAAGTAACAACAACGCAGATGCTGTCGTATCTGGAACAGAGCCAGATACGTCCAGGGATTATGAGCAGAAAGATCGACTGTAAAAAAATGGCTGCCGATATTCGCAATGCATTTCCAAATGTTACCTGGGTAGCAGTAAAAAAACAAGGGACACTTCTGGAAATCAGTATCAAAGAGAATACAGATACTGATTTCCCCGCGAATCCGGGAATCTGGTTTTCAGATTCAGAGGGCAGCAGTCTGGTTGCTGTCTGCGATGGTAAGGTTCTGGATATTGTTACAAGAGAAGGGAGGGCCTGTGTACAGGAAGGGACTCTGATTCATAAGGGAGATCTTCTTGTTTCCGGTGCCATTCCTGTTACGAATGATAACGGAGAAATTTCAGATATACGTTATGTGAAGGCGGATGCTGACATTCTCATAGAAACATGCGGGACTTATACAGATACCTTTCCAAGAACCCAAAAGCAGGATACCTATCCTGATCAGGGACAGATAAACTGGTATCTGAAAATCGGCAATCAGACATTTTCTACAGGTAAAATAAGAGAAATGTCTGCGCCGTCTGATCTTATAGTGAATGAAAAACAATTATCACTTTTCCCTGGCTTTTATCTTCCTGTCTATTTTGGAAAAGTTATCTGTCATGAAGTAGAATCCCACAGTGTTTTTCTGTCAGAAGAAGCAGCAACTGAGAAAGCAAAGATGCGTCTTGAGAAATTTATTACTGAAAATGCAGAAAAAGGGGTTCAAATATTGAAAAAAAATGTTAAAATAGAAACGGGTATGACCCTCTGTAAGTGTATCTGCAGTTATCAGGCATACATATCAGAGACTGAAAGCATACCTGCCACGCAAGTGGAAGACAACGAGGAAAGGACTAATTCATGAGTATTATAGAGACGGTTGTTACGATACCTGCCAGTCTGGAGGCAAACATTTTCGGACAGTTTGACCAGCATGTAAAACGAATTGAGAAGACCCTGAATGTTACAATTATATCCAGAGAAGGCAATATCAAGGTTCTTGGCAGTGAGCACAGCTCCAGGAAAGCAGCCCAGATCATTGAGAGTCTGTCAGCATTGGCAAAGGCAGGCAACACCATCACCGAACAGAACGTGGATTATGCACTGGCACTTGCCATGGAAGATAAAGAATCCGCAATAGTAGATATAGATAAAGACTGTATCTGTCACACCATTAATGGAAAGCAGATCAAACCAAAGACACTTGGACAGAAAGCGTATATCGATGCCATACGTAAGAATATGATTGTATTCGGAATCGGTCCTGCCGGTACCGGTAAGACCTATCTTGCTATGGCCATGGCCATTCAGGCATTTAAGAATGAAGAAGTTGCGAGAATTATTCTAACCAGACCTGCCATTGAAGCTGGCGAGAAGCTGGGATTTCTGCCCGGAGATCTGCAAAGTAAGGTAGACCCGTATCTTCGCCCGCTGTATGATGCACTGTATCAGATCATGGGACCGGAGAGTTTCCAGAAGAATATGGAAAAGGGGCTGATTGAAGTGGCACCTCTCGCCTACATGAGAGGACGTACACTGGATAATGCCTATATCATTCTGGATGAGGCACAAAATACCACGCCGGCTCAGATGAAGATGTTTCTGACACGAATCGGTTTTGGATCCAAGGTGATCGTAACCGGTGATATGACACAGAAGGACCTGCCATCCGGTGCACAGTCTGGCCTGGATGTGGCAACCAAAGTACTTGGAAAAGTAGAAGGAATTGAATTCTGTACCCTGACCAATAAAGACGTAGTTCGTCATCCGCTGGTACAGAAGATTGTAAAAGCATATGATGACTATGAAGCAAAACAGACAAAACGTACTGCTGCCAGACAGCAGAAGAAGGCTTCGATTCATCAGAAGGGATAACATTATGACACTGAATCTGACAGAAGAATGCAGATGTGATTTTGAATTTGACTGCCACGAAGTGGCTTTTCAAGTGATGAATGCTGTTCTGGACAAAGAAAAATGTCCTTATGAGGCAACGGTCGATCTGACACTGACGAACGACAGAGCCATTCATGAAATTAATTTACAGCAGCGCGGGATTGACCGTGCAACGGATGTACTGTCATTTCCGATGACCCAGTTCCCTGTAGCCGGGGAATTTGATTTTCTGGAAGAAGAGATGGACAGTTTTGATCCGGACAGTGGGGAACTGATGCTGGGGGATATTGTGATCTCCGTTGATCATGTGAAGGTACAGGCAGAAGAGTATGGACATTCTCTTTTAAGAGAATTTGCATTTCTGGTAGCTCACAGTATGTATCATCTGATTGGTTATGATCACATGACAGAGGCAGAGGCTGCTGTTATGGAAAAAAAACAGAAGAATATTCTGAATGACCTGCATATAAACAGAGACTGATTTTGAAATTAAAAGGAGGCAATCAAATGAGGAAAAAAATTGTAGTATGTTTACTTGGTGTTTCAGCATTTTCCTGTCTGGTAACAGGACAGATCTGCGCAGAAGAATATTATGAGGATGGATCTTATTCTGATACCGGATATTATGATGATGGATCTTATTCCGATACCGGATCTTATGAGGATGGATCTTATTCCGATACCGGATCTTATGATGACGGATCTTATTCCGATACCGGATATTACGATGACGGATCTTATTCCGACACCGGATATTACGATGATGGATCTTATTCTGATACCGGATATTACGATAATGAAGCTTATTCTGACGAGGTTTCTTCTTATTCTGAAGAATCTTATGGCGAGAGCGTAGCTTCCGGTGATTCTTCTGAGGGAACTTCTGCTGAAGATTCTGCAAAGAACAGCAGCGACGATGACAGTTGGCATCAGAATCCGCGTACGGATATCAAACGTGGTGGGGGAGAAAGAGAGACTCCGGATGCCAACGGACAGATACACAGTTATCTTACCGGTCAGCTCACTGACTCTGAAATTGCGCTTCAGAGACCAGTTGCTGTTATGATTAACAATATTATCAATGCACTGCCACAATCCGACATTGAACAGGCTTCTGTTATTTATGAAGCACCGGTAGAAGGGGAAATTACTCGTATGATGGCAATCTATGATACCGTTGAGGGACTGGACAAGATCGGACCTGTCAGAAGCTGTCGCGATTATTATATCGATTGGGCACTGGAATTTGATGCAATTTATGTACACTATGGTCAGGCTGTTTATGCATATGATCTGCTGAACTCTGATATGGTAAACAATATCAGCGGTCTGCAGTATCAGGACTCTGTGGGAGAACTGAATGGTTATGCAGGAGAAGATGTATTCTTCCGTACTTCTGACCGTGTGGCTCCACACAACTGCTATACCAGTGGTGAGGGTATCTTAAAGGGTATTGAGAAGAAGGAATACAGTATGGAACTGGATAATGATTATACCGGTCATTTTAAGTTCGCAGCAGACGGAGAGACAGTTACTTATTCAGAAGGAACAGCAACACATATTGTTCCTCATCAGTACTCAAACCATCCATATTTTGACTATGATGAGACAACACAGAAATATCTGAGATCTGAATATCCGGACCGCTCAGCAGGTGCTGCGCAGATTGATGAATCTACAGGCAACCAGCTCAGCTTTGATAATGTCATCATTCAATACTGTGAGATTCAGAATTATGATGATCATGGATACCTGAACATCAACACCAATTCCGGCGGGGATGCGATCCTTTTTACAAAGGGAACCTATCAGCATGCCACATGGGAAAAAAATTCAGACTGGGGTCCAGCCAGATACTATGACGCAGATGGCAATGAGATTGCTATTAATCAGGGTAAAACCTGGGTATGCATTGTACAGGATACCAAAAAGGATGACACCAGTTTTCAGTAAAACAATCTAAACGTAACAGGAAAGCGTAACGCGGAGGATACATTTAAGTGGAAAAGAAAGAAAACAAATCGAATTATTTAGTGCAGGGAACGATCCTCGCTGTGGCATCAATTATTGCCAGAGTGATCGGAATGATATACCGCATTCCCCTGACCAATATTCTTGGAGATGAGGGAAACGGATATTATACTACTGCCAATCAGATTTATACTATTTTGTTAATGATTTCTACTTTCAGTCTTCCGCTGGCAGTTTCCAAACTGGTGTCAGAAAGACTACACCAGGGACAATATAAGAATGCACAAAAGGTATTTCACTGCGCTATGCGTTTTTCTGTCATAGCAGGCGGTGTGATGTCTTTGCTGACCTTCTTCCTTGCAGGTGTGATCTGCGGTGGCATTATGAAGGTGGATAATGCTTCTTACGCACTCCGTGTTCTGTCACCGGCGATTTTCATTTTTGCTATTGCCGGTGTATTCCGGGGATATTTTCAGGGACATGAGTCCATGGTGCCGACAGCAGTTTCACAGATCATCGAACAGATTGTAAATGCATTCGTATCCGTAATCGGTGCAGCTGTGTTATTCCGGTACGGTGTTTCCATTGGCGGCAGCAATGCTTCCATAAGACCGGCGCTCGGCGCAGCAGGAGGAACTTTAGGCACGGTTGTAAGTGTGGCAATTGCCCTTATATTTCTGATTGTCGTCTACAGTCTGTTCCAGAAGTCCAACCGCAAATATCTGCGCCACGACCAGACGAAAAAGAAAGAATCTGACAGTGCTATCTATGCTGCAATTATCACGACCATTTTACCGGTAGTGCTCAGTACATTAATTTATAATATTACCCCGACACTGGACCAGTCGATCTTCAATACCATCCTCGCCGGACAAGGATATACGAAGGAGCAGTATACCATCATCTACGGTATTTACAGTGGCAAATTCTACGTTCTGATGAATGTTCCACTGGTTCTGGCTTCTTCTCTGGCGCCTTCGGTTGTCCCATCTTTATCTGCTGCGATGATCAACGGAGATTACCGGGATGCTAAGTTGAAAGTACGCACCACCATGCGTTATACCATGATTATTACGATTCCATGTGCCGTGGGACTGGCAGCTCTGGCATCTCCGATTATGCAATTACTGTTCCGCGACAGTCACAGACTTCCGGCAGGTATTATGCAGGCAGGTGGACTGATGATCGTTCTGTTTGCTATTTCTACACTGTCTACTGCGGTACTGCAGGGCATGAGCCGCATGCGTGAGCCAGTTAAGAACAGTGCCATTGCCCTTTTGATTCATGTGGCAGCACTGATTTTATTCTTAAAGAAATTTAACCTGAACATTTATGGTGTCGTATATGCCAACACTTTATTTGCTTTTATTGTTTGCGCACTGAATTCCATGGCAATCAAGCGTCATCTCCATTATCGTCAGGAGATACCTAAGACGTTCATCATTCCACTGATTTCTTCAGCATTCATGGGAATTTCGGCATTTACAGTTTACTGGAGCATAGATCATCTGATTCTGCTGGCAGGTGGAAGTGACCCTTCCTCCATGTTGCTCTATATTGCAAATGCAGTTGCAGTACTTTTTGCAGTTATTTTTGCCATATTTGTTTATGGATTCTTCCTGATCCGTCTGAAAGGCATCCGGGAATCTGAGATAGAAGCACTGCCTAAGGGAGCAACCCTTGTTGCCATTTTAAGAAAAATCAAGTTTTTAGCATAATACATGGGAGAGAAGAACGTGAACATCCGTGAGACATTAAAAGACAAAAACAGAATTATTATTAAAATTGGATCTTCCTCTCTGACGCACCCACAGACAGGTGCACTGGATCTGACCAAACTGGAGATCCTGATCCGGGAGATCTGTAATATTAAAAATATGGGCAAAGATGTAATTCTGGTATCATCCGGAGCAATTGCCGTGGGAAGCCGCAGTGTCGGCTTCCATGAAAAGCCAAAAAAATTAGAGGAAAAACAGGCATGTGCAGCCATCGGTCAGGCAAAGCTGATGATGATTTATCAGAAGCTATTTTCTGAATATGGTCATATGGCGGCACAGGTATTAATGACTAAGAATACTATTACCAATGATGAAAGCCGGAAGAACGCCTACAATACATTTCAGGAGCTGTTGAAGCTGGGCGCGATTCCAATTGTAAATGAAAACGATACCGTATCTACCTATGAGATTCAGTTTGGAGACAATGATACTTTGTCTGCTCTGGTAGCTTCTCTGGTAGGTGCGGATTTACTGATTCTGTTATCCGATATTGATGGATTATTTACCGATGATCCACATCATAATCCGAATGCAGAATTTATCCATGTAGTAGAGAATCTGGATGAGAATCTGATGCGTATGGGAAAAGATACCAGCAGCGCAGTGGGTACCGGCGGCATGAGTACCAAATTATCTGCTGCCAAGATCGCTACCACATCTGGTGCGGATATGATCATTGCCAATGGAGAAGATTTTCATATTATTCATAAGCTCCTTCAGGGCAGGGACTATGGAACCCTGTTTTTAGGAAAAAAAGATCATACCTTTTCCCTGGAGGAATATCTGCATACTATAAATAATTAGAATAACAGGAGGAACTATGGGAGTTTCAGAAAAACAGATTGCACGTATCAATGAACTTGCACATAAAGCCAAGGCTGAAGGGCTGACAACAGAAGAGAAGCTGGAGCAGCAGGTGCTTCGTGCCGAATACATTGCCGCTTTCAGAGCCAGCCTGAAGTCTCAGCTGGACAATATTGATATTAAGGAAAAAGACGGAACTATTGTAAATCTGGGAGAAAAATACGGAGCAAAACATGGAAAAAAAGGAAATTAGAAAACAGGTATTTCAAATCAGAAAGTCATCTGACCCAGTAGAATTGGAAAAAAAGAGTCAGATTATTAATCAGAAAATCATTGAGCTGCCGGCATTTCAGAATGCCGACACTATTTTTGTCTATATGGACTGTAAAGGAGAAGTGTCTGTAAGACCGATGTTGGAAGCAGCATGGGCAATGGGAAAGAAAACAGCCGCACCGAAAGTGACAGGTCCTGGAGCTATGAAATATTATTATATTACTTCTTACGACGATCTGACACCTGGATATTACGATATTCCAGAACCGGTTACAGAGATCGAAGCAACGGAAGAAGATGCATTCCTGATTGTACCAGGTGTGGGATTTGATAAAGACCGACACCGCTGCGGTTACGGTCAGGGATTCTATGACCGTTATCTGGCAGCCCATCCGGGACTGACCAGTGTGGCAATTGCATTTGATTTTCAGGTATATGATCATATTCCATCCAATGAATTTGACATTTCACCGGAGCTTCTGGTGACAGAATCTGCCATGTATGGAGAAATTGTCCCTAAGACAGAACCGGAACGTCAGTATTATTTTATGGAAAAGTGTAAGGAAAAAGTGGCAGAACTGTCCAGGAAACTGGGACGTCCTCTGACGGCCTCACCGATTACCTTCGGATGTCAGATGAATGCCAGAGACAGTGAAAAACTGGCAGGTATTCTGGAAACCATCGGCTATCAGCTGGTAGAAGGAGAAGATGCGGATTTCGTGATCTATAACACCTGTACGGTCAGGGAAAATGCCAACTTACGTGTCTATGGAAGACTGGGCGTACTGGGTGGTATCAAGAAGAAGCATCCACATATGCTGATTGCTCTGTGCGGTTGTATGATGCAGGAAAATGAAGTGGTGGAAAAGCTGAAGAAAAGCTACCGCTTTGTAGATCTGATCTTCGGAACCCACAATATCTATAAATTCGCAGAACTGATCTACCAGCGTCTGACCTCTGGCAAGATGGTCATTGATGTCTGGAAGGATACATCTAAAATTGTAGAGGATCTTCCGGTAGAACGTAAATATCCGTTCAAGTCCGGGGTGAACATTATGTTCGGATGCAATAATTTCTGCAGTTACTGTATTGTGCCGTATGTAAGGGGACGTGAGCGAAGCCGTGAACCAAAGGATATCATCCGTGAAATCGAGAAACTGGTAGCAGACGGTGTGGTAGAAGTTATGCTGCTGGGACAGAATGTTAATTCCTACGGTAAGAATCTGGAACAGCCGGTGACCTTCGCACAGCTTCTTCAAGAGGTAGAAAAGATCGAAGGACTGGAACGGATTCGTTTTATGACATCTCATCCAAAAGATCTGTCAGATGAACTGATTGATGTAATGGCACATTCCAAAAAGATCTGCAAGCATATGCATCTGCCACTGCAGTCCGGAAGCAGCCGTCTCTTGAAGATCATGAACCGTCATTATGACAAAGAACAGTACCTCACTCTGGTTGAAAAATTACGGGCGGCCATCCCGGATATCTCTCTGACGACAGATATCATTGTAGGCTTCCCTGGTGAGACAGAGGAAGACTTTGAAGAGACTATGGATGTGGTAAGAAAAGTGCGCTATGACAGCGCCTTTACCTTCATCTACTCCAAACGTACCGGCACACCTGCTGCTAAAATGGACAATCAGGTACCGGAGACGATTGTAAAACAGCGCTTTGATCGTCTGTTAAAAGAAGTGCAGGAGATCTCCAGAGAAGAATCTGCACGTCTTACTGGACAGACACAGCCGGTACTGGTAGAAGAAGTAAACGACCATGACGCTTCCCTGGTAACCGGACGTCTCAGCAACAATCTGCTGGTACACTTCCCAGGATCCCCAGATCTGATTGGAAAGATCGTGA
Organism: uncultured Lachnospiraceae bacterium; assembly: GCA_900544685.1. GTDB lineage: Bacteria > Bacillota > Clostridia > Lachnospirales > Lachnospiraceae > Marvinbryantia. The sequence goes on along the minus strand of UQWA01000003.1, from coordinate 43,322 downwards.
ACGTATACCTGGCAGAATGCAAAGGATTCTATTATATGGGAGATATGAGATAAACAAACAACTCCCCAAGGCAGTGATTTCATGTGATCATGGAATGGCTGCCTTTTGCTTTCTACGCGCGGTGGTGTCTATGTTTATGAACACAGATTATATTTGTTTTGCTATTCGTCTTTCGAATGCCTATTTCGCCCTTCGCTTTAACTCGCTTCGCTCAGACAGAACGCTCGCGGGCTGGCATTCTCTCAAGACTCATTGACGCAAAACTGCAAAAAATCTGCTTATCATAAACCATAGACTCTCACGCTTTAGAAAATCTTTTATTCTATATACCACCAACCTATTTCAAATTTTTCTGCATTAACATCTAATTTTCCAGAAAAATCTCGTCCTCTTCTTAAAGTAAATGTACAACAAAAGTTATACAATTACTCAGATCGCTGATGTGGCTGAAATGGACGAGAAACAGATTGAAGATATTATAAAACTTGAAGTTAAGTCTGTGCGATAAAGATTTCCCCGCTGGTATATTGTGAACGAACACAGTATATCAACGTGGTTTTTGATTTTTATTCTAATGTAAAAGAAATATTATGTATAGTTGAAATATGTTGAAGATTCAACGTAAAAATGCTATATTTATAATCATAATATTGGGGACTGGGAGGAAATGATATGCCTGGAAATAGAACAGAATATGAGGTGGAAAGTCTTTTTATAGACAGACTACAGTATATAGGTTATGAATTTGTACAATTAAAAAACTATGATGACGTGCTTGACAATTTCAGGACACAGCTTGCTGCATTCAATTCCGATAAACTGATTTCGAAAAAAGGAAGCGCTGATTTCTCAGATGCAGAGTTTAAGCGTGTAATTAACTGACTGGTTTACAAGATATTTGTTGGATTGTTCAACTGGTTCTTCAAATAGTCAAAAAAGAGTCACACCTGATGTTATTTTAAATGTAAAAATGCCAGTTCCTTGCCTTGCAGAACAACAGAAAATTGCGGATTGTCTTTCATCATTAGATGAAGTCATCGAGAAACAGAAAGCAACATTAGCTGCGTGGAAAGAACTGAAAAAAGGTCTGTTGCAACAGATGTTTGTGTAGGGAGGTACCTATATGCCAAGACAAAAAAAAGACGGAAAATATATAAATATTTATATGCAGCGCTTTCTGGTTGAAGCGGTTGAGCAATATTCGAATGAGACCATGATACCCAAAACGGCAATTTTGGAAAAGGCTGTTCAGGAGTATCTGGAACGAAATAATGTAGAAATACACGATAGGAGCGAGTATGGAATTATATCATGCAAGTAAACAAATCGTTCAATATCCCGAAATACGAAAAGCAAAATACACAAAAGATTTTTCATGGGGATTTTATTGTACGAATAATATGCAGCAGGCTATACGATGGGCAAATCGGGGTGCAGGTGAGCCTATCATTAATTATTATGAATATGAAGTAAATGAAAACTTGAATATTTTAAAATTTTCAGAAATATCGGATGAGTGGCTGGATTTTATTGCATTATGCAGGAGTGGAAAAACACATAACTATGATATTGTAGAAGGACCTATGGCGAATGATACTGTCTGGAATTACGTAAATGACTTTCTGGCAGGACGAATTAATAGAAAACAGTTTTGGGCTTTGGCTGAATTCAAATATCCTACCCACCAGATTAGTTTTCATACATTATCTGCACTTGATTGTTTGAAGTATGTGAAAAGTGAGGTTATTTATGACTGAAAAAGAACGAAATGATTACTTTTATGTGTGCTCTCTCATTGAATACATTGCAAGAGAAACTTTGAATCATCGAAGTGACATTGTTAAGACGATAGGAAAAGAAGGTATAGAAAAGCTTTTACATGATGCAGAAGTAGATCATTGCCTTAGCTTTGAACAGGTAAGTGATGAAGTTATTTCTTATTATGGTATAGAGCAGGGAAATTTTGACACGATAACTGGCTGCAAATATTCCGTGCCAAGTTTTTTGGATATTGGAAAGCTCTATAGTATTATGATAGAGGATTGTGCAACGCCTGGGGATGAAGTACAGGAATTATTAAAGATATTTTCTTCTTTTATTAGTGATGAAATATCAAATTTTAATACAGATTTATATTATCAAAATCCAGACTATCTTGAATGGTCGTATCGTGAAGGAAAATTATTGGATTAAAAGATACAAAACCGCATGCTTGAATATTTCCCCGGAACGTGTTAATATTCTGGTGTACTTGGAGCCCGGAATAATCAAACTATTCTCGGCTCTTGTTATGAGATTTTAGATAAGGACGAACATGAATAATACAAAAGAAGCAAAAAATACTATGACACCTATGATGCAGCAGTACTTGAAGACAAAAGAAGAGTACAAGGACTGCATCTTATTTTACCGCCTGGGTGACTTTTATGAGATGTTTTTTGATGATGCGCTTACGGCATCCAAAGAACTGGAGATTACCTTAACTGGAAAGAACTGCGGTCTGGAGGAACGTGCCCCTATGTGTGGCATTCCTTTTCATGCGGTAGATGGCTATCTGAATAAGCTGGTATCTAAGGGCTATAAAGTAGCTATCTGTGAGCAGGTGGAAGATCCGAAGACTGCAAAAGGCATTGTAAAAAGAGAAGTCATCCGTATCGTCACTCCGGGTACGACACTGGATGCCCTGGCACTGGATGAAACGAAGAATAATTACCTGATGTCCATCGTATATACCGCAGATAAATATGGAATTTCTGTTGCGGATATTACAACGGGCGTTTATTTTGTTACGGAAGTAGACACAGCTAAGAAGCTAAATGATGAGATTTCCAGATATTCTCCTTCTGAGATTATCTGTAATCATTCTTTTTATGTCAGCGGTATTGATGTAGAAGATTTTCGCAGTCGTCTTGGGATTTCTGTATATTCTCTGGACAGCTGGTATTTTGATGATGAACTTTGTAAAAAGGCTCTGATGGAGCATTTCCATACCAGTACCCTTTCCGGGCTGGGACTGAATGATTTTGACTGCGGCGTGATTGCAGCAGGAGCTTTGCTGCAGTACCTGATTGAGACCCAGAAGACTTCCATCTCCAACCTGACAAAGCTGACACCGTATATTACCGGTAAATTCATGTTGATTGACAGTTCCAGCCGCCGGAATCTGGAGCTTTGCGAGACTTTACGTGAAAAGCAGAAGCGTGGATCCCTTTTATGGGTACTGGATAAGACAAAAACGGCCATGGGTGCCCGTATGCTGAGAAGTTTTATTGAGCAGCCGCTGATTGATCTGGAAGAGATTGAAAAGCGTCAGAAGGCTGTTGCAGAACTGAATCAGAATGCCATTGCAAGAGAAGAGATCAGGGAATACTTAAATCCCGTTTATGACCTTGAGCGTCTAATCAGCAAAATCAGCTATCAGTCGGCAAATCCAAGAGATCTGATCGCATTTAAGAGTTCTCTGGAGATGCTGCCGGCCATCCGCTGTCTGCTGGATGATTTTCAGTGTGACCTGTTAAAAGAGATTCAGGCGGATATGGATCCCCTTCAGGATCTGTATGAGCTGGTGGATCAGTCTATTATGGATGAACCGCCTCTGACCGTTCGTGACGGTGATATGATCAAAACAGGATTCCATGAGGAAGTAGATCGTCTGCGAAATGCCAAGACGGAAGGAAAGACCTGGATTGCCCAGCTGGAGGCAAAGGAACGAGAAGCAACCGGAATTAAGAACCTTCGTATTAAATACAATAAAGTGTTTGGTTATTATCTGGAAGTCACCAATTCTTACAAGGATTTGGTACCGGAGCATTATATGCGTAAGCAGACCCTTGCCAATGCTGAACGTTATATTACACCAGAATTAAAAGAGTTGGAAGATATGATTCTGGGAGCAGAAGATAAGCTGGTTGCTCTGGAATATAATCTGTTCTGTGAAGTGAGAGATAAGCTGGGAGCAGAGATTGTCCGTATCCAGAAGACAGCCAAAGCCATTGCTGCACTGGATGTGTTTGCATCCCTTTCTCTTGTGGCAGAACGGAATAATTATGTCTGCCCGAAGATGAACAATAAGGGCCTGATTCAAATCAAAGACGGCCGTCATCCGGTAGTGGAAAAGATGATCGATCACGATATGTTCATTGCCAATGATACAATGCTTGACAATGGTAAGAACCGTATTTCCATTATTACCGGACCGAATATGGCAGGTAAATCCACCTATATGCGTCAAACGGCGCTGATTGTCCTGATGGCGCAGATCGGATCCTTCGTTCCGGCATCCAGTGCGAAGATCGGAATTGTAGACCGAATTTTCACCCGTGTAGGTGCTTCTGATGATCTTGCTTCCGGACAAAGTACCTTTATGGTAGAGATGACAGAGGTTGCCAATATTCTGCGCAATGCCACATCCAACAGCCTACTGATTCTGGATGAGATCGGAAGAGGTACCAGTACCTTTGACGGCTTAAGCATTGCCTGGGCAGTAGTGGAACATATCAGTAATCCAAAGCTTCTGGGGGCAAAGACACTGTTTGCTACCCATTACCATGAACTGACTGAACTGGAAGGCAAGCTGTCCAATGTAAATAATTACTGCATTGCCGTGAAAGAAAAAGGAGATGACATCGTATTTTTGCGTAAAATCGTCAAGGGCGGTGCAGATAAGAGTTATGGTATTCAGGTAGCCAAGCTGGCCGGTGTTCCTGACAGTGTCATTGAACGTGCCAAGGAACTGGTGCAGGAATTAAGCGATGCGGATATCACAGAAACCGTAAGTGAAATTGCTCAGGAGAAAAAAACAAAGAGTAAGGTTGCCAAATACGATCAGGTGGACCTGGAGCAGATGACCCTGATGGATACGGTCAGTGACGAAGATGTATTAAATGAATTAAAAGAAATTGAAATCTCGACATTAACACCGATTGAGGCGTTGAATGTATTGAACCGTTTACAGAACAGACTGAAGAACAGATGGTAAAGAAGGGCTGATACATGAATAAAATTGTCGTATTAGATGAGCAGACCATTGATAAAATTGCTGCAGGGGAGGTCATAGAACGGCCTTCCTCCATTGTAAAAGAGCTGGTGGAAAATGCCATTGATGCAGGAGCTACTGCCGTTACCGTAGAGATCAAGGAAGGCGGGATCTCCTTTATCCGTATCACAGATAACGGGTCAGGTATCGAGGCTGAGCAGATTCCAACTGCTTTTTTGCGTCATGCCACCAGTAAGATACGGACAGCAGAAGACCTGTTGGATGTAACATCTCTGGGATTTAGAGGTGAAGCACTTTCCAGTATCGCGGCTGTCTGCCAGGTGGAGTTAATCAGTAAGACACCGGAGAGTCTGACAGGTGTCCGATACCTGATCGAAGGCGGAAAAGAGAAAAGTATGGAAGAGATCGGCGCACCGTCCGGAACGACCTTTCTTGTGCGGAACATTTTCTACAATACTCCGGCCAGAAAGAAATTCCTGAAAACACCTCAGACTGAGACCGGCTATATCAGTGAACTGATGGAACGTATGGCGCTGTCACACCCGGAGGTGTCCTTTAAATTCATTGCTGGATCTCAGGTAAAGCTACATACTTCCGGTAATCACCGCCTGAAGGATATTATCTATAATATCTACGGACGGGATATTACCAATAATCTGCTGGAAGTAGAGAAGACCTTTGAAAATGGCATGAAAATTACTGGTTATATTGGAAAGCCTGTGATCTCCAGAGGAAATCGAAACTTTGAAAACTATTTCGTAAACGGACGGTATATTAAGAGCAAAATTATCTCCAAAGCCATTGAAGATGCTTACCAGTCCTTTATGATGAAGCATAAATATCCGTTTACCGTACTGCATTTCCAGATCGATACCGAAATGCTAGACATCAACGTCCATCCAACTAAAATGGAACTGCGGTTTGCGGAAAATGAAAAGCTGTATCAGGATGTTTACCACACAATTCTGAATACACTTTCCCATAAAGAAATGATCGTACAGGTTACTGTGGGAAAAGAGGAAAAAGAAGTCCGCTCACAGGAGAAGAAAGAAAATATTCCGGAACCTTTTGAAAAGAGCAGACTTTCTTCCATACAGCAGTCGAAGGAAAAATTAAACCTTCTGGCACATCAGACTTCAACGCCTGTGACCAGAAAACTAAGTGAAGAAGATACCAGAGGCATCCGGGAAGTAACTTCTTCATATGCAGCTCCGTCATGGCAGCCGCCAAAGAGAGAACAACCCACCGGACAATCAACAGATAGTGCAAAACAGATAACAGCTTCCACAACGCAGGAAAATAAACCGGAACCTCAGACGGCTCCACCGATACAGACAGAAGCACCGGTAAGCCCGTTTATACAGAAGATGGAAGAACTGGCCGGCAGCAGTGTGAAAGAGTCAGATTTCTTTTCTGAAAAGCTTCTGGATCGGAATAATATAAAAGAACACAGGATCATCGGACAGTTATTTGATACCTACTGGCTGATTGAATTCCGTGATAATCTGTTTATCATTGACCAGCATGCGGCTCATGAAAAGGTACTTTATGAGAAGACCATGCGTTCTATAGAGCAGAGAGAATACACTTCTCAGATCCTGAATCCGCCGGTAATATTGACACTGAGCATGCAGGAAGCAGAAACCCTGCAGAATCACATGCAGTATTTTCAGGAGATTGGATTCGAAATTGAAGAATTTGGCGGAAAAGAATATGCCTTGCGCGCCGTGCCGGATAATCTGTTCGGTATTGCCAAGGATGATCTGTTCATTGAGATGTTGGATGCGCTGGACAGCCAGCCGGCAAGTGCCAGTGTGGATATTATTAAAGACCGTGTGGCAACCATGTCCTGCAAAGCAGCCGTAAAGGGCAATCACCGACTTTCTGTTTCGGAAGTCCATGCCCTGATTGATGAATTGATGACACTGGAGAATCCATACCATTGTCCGCATGGACGGCCAACGATTATCTCTATGTCCAAATACGAAATCGAAAAAAAATTCAAACGTATCGTATAGTAAGGAAGCATTATGAAAAAACCATTAGTAATATTAACCGGACCGACAGCTGTGGGAAAAACAGCTCTGTCCATTCGACTGGCAAAAGAGATCGGTGGAGAGATTATTTCTGCCGATTCCATGCAGGTTTATAAGGGGATGGATATTGGTTCGGCCAAGATCCTCCCGGATGAGATGCAGGGGGTTCCCCACTATCTCATTGATGAACTGGTACCCGATGAAGAATTCCATGTAGTGCGTTTTCAGCAAATGGCGAAAGCTTATCTTCAGCAGATTTATCAGCGTGGACATATCCCGATTATCGTGGGCGGGACCGGATTTTATATTCAGGCGCTGTTATATGATATTGATTTTACAGAAAATAAAAATGATGATGCTTACCGTCAGGAGATGGAACAGCTTGCAGCAGAAAAAGGGGCTGAATATCTGCATCAGATGCTGGCAGAAGTAGATCCCAGATCAGCTCAGGATATTCATGCCAATAATGTGAAACGTGTAATCCGTGCACTGGAATTCTATCATGAAACAGGACAGAAAATTTCAGAACATAATGAAAAGGAACGGCAAAAAACATCCCCGTATAATTTTGCTTACTTTGTCTTAAATGATGACAGAAACAGACTATATCATCGAATCGATCAGCGGATCGATATCATGCTGGATGATGGGCTGGTGGAAGAGGTGAGGGCATTAAGGGCAAAGGGTTATACCAGAGATATGGTTTCCATGCAGGGACTGGGTTATAAGGAGATTCTGGATTATCTTGCAGGAGAAATCTCTCTGGAAGAAGCCGTTTACCGGATCAAACGGGATACCAGACATTTTGCCAAAAGACAGATTACCTGGTTCAAACGGGAGCGGGATGTTATCTGGCTGTCCAAAGAAGAATTTCAATATCAGGATGACCAGTTATTACAATATATAAAAGAACAGTTACAGAAGCAGGGAATATTGCCTGCAAAGAAGTAAAATCTACGAGAAAGAGGAGAACATTATGAATACAGATACCATAAGCAATATGTATCAGGAACTGGGCGTAGACAAAGACGTCTGTGACTTCGGTACTGCAATCGAAGCAGCGTTAAAAGACCGTTTCGACCAGATCGATACAGTTACCGAATACAATCAGTTAAAGGTCATCAGTGCCATGCAGAAATGCCGTGTAAGTGCGGAATGTTTTCAGGGCAGCACAGGTTATGGATATAACGACCTTGGAAGAGAGACACTGGAAGCTGTCTACGCAGCCGTTTTCCATACAGAAGCAGCACTTGTCCGCCCGCAGATCACCTGTGGTACCCATGCACTGGCGCTTGCTCTTGCAGGAAATTTACGTCCGGGAGATGAGATGATCTCGATCTCCGGTAAGCCATATGATACGCTGGAAGAAGTGATCGGTATCCGTCCGTCAAATGGTTCTCTGGCAGAATATGGTATTACCTACTCTCAGGTAGATCTGACTCCGGAAGGCGAATTTGATCTGGAAGGCATTAAAAAGGCTATCTCTGACAAAACGAAACTGGTGGAGATCCAGAGATCCAAAGGCTATCAGACACGTCCGTCTCTTTCTGTAAAAAAGATTGCAGAAGCCATTCAGTATGTGAAATCCATCCGTTCAGATATCATCGTCATGGTAGATAACTGCTATGGTGAATTTGTTGAAACCATGGAGCCAAGTGATTTTGGTGCTGACATGGTAGTAGGTTCTCTTATCAAGAATCCGGGAGGCGGACTTGCACCGATCGGCGGTTATATCGCAGGAACCAATGCCTGCATTGAAAACTGTGCTTACCGTCTCACATCCCCTGGTCTTGGAAAAGAAGTGGGAGCATCCCTTGGCGTAAACAAAGACTTTTTTCAGGGATTATTTCTTGCACCGACCGTCGTTGGCGGAGCATTAAAGGGCGCTATTTTTGCTGCCAATATTTATGAAAAACTGGGCTTTCATGTGATCCCAAACGGATCAGAGAGCCGTCACGATATTATACAGGCTGTGGAATTCGGTTATCCGGAAGGTGTGATTGCTTTTTGTGAAGGTATTCAGGCAGCTGCACCGGTAGACAGCTATGTCACACCGGAACCATGGGCAATGCCAGGATATGACAGTGATGTGATCATGGCAGCAGGTGCTTTCATTCAGGGATCTTCTATTGAATTAAGTGCAGATGGTCCAATTAAGCCGCCATATGCCGTGTACTTCCAGGGAGGACTGACCTGGCAGCATGCAAAGCTTGGTATTTTAAAATCCTTGCAGCGCATGAAAGAACGTAACCTTGTAGACCTTTCAAAAGTAACCGTATAAAGGAAAATGATGAAATCAGTAATTGTAATCGGTGCTGGTGCTTCCGGACTGATGACAGCCATTATTGCTGCCAGAGAGGGGGCACAGGTTACCATTCTCGAAGCTATGGAGAAACCTGCCAAAAAACTTTTGATGACAGGAAATGGAAGATGTAATCTTACCAATCTGGATTTTTCCAGAAAAGACTGCTACCGTGGGGGGAATCTTTCCTTCTGGCAGCAGGTGTATGCACAGTTTGATGAGAAAAAAACCATGGCTTTTTTTGAAGAAATGGGACTTCTTCTGCAAAAGCGTGGGAGTGGAGTCTATCCGCTGACCGATCAGGCGTCTTCTGTTGTTGACCGCCTGGTACTGGAAGTTCAGAAGCTTCGTATCAAATTAAAATGTCAGGAAAAAGTAGTACGTATGGAACAGACTGGTGGGCACTGGCAGGTATATACGGAGACATGGCATTATGAAGCGGATACAGTCATCCTTGCCTGTGGTTCCAGATCGGTTCCTGCAACCGGATCAGACGGCAGTGGCTATGAACTGGCAAAGCTGGCAGGGCATACGATTATCCAGCCGTTTCCGGCACTTGTTCCGCTGAAATGCAGAGAAGGATTCGTAAAAAAGCTGGCAGGACTTCGTACCAGAGCTGATATCACCATGAATATCACAGATAAAAACGATCACTGCACAGCAGTCTATACTGAATCCGGGGAATTGCAGTGGACAGAATATGGGATCTCAGGTATTGTGGTTTTCCAGTTAAGCCGGTATGCGGCATATGCACTGCAGCAAGGCAGTAAGGTGCGGGTTCAGATTGACTGCCTGCCATCTGTGAAAGAAGAGACTTTGTTTGAATTGTTGGAAAAGAAGATTCCGGAAGAATCCATCACGGATGCCCTGACCGGTATCATTCCGAAAAAAATGATTCCTGTTATACTGGAATTGTGTCAGATTAAAAAAACATCGGTCAGACCGGATGCGGAAAAACTGCAGGAAGTATGCCATGCCATCAAGCAGCTTTCCATCTCCGTTACCGGAACCCGTTCCTTTGATCAGGCACAGGTCTGCGCCGGAGGCGTGTCTACCGATGAGGTGAACCCGGAAACTATGGAATCTAAAATCTGCCACGGATTATATCTTACCGGAGAACTGCTGGATGTGGATGGTATTTGTGGCGGCTACAATCTGCAGTGGGCATGGTCTACCGGTTATGTTGCCGGAATACACTGTGCCGGAAAAGGAGAACAGCATGCTTAGAATACAACAGTTAAAAGTACCGTTAACCTACGATGAAGCATATCTGAAAAAGGAACTATCCAGAAAACTGAAGATTCCCTCATCAGAGATCAAAGAACTGAAAGTACGCAAGCAGTCACTGGATGCCCGCAAAAAGCCAGAATTATATTATGTACTGACGGTAGACCTTACTTTGACAAAAGAACAGCCGCTTTTGAAGAAAAAAACGAACCTTATGGTTTCGCAGGTGACTGAAACGCCTTACCAGATTCCGGAAAGTGGAAGCATTTCACTCTCCAGCCGCCCGGTTATTGTCGGTTTTGGACCGGCGGGACTGTTCTGTGCACTGCTTCTTGCAAGAGCGGGCTACCGCCCTCTGGTGCTGGAAGGAGGGGAAGATGTAGATCATCGAACTGCTGCCGTAGAAAAGTTCTGGAATACAGGCATTCTAAACACCGAATCGAACATTCAGTTCGGAGAAGGCGGTGCCGGTACCTTTTCAGATGGAAAGCTGAACACACTGGTAAAAGACAACTGTGGACGGAATCATTATGTACTGGAGAATTTTGTGAAAGCGGGTGCTGATCCCGATATTCTCTACGTGAATAAGCCCCACATCGGAACAGATGTATTAAGAGATGTCATCCGCCATCTGCGGGAAGAAATTCTTACCCTGGGCGGAGAAGTGCGTTTCGGTGCAAAAGTGACGGATTTGAAACAAAAGAACGGACAGATCTGTTCCGTAACCGTCAATGAAATAGAAGAGATTCCATGTGAAGCTCTGGTGCTTGCCATCGGTCACAGCGCAAGAGATACCTTTGCCATGTTGAATAGACACCAAATTCTGATGCAGCCAAAATCCTTTGCCGTGGGACTGCGTATTGAACATCCACAGGAAATGATTAATCAGGATCAGTATGGCGCAAATTATCCGGATCTTCTGGGGGCCGCCAACTATAAAGTGACCAGAAAGCTTTCAAACGGAAGAGGAGTCTATTCCTTCTGTATGTGTCCAGGCGGCTATGTAGTAAACGCTTCTTCTGAAAAGGGACATTTGGCAGTAAACGGTATGAGTTACCACGCCAGGGACAGTAAAAATGCCAACAGTGCCATGATCGTTACAGTTACACCGGAGGACTTCGGACATGAAGGGATCCTAGGAGGCATTGAATTTCAGCGAGATTTGGAAAAACTGGCTTTTCAGGCAGGAAACGGACATGTTCCGATTCAGCTTTTTGGAGACTTCTGTGAAAACAGGGCTTCTTCCGGTCTGGGAGATGTGACGCCTTGTATCAAGGGCAGTTATCAGCTTACGAATCTGAGAAGTGTTCTTCCACAATTTTTAAGTGATTCTCTGATCGAAGGCGTAAAAGGATTTGAACGGCAGATAAAGGGATTTTCCAGACCGGATGCAGTATTTTCCGGTGTGGAATCCAGAACTTCTTCCCCGGTACGTATCCTGAGAGGAGATCAGTTTACTGCCAGCCTGGATGGGCTGTATCCATGCGGAGAGGGCGCCGGATATGCCGGAGGCATCACATCTGCCGCCATGGATGGATTAAAAGTTGCGGAAAGCATTATCAAAAAATACAGAAAATTTTAAGGAATCGAACCTATACTTTTGATAGGGTTTATGATAATATTGTTTTTGAATTCTGATATTGCGCCGGAAATTCAAAAAATGATATGAAATATACAATGAAAGAGATGCCTGCAGATCAGCGTCCTTATGAAAAATGCAGCAAATATGGCTGTGAATCGTTAAGCGATGCAGAATTGCTGGCTGTCATTTTACGAACAGGTACGGATGGAAGCACATCCGTAGATCTGGCATGCGAAGTATTACAAAAGACCGGAGGATACGATCTGTCTGGTCTTTATCGAATCAGCATTCCTGAATTGTGCCAAATCCGCGGCATTGGCAGAGTGAAAGCGACACAGATTAAGTGTATTGCAGAACTTTCAAGGCGAATTGCCAAATCCGGGGTTTCCAGAAAGCACCTTTTTACGAGTGCACTGGAGATTGCAGAGTATTATATGGAAGATTTCCAGCACTGCGATCAGGAACATGTATTTGTGATGTCCTTTGATACAAAGGGACATCTGTTAGGGGATAAAATTATTACAAAGGGTACTGTGAACCAGTCTTTAATCACGCCACGGGAGGTGTATCTGGAAGCTTTGCAGAACCGGGCAGCTTATATCGTCCTGTTGCATAATCATCCAAGCGGTGATGCGACGCCAAGCCCGGAGGACTTCCGCATTACAGAACGTATGAATGAGGCAGGTCAGATTATGGGGATTCCCATGATGGATCATATCATTCTTGGGGATCGGTGTTACTACAGCTTCTGTGAACATCATACACTGGCTGCTAATGAAGAATCAGAGGTATCCTAACGAATATGCAAGGGGTAAAAAATGGCATTCAATCATGCACTGGGAATAGATTTTGGTACAGATACCATTAAAATCTGTGATAAAAAAAATCGAATTACGGTCTGTGAAAAAAATATGATAGCAATCCGGGATGAGAAAAGAATCATTGCCATAGGAGACGCTGCCTATGAAATGTATGAAAAGACACCGGCAAATGTAAAAGCCGGAAGTCCGATGGCACATGGCGCCATTGCCGAAGCCCAGAATGCCGGAATTGTTCTGTCACATTTATTAAAAAAACATAAATCTATCCTGTCCGGCCGTCCTGCTATTTTCATAGCGGTACCGCGGGATCTTTCTGCTGTTGAGAAACGGGCATATTACACCGTTCTGAGCGGTATTGTGCCGGAAAATAAAATCTATCTGGCTGATAAAGGAATTGCGGATAACCTTGGCGTTGGTGTATCCATGGATTCGCCAAGAGCCAGTATGCTTGTGAATATGGGAGCCGGCACTACAGAAGTGTCTGTAGTGGCAGGCGGCAAGATACTGATGAGCAAGACTCTGCAGACTGGCGGGGATCAGTTGGATGAAGATATCATTACCATGTGTCGCCGTATGTATCATATTCATATTGGTAAGAAGACAGCCGTGAATTTAAAAATGACGCTTGCCTATGCAGGTGACGGTCCTGCCAATTCCATGATTGTTTATGGAATCAGTACCGTATCCGGTCATCCGGTAACGGCTGAAGTGACTTCCATGGCAGTGAGTATGTGTATGGAACGTACGATTCAGTCTGTGGCAGAAGAACTGCGTGGCATGATTGACCGTCTGCCTCCTCAGTTCCATCAGGATATTCTGGAAGCCGGTTTCTGTCTGATTGGCGGCTGTGCCATGATTTTTAACCTGTCAGACTATTTCCGAAGACAGGTGAGAGTACCTGTATCGGTTGTCTCCGAGCCTGGCCTTACGACAATGCGAGGTATTCAGGTTATTATGAATCAGAAGGATCTTGTGAAAAACTATACCTATTCTCTACGGGATCTCACTGCAAGTTTTATATAAGAGGGTTATTATGAAAAAAAACACAATCGAAGAACACACCAAAAGTAAATTAATCTTATTCTTTTTATCCCTGTTCTGCGGCATCATGATTATCGCAAGCTTTGCTATGGAATTTACCAACAGTCCACTGAAGGATGCAGTGGGAGTGGTGCTGACACCGATTCAAAGCGGTATCAATCAGGCTGGTGGATGGTTTTCCGGTAAAATGGATTACTTTGAAGACAATCTGAAGCTGGTAACTCAGAATGAGGAACTGAAAAGCCAGGTGGATCAGCTTACAGTGGAAAATACACAGCTTCTTCAGGATAAGGACGAACTGAACAGTCTCCGGGATCTGTACGAACTGGATCACAAATATGAGACTTATGAGAAGGTTGGCGCCAGAGTGATCTCCAAGGATGACAGTTCTAACTGGTTCAGTACCTTTACCATTGACAAGGGATCCAATGACGGACTTGCCGTGGATATGAATGTGATGTCCGGTGCCGGACTGGTCGGTATCATTACTGACGTGGGACCGAACTGGGCTACCGTCCGTTCCATTATCGATGATTACAGCAATGTAAGTGCTCAGATCACTGAGACAGAAGATACCTGTATTATTGCAGGGGATCTTTCCCTGACAGATGAGGGAACAGTTCGTCTGGTGAAGTTAAATGATCCGAATTCCAAGGCGAAAGTGGGGGACACAGTGGTGACCTCTCAGATCAGTGACATTTTTCTTCCTGGTATTCTGATCGGATATATCTCTGAGATAGGTGTAGATTCCAATAACCTGACCAGCTCCGGTCTGGTTTCCACCGTGGTAGATTTCAAGGATATCAAGGAAGTACTGGTGATCAAGAATCTGAAACAGAAGGCAGAATAAGGCAGGAGGGAAGAGAATGAGAACAAAAATAAGTCTTTTCTTTCTGATAGTGATATGCCTGATCCTGCAATGCACACTGATGCCTGCAATCTCCATTGCATCTGTTACCCCGAATCTGATGATTTCTTTCACCGTTTCTTTCGGACTGATGCGTGGCAAAAAATCCGGCATGCTGATCGGATTTTTCTCCGGTCTGCTGATGGATATGATGTGTATGGTACTGGGGTATTATGTAGTAGGTTTCCGCGCATTTATTTATATGTATATCGGATATCTGTGTGGTTACTGCTATCAGATTTTTTATGATGATGATGTGAAGATGCCGGTTCTTTTAACGGCGGCAGGGGATCTTGTATACGGATTGGTCGTATATACCCTGCAGTTTCTTCTGAGGGGGAGAGTTGATTTCTTTTTTTATTTAAAGCGGATTATCATTCCGGAAATGATCTATACCGTTTTAGTAACTTTAGTTCTTTATCGCGTTTTTCTTTTTTTGAATAACAAGATTGAGAAGACAGCAAAAAGGAGTGTAGACAGCTTTGTTTAAAAAGATTAAGAAAATTCTTTCACGATTTTTTCAGTCCCGGTCAGTGATCCTGTCCATCTTGCTGGTGCTAATGGGATTTGTGCTGATCCGCAGACTGTTTGACCTGCAGATTATTAATGGCGAATCCTATCAGGATAACTATAATCTTCAGATCACAAGAGAGACCACGATTCCAAGTACCAGAGGATGCATCTATGACAGTGATGGCAATCTTCTTGCTTACAATAAACTTGCTTATGATGTGACCTTCCAGGATGTGGGAAGTTATGAGACCACCAGGGAGAAGAACCTGACCATTAATAGTTATCTTTATCAGATTATGCAGATCCTGTATGCCAACGGAGATGATGTATATACGGATTTTGCCATTAAGATCAATGACGCAGGCGAATACGAATATACCAAGAGCGGAACCAATCTGCTGCGTTTCCGCGCCGATGTATACGGGCAGGCGGATCCTGCCGACATGAAGCCTTACCAGAAATCCGTATCTGCAGAAGACATGGTTAAAGAGCTGGGTGGTGACGGCGATTATGGCTTTGGAGTCGTGTCTGAATCTCTGGAAAAGCCATATACAGCAGCAGAATTAGAGCAGTACGGACTTCCTGAGACCTTGTCTCAGGAGGATGCACTTAAGATTATTGCCATGAGAAGTGCCATCAACCAGAACAACTACCAGAAATACATTTCGACCACAATTGCAAAGGATATTTCGGATAAGTCCATGTCCAGCCTGATGGAGAGCAAGGGCTATTACGTTGGTGTAGATGTAGAGGAAAGTTCCATTCGTGTATATAATGAAAGCCTCTACTATGCCAATATTATTGGATATACCGGTAAGATCTCTGCGGAAGAGATTCAGTCTCTGAATGCAGATTCCGGTGAAAACAAATACGACACCACAGATATTGTCGGTAAAGCCGGACTGGAGCAGTACTATGAAAAAGAACTCCAGGGTGTGGACGGTAAAAAGACAGTATATGTAAACAACCTGGGTAAAGTCTTAAAAGAGGATTCGCAGGTTGATCCGCAGACCGGAGATGATATTTATCTGACTCTGAAGACAGACTGGCAGAAAGCCGGTTATCAGCTGCTGGAGCAGTACGTTGCAGGAATTGTATGGAAAAATACCTATGACTACAAGGAATTTGATAATACACAGGTAGGTACCAATGAGATCGTTATTCCGGTATATGATATATATTATGCTTTATTTGAGAATAATGTGCTTAGTGTTTCGCACCTGAGATCCAATGATGCAACGGAGCTTGAGAAAAAAGTATATAACATGTTCCTTGATAAGAAATCTCAGCTCTTTGCAGATCTGAAGGCAGAGCTGTTATCCGCATCTGCGAAACCTTACAATGAATTGAGTGAGGAGATGCAGGCATATATCACTTATCTGTTGGATACCACCATGGTAGAACTGGGCATTATCCGTGAAGACGCCATTGATACCACAGATAATACCTATATTGCATGGACAAATGACGAGAATATCAGTCTGAGGGATTATCTCACCTATGCCATTTCCAAAGACTGGATGGATATTTCACAGATCAGTACGGATTCCCAGTTTCTGGATACCGATGAGATCTTTTCCAGCCTGTGTGATTATCTTGCAGAATATGTGACAAACGATAATAACTTCAGCAAGATAGTTTATCGTTATATGATTGAAGATGATCAGTTAAGTCCACAGATCGAATGCCAGCTTCTCTATGATCAGGGTATTCTGGAAGCAGATGATGCCACTTATCAGGGTCTGGGAGATGGCAGTGTCTATTCCTTTGACTTTATTAAAGAAAAGATCTATAATCTGGAAATCAAACCGGCCTCTCTGGGACTGTCCCCTTGTTCCGGTTCTATGGTTATCACAGACCCGAATAACGGTAATGTACTGGCATGTATTTCCTATCCGGGTTATGATAATAATCGTCTCGCCAATGATATGGATGAAGAATATTTCTCCGAACTGGTGACAGATAAGTCCAGTCCGTTCTATAATAAAGCAACACAGGAACTGACTGCGCCTGGTTCTACTTATAAGATTGTTACTGCGGTTGCCGGCGTCATGGAAGGTGTGATTTCTGAGACGGAGACCATCAACTGTACCGGTATATTTGAAGATGTAAAGCCACCTATTAATTGCTGGATCCATTCCAGTGGCGGTATGCATGGGGCGATCAGCCTTGCTACAGCCATTCAGGAGTCCTGTAACTATTTCTTCAATGCGGTGGGTGTCCGTCTCGGTAATCTGGGTGGAACCAATGGAGAATCTGATGATGCCACCGGTATTGCCAAGCTGGCAAAATATGCTTCTATGTTTGGCTTTGACCAGGAAACAGGGATTGAGATGGATGAGAGCAGTCCTCGTATCTCTGATCAGGCAGAAGCACCATCAGCCATGGGACAGGGTAATAATGCCTATGCTACCGTACAGCTTGCCCGTTATGCGGCAACAATCGCCAACAGTGGTACCTGTTACGATTTGACTTTGATTGATAAGATTACAGACTCTACCGGACGTACAATTATGGAAAAAGAACCCGTGATTCATGACACAGTGGAAGCTACAGACAGTCTGTGGAATACCATTCATACCGGTATGAATCAGATGATCAAGCAGAATACCTACTGGCAGGATATTGAGATCGATATGGCGGGTAAGACCGGTACCGCCGAAGAAACAGGTGTACCAAGCCACGCTCTGTTTATCGGTTATGCACCTTATGATAATCCGGAGGTTGCCATTGCCTGCCGTATTACCAACGGTTATACATCTGCCAATGCATCTTTGCTTGCCAAAGACATGATCCGTTATATTTATGATCTGGCTGACAAGGATACACTGATTACCGGACATGCTTCCGTATATGATGGAACGATTTCCGGAGTACGTACCGACTGATGCTGTAAAGTCCGAGACACGAAAGCTAAGAAACGGGCAATTCCCAGCATATTTGGAGGAACAGGCATGAGTGAAGTAATTGTAATTACATCTGGTAAAGGGGGAGTTGGAAAAACAACGGTATGCGCCAATCTGGGCGCAGCCTTTGCCAGAATGGATAAAAAATGCGTCGTGATTGATACCGATCTGGGGCTTCGCAATCTGGATGTGGTAATGGGACTGGAAAATCGGATTGTGTACAATCTGATTGATGTGGCGGAAGGAACCTGCAGGCTAAAGCAGGCGCTGATAAGAGACAAGCATTATCCCGGTCTGTATCTTCTTCCGGCTGCACAGACCAGAGACAAAACCGCTATTACACCTCAGCAGCTGATCAAACTGACCGATGACCTGAGACAGCATTTTGAGTATATCTTGATAGACTGTCCGGCCGGAATCGAACAGGGATTTCAGAATGCCATTGCCCCTGCTGACCGGGCAGTTGTGGTAACGACACCTGAAGTATCTTCTATCCGGGATGCTGACCGCATCATAGGTCTTCTGGAAGCAGCACAGATCAAAAAGACAGAGATGTTGATTAACCGTATCCGTCCTGACATGGTTGCAAGAGGCGAGATGATGTCTGTGGAAGACGTGACAGAGATTCTTGCCATTCCGCTGATCGGCGTGCTGACAGATCAGGAAGATATTGTAATTGCTTCCAATCAGGGAGAACCCCTTGCAGGAAAAGATTCTCCGGCAGGTCAGGCTTTCCTGAATATTGCCCGTCGTTTAATGGGCGAAGCGGTTCCATTTCCGGATCTGAGTCAGGAAGATACACTGTTTCAGAAACTGCGGCAGCTATTTAAGAAAAATACCTGATAAAAAGACACGGGATGAACTTTAGAACAGAAAAACATATCATTACAGGGAAAAAACATGATTAAACAATACAGATTAAGAGACTACAAATTTCGATTAGTATTATGGGTAATTGCACTGACGGTTCTTGGAATTATGATTATCGGAAGTGCAGACAGTGATGTACAGAGCAAGCAGATCATGGGACTGATCCTTGGACTGATTTCCATGGTGGTTGTTTCATTAATTGATTATACATGGCTGTTGAAGTTTTACTGGATTTTTTATTTTATCGGCCTGGCAATGTTGGGAGCGATCTTATTAGTCGGCAGAAATGTCAACGGTGCAACCAGATGGCTTGTGATTGGAGGTATTCAGATTCAACCTTCCGACTTTATGAAGATCATACTGATCATGTTCTACGCCCAGTATTTTGCAAAACATGAAGATGATATCAGCAATCCTAAGACGATTTTAAAATCACTGTTGATTCTTGCTGTGCCTCTTGTTCTGATTTATAAACAGCCGAACCTTTCTACCACAATCTTAACTTTATTATTATTTTCCGTTATTTATTTTGTTGCGGGATTGAGCTATAAAGTAATCGGTGGTATACTGGTTATATTAATACCTGCTTTTACAGTTCTGATCAGCATGATTCTGAAGCCTGGTCAGACATTGATTCAGGAATACCAGATTAGGAGAATTCTCGCCTGGCTGTATCCAGATCAGTATCCTTCCGATGCTGCTCAGCAGGTTAATTCTATTATGGCTATCGGGTCTGGTCAGCTCTATGGAAAAGGACTGGATACCACTGCCATTGAATCAGTAAAAAATGGTAATTTTATTCCGGAGGCACAGACAGACTTTATCTTTGCAGTGGCAGGAGAAGAGATCGGTTTCCTTGGATGCAGTATCATCATCATTCTGGAAATGCTGATTGCCATCGAATGTATCCGGGTGGGACAGAAAGCAAGGGAAAAATCAGGATCCATTCTCTGTTGTGGAATGGGTGCATTAATTGCTCTTCAGAGTATCATGAACATCTGTGTTGCCACTGGACTGATGCCCAATACAGGACTTCCGTTACCATTTGTCAGTTCCGGTCTGTCCTCTCTGATTACTTTGTTTGTGGGTATCGGGCTGGTATTGAATGTTGGTCTTCAGGTTAAAAAATATTAACGAAAGGACATACTTTTATGAACATCGGATTAGTAGCACATGATTCAAAAAAAGTACTGATGCAGAATTTCTGTATTGCCTATCGGGGAATTCTGGCGAAGCATTCCCTGTATGCGACAGGTACAACAGGAAGACTTATTGAGGAGGCAACTTCACTGAATATTAATAAGTATATTGCGGGACATCTTGGCGGGATTCAGCAGATCGCAGCACAGATTGAACATAATCAGCTGGATTTAATGATCTTTCTGCGTGATCCGCTTCAGCCAAAGAAGCATGAACCGGATATCAAGAATGTATTTCGGCTTTGTGACACATACAATGTGCCACTGGCAACGAACCTTGCCACAGCGGAAATGCTGATCAAATCCCTTGACAGAGGAGAGTTAGAGTGGCGTGAAATGTACAGATAGAGAAATGACCCGTCAGGAAAAGCGTCTGCAGATTCGCAGAAGACAAAGGAGAAAGGCACTTGGTTTTCTGTTCCTTCTGATCTGTCTGATTGCCCTGATTGGATTCGTAATATTTTATTTTGTGTTCCGTTCCCATGAACTGACGCTAAACAATCCCTATGACATTGGAAGTCAGGTGTACGGTGTGATGGAAACACCGGCCGCCAGAAGCCAGAGAGCGGAACCATTTACCCAAGATCTCTGTGTGACAGCCGGGGATGTATCTTTTGAAGATGAGAGTCTTCAGTATGCAGAAGCTGGAACCATCATGGATCTGAGTACCCATGAAGTATTATTCGCACAGAATGTCCATGAGCGGCTGTATCCAGCCAGCCTGACCAAGATCATGACAGCACTGATTGCCATCAAGTACGGCAATCTGGATGATGTGGTTACCATTGATGAAAATGCACTGGATATTGACCCGGAATCTTCTGTATGTTATCTGGAACTGGGAGATCAATATACCTTAAAGCAGTTAATTTATGGTCTGCTGATTTCATCTGGTAATGATGCTGCCAATGCCATTGCCTGGCATGTGGGTGGAAGTGTAGAAGGATTTGTGGCTCTGATGAATCAGGAAGCGGCAGCCCTTGGCGCAACGAATTCCCATTTCATGAATGCTCATGGTCTTCATGATGAAAATCATTATACAACACCGTATGATCTGTATCTGATCTTCAACGAAGCTATTAAATACAGTACTTTCACCGATGCAATCAGTCAGAAAAATTATACTGTTACCTATACAGCAGGAGACGGAGAACAGTATGAACGTACTTGGTTTGCAACCAACTATTATTTCACCGGTGAAGCGACAGCACCGCAGGATGTAACGATTTTCGGCGGCAAGACAGGAACAACCGATGAGGCGGGTGCCTGCCTGTCCCTGCTTTCCAAAGACCCGTACGGGAACTCATATTTCAGTATTATTATGAAGGCAGATACTAAAGATGACCTGTACATTGAAATGAATGATTTACTGTCAATAATAAACAAAAAACAGTTGTAATTTAAAATTATATGCAGTATAATTTTACATATACGAAACCGAAGGAGGAGATTACGATGATACAGATAATCGCTGGAGAAAAAGGAAATGGAAAGACAAAATGTTTACTGGATAAGGTAAACTCTGAAATAAAATCTGTACACGGTAATATTGTCTACCTGGACAAAAATTCAAAACATATGTATGAGTTAAATAACAAAGTTCGTCTCATTGATGCGTCTGAATTCATGATTGACAATGCAGACAACTTTATTGGATTTATATGTGGTGTAATTTCCCAGGATCACGATCTGGAACAGATGTATCTTGACAGCTTTCTGAAAGTAGCGAAACTGGAAGGTGCAGATATTAGTACAACCTTAAACAAGCTGGAAGCTATTGGCGAAAAGTACCATGTAACATTTGTATTAAGCATCTCCATGGATTCTGCAAAACTGCCAGAAGATATGAAGAGCAAAGTGATCAACTAATTTTGATCTTGTTACATAACAGTGATGTATCAGAAAAGAGAAAATGCCGGATAAAGTCTATCCGGCATTTTTTTGGCATTTCTAAATTAAGGAGTTTTACATGGCAATACGAAAACCAAGAAATAATAAAGTGGTAAAGATCCATCATCATTCCATGCTGAATATTGGAACATTTATGTTTGGTATCCTCTTTATCTATATGATAATCTGCCTGATTATGTATCTGACTTCTCCACATGTAACGGCATATGAAGTTACTGCCGGTCCTCTTTCAGGTAATTATAAGTACACTGCGCTGGCACTGAAGTCAGAAAAGGTAGTCTACAGTACCGGTTCCGGAAGTGTTCATTATTATGCAAGAGAAAACAGTAAAGTTGGCGTTGGCAATGCCATTTATTCACTGGGTGCATCTGGAATTCAGACTCAGACAGTTTCCACGGAAGCAGAAGATGAGAGTACAGATTATTCTTCATTCCGTAATATTGCATCCAGTTTTTCAACGAATTACTCTGATATTGATTATCAGACAGTATATAATTTTAAGGCAGATGCTCAGACTGCCATATCTGAGATCTATTCCAAAAATCAGACCGGTTCGGCATCCGGATATTCAGGGCAGAACCTGATCTCCACAGATAGCGACGGTATCGTGGTATATTCTGTAGACGGCATGGAAGATCTGACGGCAGATGATGTTCGCCTGAGTGATTTCAGCAAGACAAATTATAAGCGGACCAATCTCAGACTGAAGGATACAGTGGGAGCAAATGATCCGGTTTATAAGCTAATCACCAGTGAAGAATGGTCTCTGATCATTCCGCTGGATATTAAGACCGCTACTGAGCTGGCTGATTCCACTACCATCCGGTTTACATTCCTGGAAGATAAGTCTACCTTTAATGCAGATTTTTCTATTATACAGAATGAAGATGGATTTTTTGGCAAACTGGATATCAGTAATTCTGTGATCCGTTTTGCAGGAGACCGTTTTATTGATATCGAATTACAGCTTAACAAGGCCAGCGGACTGAAGATCCCGAACAGTGCAATTGCGGAAAAGACTTTTTACCGCATCCCAAAAGAATTCGTCTCAGTGAATGAGAATAATGAAGATGAAATCAGTCTAATCAAAGAGACCTATGATACAGACGGTTCTGCTATTACCAAGTATATTACCGCCACGGTATATGATAAGACGGATACCGATTATTATGTAGATACCGGACTGTTTTCTGAGGGAGATTATGTTTTGATGAAGGATTCCTCCAAACGTTATCAGGTATCCGATACCAAATCTCTGATCGGTGTTTATAATATTAACAAAGGTTATGCAGTATTCCGTGAGATCACGATTATTGATGAAAATGAGGAATATTGTATTGTAGAGAGTAATTCCAGTTATGGGCTGGCACAGTATGACCATATCGCACTGGATGCCTCTACCGTAAAAGAAGATGCCATCGTAGTATAGAATCAGGCATTTTGAAAGGAGCCATAAAATCATGATAAAAGAGAATTATCTGGATGTACAGAAGAAGGTATTTGCAGCATGTGAACGTGCTGGAAGAAAGCCGGAAGATGTCACTCTGATTGCTGTCAGTAAGACGAAACCGGTATCTATGATCGAAGAACTGCTTCCTCTTGGAGTAGTCAATTTTGGTGAAAATAAACCACAGGAATTGAAGGAAAAATACGAAGTGCTTCCGAAAGACCTGAAATGGCATATGATCGGTCATCTACAGAGAAATAAAGTAAAATATATCATTGACAAGGCATGTATGATTCATTCACTGGAATCCATCCGTCTGGCAGAGACGATCCAGACAGAAGCCGAAAAACACAATGTCATTATGCCAGTGCTGATTGAAGTGAATGCTGCACAGGAAGAATCTAAATTTGGTCTTACACTGGACGAAACTCCTGCATTTATCGAGCAAGTATCTGCTTACCCGAATCTGAAGGTTTCCGGATTGATGACTATCGCTCCTTTTGTCGAAAACCCTGAAGATAACCGGATTCACTTTCAAAATTTATATAATTTATTTATTGACATTAAAGGAAGAAACATTGATAATGTAAGTATGTGCAATCTCAGCATGGGGATGACCAATGATTATGAGGTTGCAATAGAAGAAGGTGCCACCATGGTCAGAGTTGGAACAGGAATTTTCGGGGCACGTTCTTATCCGGTATAAAAAAAGATTGGAGTAGAAGAATGAGTTTTCTCGATAAGATATTGAATGCCATGAAGTTAAATGACGACTATGATGACGACGATGATTTTTTAGATGATGACGTGGATGATTATGAAGATCGTCCGAAGAAGAATTTTTTTAAAAAATCCCAGTCTGATGCCTTTGATGATATAGAAGATGATTTTGAGGAAGAACCTCTTGCAAGAAAGAGCCTGAAGCAACCGGTGAAGACACTTAAGACAGTAAATTCCACCAAGCCGAAGAGTAGTAGCAACAGTTTTTCCAGTCAGAAACCATCTGTATCCAGCAGTAAAGTATCACCGATACGTACCCGTAAGACAGCCAATGATATGTCTGTATGTGTGGTAAAGCCACGTAATATGGAAGATGCACGCGAGATCACAGAGACCTTACTGGCGAACTGTACCGTTGTCCTGAATATGGAGGGACTGGATCTGGATCTGGCACAGCGGATTATTGATTTTACTTCTGGTTCCTGTTATGCAATCAGCGGTAATCTTCAGAAGATCAGCAACTACATATTCATCATTACACCGGCATCCGTAGATGTATCCGGAGATTTTCAGGATCTGTTAAATGGTGCCTTTGACATTCCATCTATGAATTTTAATTACTGATTATTATGACAAAAGACGAAGTATTGTTTCAGAGAAGACTGATCGATCTGGCGAACCTGGCAGACCGGCGCAGTATGATCATGTTCAGTGATTTCCTGAACTTAAATGAACTGAATATTTATCACAGCAGCAAAAAAGAGCTTGCATTTGTTACATGCAGGCTGTTTGGTGGCTATGAAACAGCAGAGCGTCAGATGATAGCATTTATACCTGATGCTCTTTCTTATGATATAGAGGATACAGAGATGAAAACTGGCAGCCTTCCGTATGGATGGAAGTTTCCTTTTGTCTGCATCTGTATACAGCCAATGCATGAAAAATATGCAGATAAACTGACACACCGGGATTTTCTGGGGGCTATCCTGAATATCGGCATCGAACGAAATAAGATCGGAGATATTTTACTGACCGATGACGGTACCTACGTATTCTGCCATGAAACTATGGCGGAGCTACTCTGCAGGGAACTGACCCATATCCGTCATACCTCTGTCTATGCCCAGATTACAGATCCGGACTCTTTTTCCTGGCAGCCTGTGTATGAGACGATTCACGGAACAGTAGCTTCCCTGCGTCTGGACAGTCTGCTTTCACTGGCATTTGGCTCTTCCAGAAGCAGTCTGACTTCTCTGGTAGAAAATGGCAGCATTTATGTCAATGGCAGACTGACTACTTCCAATGGATATAAATTAAAGAATGGAGATATCATCTCTGCCCGCGGATACGGCAAGTTTCAGTTCTGCAGTGTCCTTTCTGAGACACGCAAAGGGCGTCTTTCCGTGGAAATAAAACGTTATAAATAACAGAAGGAGCAAACAATTATGGGTAAAGCATTTGAATCCAGCCTGTCTGTAAAGACAGGAGATCATCAGGGATATACCATTTATTTTGAACAGAGCTTTGAACATTTTGCAGAAATTCTTGAAAAGGACTGCAAGATTTCCGGCAGAAAGGTCTGCATTGTATCAGATAGCAATGTATTTCCGCTCTATGGCAGCCAGATTACCGCAGCATTGGACAGTCACTGTATTGTCTTATCCCAGTTTGTTTTCCCGGCAGGAGAGCAGAATAAGACTCTAGATACGGTCCGGAATCTGTATGAACATTTGATATTGAACCATTTTGAACGCCGCGATCTGATCATTGCCCTGGGCGGCGGCGTGGTAGGTGACCTTGCAGGTTACGCCGCAGCAACTTATCTGAGAGGCATTGATTTCGTACAGGTGCCGACAACATTATTATCCCAGGTAGACAGCAGCATTGGCGGTAAAACCGGTGTGGATTTTGACAGCTACAAGAATATGGTCGGTGCATTCCATCAGCCATCCCTTGTCTATATGAATCTGAATACGCTTATGAGTCTGAATGAACAGCAGTTTGCCTGTGGTATGGGTGAGATTCTGAAGCATGGTCTGATCAAAAATGCCGCTTACTATGAATGGCTGATCAATCATATGACAGAAATCAATGACCGTGAACTGCCGGTACTGTTAAAAATGGTACAGGAAAGCTGTAAAATCAAGAAAGATGTAGTGGAAAAAGATCCTACTGAAAAGGGAGAACGTGCGTTACTGAACTTTGGACATACCATCGGACATGCCATTGAAAAAGTCAAATCCCCGGAACTTCTCCATGGCCAGTGTGTTGCACTTGGGTATGTTGCCGCTGCCTATATTTCTTTTAAAAGAGGACTGTTATCTACAGAAGAATTTTATGAGATTCGTGACATGAATGTGGGATTTGATCTGTCTTTCTTAGTAGAAGGAATCAACAGTCAGGAGATTCTGCGTATTACCAAGTCCGACAAAAAAATGGATGCCGGCAAGGTCAAGTTCATTTTGTTAGAAAAAATCGGCAAAGCGTTTATTGACCATACGGTAACAGATGAAGAAATTCTGGAAGCTGTAGAATTTATTAACGCTGACAATCTGGAAGGAGAATAGGTTACGTAACCAAATTATGTAAACTACACATTGTTATGAACAAGACAAAACGATATTATCTGTTTGCTCTGGCAGAACTGGCTGTACTTGTTTTGCTAGATCAGTTATCCAAATATGCTGCTGTATTGCATTTAAAGAATCAGTCTGGTATCACTCTGATTCCCGGTATATTTGAACTTTATTACCTAGAGAACAGGGGGGCGGCGTGGGGTCTTCTGGAAAATGCCAGATTTTTCTTTCTGATTACTGCAGTAATTCTGACAGGTCTGATTTTTTACTATTATCGGAAACTTCCATTGGAACAACACTGGAATCTGAGCCGTTTCCTTATGATTATGCTGGCATCCGGTGCAGTGGGTAACGCCATTGACCGCTTTGTACATGGCTATGTGATTGATTTTCTTTATTTCTCAGCCATCAATTTTCCGGTATTTAATGTAGCTGACTGTTATGTGACCATTTCTATTGCATTATTTTTATTCTTTTATCGAAAAGAGGTGTATGAGTGGATCAGAAACTAATTCAGGCGTCCGCAGAACATTCCGGGATTCGTATTGACCGTTTTCTTTCGGAACAACTCCCGGAACACTCCAGATCCTATATTCAGAAATTGATTAAGGACGGACAGGTCTCGATTGGCGGAAAAGCTGTCAAGTCTAATTATAAAATAGCCGGAACTGAAGAGATTTCACTTCTAATTCCGGATCAGGTGCTGCCAGATATTCTGCCGGAAGATATTCCTCTGGATATTTTATACGAAGATCAGGATCTGATTGTAGTAAATAAACCGAAAGGCATGGTGGTTCACCCTGCAGCCGGACATTACAGCGGTACACTGGTTAATGCATTAATGTATCATTGTAAGGATGATTTATCAGGGATTAACGGGGTAATGCGTCCTGGTATCGTTCATCGTATCGACCGTAATACAACTGGAAGTCTCCTGGTATGTAAAAACGATTTTGCCCATAATGCCATTGCGGAACAGTTAAAGGTACATTCTATTACCCGTAAATACCGTGCGATTGTACATGGTAATCTGAAAAATGATCAGGGGACTGTAGATGCTCCCATCGGACGTCATCCCATAGACCGTAAAAAAATGGCAATTGAACCACGAAATGGTCGGGACGCCATTACCCATTACCGGGTGCTGGAACGTTTTGGAAATTATACCTATATTGAGTGTCAGCTTGAGACAGGGCGTACCCATCAGATCCGTGTTCATATGAGCAGCATTCATCACCCGATTGTCGGGGATGATGTTTACGGACCGGCAAAATGTCCCTTTTCAGGTCTGCAGGGTCAGACCCTTCATGCTCAGGTGCTGGGATTTATTCACCCGCGGACAGGCGAATATATGGAATTTTCTGCACCGCTGCCAGAGTATTTTGAGAATCTTCTGACAAAATTGCGCAGTGCATCATCTAGATAGAAGCTGGCTTCTGCCCAGACGACAATTATAAGGATTTTTTGTACAAATTGCTGTACAATATAAGGTCTTTATTGTATAATACACATAAATTATTTTATCCAAAACAGTCAGGAGGAGATTTTTATGGCATGTAAATCAATCATTACAATCGGAAGACAGTATGGAAGCGGCGGAAGAGAGATTGGCCAAAAACTTGCTGAGGCTTTTGGAATCAAGTGTTACGATAATGAACTTTTAGACCGGGCCGCTAAAGAAAGCGGAATCTGTCAGGAGCTTTTTGAAAATCATGATGAGAAACCAACAAATAGTTTCTTATATTCTCTGGTTATGGATACCTATTCTATGGGATATGCTTCTTCCGCATTATCCGGTATGCCAATCAATCACAAGGTATTTCTGGCACAGTTTAATGCTATTAAGGATATTGCAAAAGAAGGACCGTGTGTTATGGTTGGGCGTTGTGCCGACTATGCACTGGAATCATTCCCGAATCATGTATCTATATTTGTTTATGGTGATATGGACACTCGAATTCATCGCATCGCCAGACGCCATGACTGGAGTGATTCTAAGGCAAAGGATGCCATTACCAAGACTGACAAACAGCGTGCCAGCTATTATAACTACTACACCAGTAAGAAATGGGGCGACATCAGCAGTTATGATCTGTGTGTGAATAGCTCTGTTCTTGGAATTGACGGAACCGTAGATCTGATTAAAAAATTTGTAGAAGAGAAGGAACAACGGAAAGTTCCGCGTCATTTATCTGAATAATCGTAGAATGCCCTGCGGATTAGAATATGCAGTCCGTAAGGCATTTTGTGCATCATAAGAAAAAGCAGGAGAGTACCTATTATTATGAAATTTGTGATTCAACGTGTCCGTGAGGCTTCTGTTACGGTAGATCAGACCTGTATCGGACGGATTCAAAAAGGATTTCTGGTTCTGATTGGAATCGGAAAAGAAGATACAAGAGAAGTAGCTGATCAATTAATCAAAAAGATGATTCAGCTTCGTATCTTTGAAGATGAAAACGGAAAGACCAATCTGGCACTGAAAGATGTAGACGGCAGCCTTTTACTGGTTTCGCAGTTTACTTTATATGCCAATTGTAAGAAGGGCAACCGTCCAAGTTTCGTGGATGCAGCCCCTCCGGAAATGGCTAATGAATTGTATGAATATATCATCTCAGAATGCCGGAAACAGATCCCATGTGTAGAAACAGGTGAATTTGGCGCTGATATGAAGGTCAGCCTGGTCAATGACGGACCGTTTACTGTGATACTGGAAAATTAAATAAAAATCAATTTCTCTGCCAGATCTGTTTTGATCTGGCAGAGAAATTTTATGTATGGTTTAGTCTTCACGCAGGCGTACTGCCGAAGCAGCCCGACGGCGTCTCTGGTCGTCCATGGCTGCATAATGCTTTTTGGTGGTATTAACGTCTTTGTGTCCCAATACATCTGCAACCAGATAGATATCACCGGTTTCCTGATAAAGGGCAGTACCATACGTGCTTCGCAGCTTATGAGGTGTAATTTTCTTGGTTCCGGTAATCTGGGATGCATATTTTTTTACCAGATTTTCCACAGCCTTGATGCCAATACGTTTCCGCTGAGTGGAGAGAAAAAGGGCATTTTCATGACCGGCTAAAGGCGTAATGCCTTCCCGCACTGTCAAATAATCACGCAGGGCAGATTCTACCTCATCACCAAAGTATACAATCATTTCATTACCGCCTTTTCGAACGACCTTGATACCATTATTTTTAAAATCCACGTCTGTAATGTCCAGACCCACACATTCGGATACACGAATTCCAGTACCTAAAAGAAGGGTAATCAGTGCCAGATCACGAATCTTTGTTTTTTCCCAGTAGACACGTTTTTGACCAGTCAGTTCATCACCGCCATGTTCAATAAAATCCAGAAGCATGGCCGTTTCGTCCGCATCCAGGCGGATAATTGCCTTGTCATGGATCTTCGGCATATCAACCAGAACGGAAGGATTTGTCTGGATCATTTCATGCTTATAGTAATATGCATAGAACCCCCTGAGAGCCACCATTTTGCGTTTTAAGGCACGTTCGCCGTTGGTGTGGAGATTCTCCCGGTCACCATATACTTTTAAATATTCCAGGTATTCCTCGATGTCAAGAGCCTTGATCTGATCCAATACAGATACAGAGATCTCTGACATGGATGTATTCTTAAATGCCGGGTTCTCATTCAACAAAAACTGGAAAAATACCCGAATGTCATATGCATAAGAAATTCTGGTCCGTGTAGATGTAGTCGGTTCAATTGCCCGGAAATAATCCTTTGCAAATGGCGGAAGCGTCTTCAGGATTTCCCGAAGACGCAAAGTATTGTCAATATCGGTCTGTTCGTGGTATGTCATAAATGTCTGGTCCATAATAATGTAAAAATCCTTTCAGAACGTAATCATTGTATATCGCTGTTCATCTATTCGTTAAACTATGGTTTGTCGAATAGATCTATATAGGATATTATATCATCTTCCAAACATCCTGGCAAGCTGTTTGTCATATTCATATACTACTCTGGAGATTGTAACTGGATACAGTATCGTAAATACCACTGACATCAATAACATGAACAGTAGGAAACATTTTTGATAACGGTTCAAATAAAGGAGCCCACACATGAGCTCCTCCAACAACGGTTCCTTCAACCTTCTTTGATTTCTTGTAAATCTATTTAATTCGCTTTTAATGGTACTTCGTAAGTGAGCTGTTTGCCATTTTCTTCATCGTATTCGCTGAAGAGTACTGTTTTTACCTGATCCGGATCAATCACCCGGTCCAGTGGGAATGACACAACATATTCCTGCCCTTCTTCACTTGTATATCCCGTGCTTTCACTACCGGCAGAGATATATTTCATCACAGTACCATCTTTTAACCGGATTCCGAAAGCAAATGGTGGTTGTGCAGGCCAGGCAACAGTCTGTATTTCACCGTTTTCATCCTCAAATTCTTCCATTCGCGGCTCTGTTTTTGGAAAATCATATGTGACTCGCATAGAAACCGGTGAAAGTTCCACTCCTGTTACAATTGTTTCCGTATCACCTAATTTTTCATTGGTTTCTATGTATTTGGCTGTATCAGCACCGCCAAGTGTCATATCCAGTATCCAGCTCCCTTCGATATCCGGAAAATATTGCGCCTTTGCTACTGTTCCAAGATTTTCTAATTCTACATGCAACTGTTTACCTGTAAAAAATCCTTTTTCATGACTCTTCAGTATCATATGATACTCCAGACTGCCATCATCCATCATATAGTTTTCTATCATGGAACCATCGGCCTCTGTTTCCGGTTCCGAACCATCTGCATTGACAAACATTCCATCATTGCCCGAAATCATTCCGTCATAGAACCTGCCGCCCCAGCTGACATCCTGTCCGTCTGCGGTGACTGAAATAGTTTCAAAGTCTGGCTGTACCCCTTTTTCAACAGAATACCCCTCTACCTTAAAGGAAAGATAGGTGTAATAATTATCGGTAATACTCTGCTGTGCTGTTACTGTCACGCCTGCATCTGTGACGGATGCATCGGAAAATGCTGCCATGCCGTTTGCTTCCAGATTCTTTTGCTGTTCCTCTGAAATACGCAGTTCTTCTTTCATTCCATGACTCCAGTTTGTATAAGCGGCATAGGCAGATACTGCACCAACGGTCATCATGGCAATGAGTGCCGCAACCACATATTTTTTCCGGGATTTTTTCGCTGGTTTCTGATACGTTACGATTTTATCGCTACTGCTGCCAGCATCCTTCCTGATCTGTTCAAATGCCATATTTGCCTTCTCTGTTACAATATCTGGGATCTCAATATTTTGCTGTAAAGTATAAATCGTATCATTTTTCTTCATTAATTCGCCCTCCTTTGCCGTAATTCAAAAGCTTCTGTCAGACGTTCACGCCCTCTGGACAGTCTGCTTTTTACTGTACCTTCTGAAAGATCCAGTATCTGGCTGATTTCACTGACTTTAAATCCTTCCACATAATACAGCATCATGATCAGCCTGTATTTTTCTGAAAGAGAATCTAAGGTCTGTTTCCATTCAATATTTTCATACTCCTGCTCACGGTACGCCGGATCTGGAATATAGTCTTCCCATGCTACTGTTTTATTTGATCTGATCAGATCATAGCATTTATTGACCAGAATTCTGGTCATCCAGGTACGAAAATATCCATCATGCTTCAAACTCCCCAATTGTTCCCAACATACCAGTATGGTATCTGAAATCGCATCTGCCACATCTTCATCCTGTGATAAAATGGATCTGGCAGTTTTATACATGTTTTGCATCTGAGACTGCATCAGCTGTGTAAAAGCTTCTGTATCACCTCTTTTTGCCATATTGACTAACTTCTCCACTTTACTTCTCCCTTCTGAAAATCTGTACGTACAGGAACATGTTTTTCAACTGTTCTATCTATTAGACGCAGAAAAATACCAAATGGTTCCAAAATATTTTATAACATGATTGAAAGGACTGTTCTCCATAGACACAGATACTTCTATGGAACAACAGTCCTCACAATCATTCAATATATTTCAGTTTTCAATCCGCAACATACGATATCCGATACCGATATGAGTCTGTATATACTGTACTCCATTTTTATCCGGCTGCAGTTTTTTTCGCAGCGTTGCCATAAAGACTCTCAGGGATGCAACGTCATTTTCGGATGTCCTTCCCCAGATCTGCTGAGTGATATAGGTATGTGTCAGTACTTTTCCCAGATTATGCGATAACAGACACAGCAGCTTATATTCAATTGGTGTCAGATGCAGCTCCATGTCTTTCAGATAGGTACAGCCAGCAGTATAATCGATTTTCAGATTTCCATTCTGAAACAGAGATGTTTCCTGGCTGTCACCGGCCTGAATGATGGAAAGACGACGCTGTGTCACCCGAATACGCGCCAGCAGTTCTTCCACAGAAAATGGTTTGGTAATATAATCGTCCGCTCCTGCATCCAGCGCTTCGATCTTGTCTGTATCCTCACTTCTTGCACTGATGACAATAATCGGCATATTTGACCAGGTGCGAATCTTTTTTATGATTTCTACTCCTTCCATATCCGGCAAGCCAAGATCCAGAAGTACAATGTCAGGATTATGAGAGGAGGCTTCCAATAATGCAGCAGCTCCATTTTCTGCCGCCAGATACTTATAATCATGGGTTTTTAAGGTTGTGATGATCAGGTTGCGGATAGGACGGTCATCTTCCACAACCAGTATGGTTGTTTTATTCATGTAATATCACCTCACTGAGCTGTAATGTAAAAGTAAAGATACATCCATGTGGCTGATTATCTGTAAGCGTCAGACTGCCGTCATGTGCTTCGATAATCGATTTGCAAAGTGCCAGGCCCAGACCCAGGCTTCGCTTACTGTCTGCAATCGTATTTTTTCCGGTATAAAACATCTCAAATATATGAGGTTTCATTTCTTCAGAAATTCCGGCTCCGTTATCCATTACGCAAACCTCTGCTTTTCCATTTTTCTTTTTTCCACGAATGCAGATCACAGAACCTGGCGGCGTGTACTTTATGGCATTGTCGATCAGATTCACCAACACCTGAATAATCAGCCGTACATCCATACGTACCAAAAGCAGTTCATCGCATTCCGTCAGAATCTGATATTCTTCGTGTTTTCGACTGATATGTCGCAGAGACTCTGTAATGACCTCATCCAGAATCTGATCTGTGAATTTGAACTTGAGACGTCCATCATTCAGTCTGGTAACAGATAACAGGTTTTCCACCACACCGGTCAGCCATTCTGCATCCTCATAAATGTCCGTATAAATCTGCTGCTTTGTGGCATCATCCAGTCCGTTTCCACTGTTCAGAAGCATATCTGCATTTCCGGATATCGAACAAAGAGGGGTACGCAGATCATGAGATATTGCACGCAGCAGATCTGCGCGAAGCTGTTCATTTTTCGCCAATACTGCATTTTTTTCTTTTTCCATGGCATTCTTGGAGTTTTCCATGGCAAGTGCACATTCACTTATCACGGAAAGCAACACACTATATTCAAAGGAATCCAGTGGATGGTTCTGTACGGGAATTCCAATTACCCCATATACGTGATCTCCAATACGAATAGCCAGATACAGGCATCTGGCATTACGGAAATGATGGGTGGTTGCTCCAGCCCGCTGTTGATTTTCATATACCCATTTGGCAACATTTTCTTCTGATGGTACCAGAAGCTGTTCTTCCGATTTTGATTTTTCTTCCTTCTCATCCTGTTTCTGGCTGTGAAATACTGTTCCACAGGATAACGCTTCATTTTCTGATACATAGGCCACAATACTGCGATTCAGAAGACGTACCAGCTGAGTACAGGTTACACTTAAGATCTCATTGCTGCTTTTTGTCTTTTGCAGCATCTGGTCTGTGTCAAATAGAATCTGTGCACGAAAGGCCAGCTGTGCCGAAAGCCTTGCATGATTTTTCAATTTTGCTGCCAGTGTTCCGGTAAGTACCGAAGAGATCAGCATTATCAGAAATGTCACAGGGTATCCTACAGCATAAGTCTGAAAAGACATTCTGGGTTCCGTAAGAAAAAAGCAAAACAACACGACACTTAAAAAAGATCCCGCAATACTGCAGAGATACCCATTTGTCAGAATAGAAGTGAGTAATACACCAAGAATATAGATTGTCACAATATTCGTATCAGTAAAGTGATGCTTTTGAAATACCAGGCTAATCATGGTACAGATTGCAAAGATAGATATGGTTAACAAAATATCTTTTACAGAAGGCTTTTCTGTATACAGAGCAAGATGAAGTTTGTGATAATTTCCATCTCTGAAAGTATCCGGAATAATATGAATATCAATATCCGGTATCAGAGATATCAATTTTTCTGTCAAAGTCTGTCTGCTGAAAACGTGATTCTTCCTGGCATTGCTCTGCCCGATCACTATTGTGGTTACACCAGATAATTGTGCATATTCCGCAATCTGCACCGGCACGTTTTCTCCGTGTGTCATTACAATCTCAGCTCCCATCTTTTCAGCAAAACGGATATGCTCCTCCAGTCTCTCCTGATCGGCCTTTTCCTGTCTGACTCCATTCTGTACATAAAGTGCTGTAAAACGTGCCTGAAGCCCATGAGCCATCTTAGCCGCGGTATCGATGATTTTTTCGTTGGATGGAGACGCTGACAGACAGACAAGAATATGCTCTTCTGTCTCCTGTTTTTTTTCACCTGATATGTGATGATTCATATTTCACCCCTTTTTCTCAGATATGAAAACATTTCCGAATTTCCTTATACTCTCCCAAAACCAGCAACGTTACATTTTCTGTAAGAAGAGTGTCTGCAGATATAGTAATACTGATTTCACCATCTTTTTTTACTGCAAGAATATTAATATTGTGTCTTTTGCGAATATCAAGTTCGCCCACTGTTTTTCCAATCCATTCTTCAGGCACCTCTACTTCGAAAATAGCATGAGATGCATCGACTTCCATATAGTCCAGAATATGATCGTCTGTATAACGGATCGAAGCCCATTTTGCTACTTGTTTTTCCGGATACACAACCTTATCTGCTCCGTTACGCAAAAGGAACTTTTCCTGTACATCCCGTTCTGCACGAGATATGACCAGTTTGGCCCCAAGCTCTTTTAAAAGTGAAGTAGTTTCCAGGGAATTCTGAAAATCTCCTCCAATAGCCACGAAGCAAATATCATAATTGCCAATACCAAGGGATTTTAAAAATTCAGCGTCCGTGCTGTCTCCGATCTGCGCATTTGTTACAAAAGGAAGTACTTTATTTACTCGCTCTTCATTGGCATCCACTGCCATCACTTCATGTCCCAGTTGATTCAGCTGCAGGGCAACATGCTTTCCGAAACGTCCCAGCCCAATTAATAATATATTTTTCATATACACTTCATCTCCATTTTATCCAACTGTTATTTTCTCTAAAGGTAATTTTGCATTTCCTGTATTCTTTTTTGATAATACTGCATAGATCAGTGTCAATC
This sequence comes from uncultured Lachnospiraceae bacterium, assembly GCA_900544685.1. Classification (GTDB taxonomy): domain Bacteria; phylum Bacillota; class Clostridia; order Lachnospirales; family Lachnospiraceae; genus Marvinbryantia. The sequence goes on along the minus strand of UQWA01000003.1, from coordinate 6,791 downwards.
CTCCGACCCGCCCCAGATACATCAGTATAATCAGCACATATCTGGATGCAAGATGCAGCTCCGGTGTCACCCCCAGTGTAAGTCCTACTGTTCCTACCGCAGAGGCAGCTTCAAAAAGACTATCCAAAAGAGGAATCCCATTTTGTACACTGATGATGAACCCTCCGCACAGAAACAGTGCCAGATACATCATACCGATCGTTGCCGCATTTTTTATGACAGAATTGTCTATTCTGCGGCCAAATACACTTACCTCTTCCCGACTGCGGAAAGTAGCAGCTGCATTCAAAATGAGAACTGCAAAAGTGGTTGTTTTCATACCTCCAGCGGTCGAGCCGGGAGATCCTCCGACCAGCATAAGCAAAATCATAACTGCCTTTGATACCTCTGTCATATTAGAAAGATTTTCTGTATTAAATCCGGCAGTTCTTGGCGTTATTGCCTGAAAAAGAGAAGCGAGAAAACGCCTTCCTGCGGACAGTTCCTGAAAATCGGAAAAAAAGAAAAAGATAGCTGGCAGTACAATAAATACCAATGTTGTCGCAAAAATAACCTTACTCTGCATCCGATAACGTTTCAGTTTTCCTCTGTTTGTACAGATATCCTCCCAGGTAAGGAACCCAATTCCTCCAATGATAATCAAAAACATAATCACCACATTTACCATTATGTTTCCTGTATATCCGGTAAGGGAAGGAAAGGTGTTTTCTGATGTACCTAAAATATCAAATCCGGCATTACAGAATGCTGATATCGAATGAAAAACGGCCATCCAGATTCCTTTTGCACCATAGTCATGACAAAATACTGGCAGCAATAAGAATGCCCCACATAGCTCGATCAAAAATGTCCCTTTTAGTATAAATCTGGTCAATCTGACAATTCCACCTACCTGAGGTGCTGAAATGGCATCCTGCATGGTGCTGCGCTGCATCAGCGAGATTTTTTTCCCGGACAGAATTGTTACTGCAGATGCAACCGTGACAACGCCCAGACCTCCTACCTGAATCAAAATAAGAATCACAGTCTGTCCAAAAGCAGACCAGTAACTGCCTGTATCGCGTACTGCCAGTCCAGTCACACACACGGCAGATGTTGCTGTAAAAAGTGCATCGTGAAAAGAAGTAACGCTTCCTTTCGTAGATGAAACAGGAAGCATCAATATGGCTGAACCAAGCAAAATTACACCTGCAAATCCAAGAATAATTACCTGAAATGTGGTCAGATGCCTTCTTCTGTGCATATTCTCCGACATAATATGCTTACGCCCCTTTCAAAATATGTTCGTTGTTCATTATATAAGGACTCATTCTAAAATAGCGTAAGATTTTCTGATTTTGTATTAAGATTTTATAAAGACAGGCAGCTATTCCAAGTCCCCGAAATGGAAATGCAGTTTCCATCTCTCAGTTATTTTATTATACTGCATCTGGTAATAAATGACAAACATCAAATGGGTTCATCATTTACAATTCTATTTCAAAATGATATGATTTTGAAAGATAGATTTAATAAGGAGATTTAAGCTTCATGTATACCAACTCAGCTTACTGGAATCAATCAAAAATCGATTTTCATGATCAGACACATCCGCTTTTTATTGAAAGCTGTGGAATTTATCGTTTGTATACTTTGGATAAGCGTCCAACCAACCGTCCAAATGGTCGTCTGGACTATCAGATTCTCTATGTAGCTGCCGGAAAAGCATATTTTTCAATTAATGGCAGAGAACAGACGGTAGAAGCCGGAAATATGGTTATTTATCGTCCGAAAGAACCACAGATGTATTATTATAACGCAGTGGATCAGTCAGAAGTTTGTTGGATTCATTTTACTGGAAATAATGTGGAAAATATTTTAAATCGGTATGGTATCAGCGCTGATACTCATATTTTTTATACCGGAACATCCATGGAATATAAAAATCTGTTTCAATCCATTATACAGGAACTGCAGCTTACCAAAGAAGATTATGAAGAAATGCTGGTTCACTATTTTATGGAACTTCTGATCCGTATTCATCGTATGTCGTATGTCAAACCCCATAAAAAAAATATGCAGATCTTCCGGGAAATGGATGAGGCTGTAGAATATTTCCGTCAACATTACAGTGAACCGATCAGTGTAGAGATTTACGCTACAGAACATAATGTTAATACCGGTGGATTTATTAAGAACTTTAAGACTTATACCGGAACCACTCCTGCACAGTTCATCCAGTCAGTTCGGATGATGAACGCCCGGGTGATGTTAGAAACTACGGATAATAATATTTCTGAGATCGCAGATCTGGTGGGTTATGATGATCCATTATATTTCAGCCGCCTGTTCCGAAAACAGTTTGGATGCTCCCCATCCCAGTTTCGTAAACGAGAATTGACTTGATTCAAAAAGAAAAAACACGTTCAAAAAATGGAACCACTTTTCAAACATCAGATTTATATCCAATATTCAAAAAGTGGTACCTTTTTCTTGAACGTAATCCTTAATTCATGATAATGTGAGTTTTAATCTTCGTATCCGTTCGGATTCTGGGACTGCCATCTCCAGCTGTCTTCGCACATCTCACGAATACCGTTCTCCGCTTTCCATCCAAGCTCCTTTTCTGCTTTGCTTGCATCGGAATAGCAGGTAGCGATATCACCTGGTCTTCTTGCTTTGATCACATATGGGATCTTCACACCGGTTGCAGCTTCGAAATTTTTGACAATATCCAGAACACTATAGCCTTTTCCGGTTCCCAGATTGTAGATATTCAGTCCCTGATGTCCTTCCAGCTTCTTCAATGCCTTTACATGACCTTTTGCCAAGTCAACTACATGAATATAATCTCTGACGCCAGTTCCGTCCGGTGTATCATAATCATTACCGAATACACCCAGTTCTTTTAACTTACCAACTGCTACCTGTGTAATGTATGGCATCAGATTGTTCGGGATACCGTTAGGATTCTCTCCCATGGTTCCGCTCTTGTGAGCACCGATTGGATTGAAATATCTCAGTAATACCACGTTCCACTCCGGATCTGCCTTCTGAATATCTGTCAGGATCTGCTCCAGCATGGACTTGGTCCATCCATAAGGATTGGTGCACTGTCCCTTTGGGCATTCCTCTGTAATCGGGATGATGGCCGGATCGCCATAAACAGTTGCAGAGGAAGAAAAGATGATGTTCTTTACTCCGTGCTGTCTCATGACATCTACCAGTGTCAGTGTTCCTGCAATATTGTTTTCATAATATTCCCAAGGCTTTGCAACAGACTCTCCCACTGCCTTCAGTCCTGCAAAATGGATACAGGAATCAATCTGTTCTTTGTCAAATACTTCGTTCAGTGCCTCTCTGTCAAGAATATCTGCTTTATAAAAAGTAACTGGCTTGCCTGTGATTGCGCTGACTCTGTCCAGTGCTTTTTCACTTGCGTTACTTAAATTATCTACAACTACTACATCATAACCTGCGTTCTGAAGTTCTACTACGGTGTGGCTTCCAATGTATCCTGCGCCGCCTGTTACCAAAATTGCCATAATCGGTTCCTCCTTTTTCTCCTGTGATCTCAGACATGAATGATGTTATATGGATTGCTTTATGTATTCCCATCTCTTCAACATCATTTAATCATAAAAGATCAGAGTTGTACATAAACAGAATAACACAAAATATGGAGAAAATTCTATAATTATTGTATCCATTCTGCAGAATTTGTGCAGTTAACTCTGTTTTCGATATTCATATGATTCTTCAATGGCATGAATCAGATCAACAATCAGAGTATTATAAGGTACCGGTACGTTGTATCGACGAGCCTGTTACTCAGTGCAGATATGCAGGATCTTTGCTTTTGTGTGAATCCCAGACAAGAGAAAGTTACTTCAAAGTATATCTATCTAACCTGAAATTATCTGTAATGTATTCCACTCCAGTAAATATTATCTTTCACGATTGTTTCCGATGGAAACTCTACACCATTCAATGCCCATTTTTTATATTCTGCAATTCCCCAAATAACTAATTTTATTTTCCCTTCATATTCTCTTGCACACAAGAAAAACGTTATCGCTTTGACATTAAAAAATATTGTTTTTTTTCAGAAAACTTATTCTATTTTTCAACTTCTGTGATATAATGCCTTATCATAAAAATTCTCATGGATAAAACGAGGTAAACCAAGTGAAGAAGAAAATACTTGTGCCTCTTATCGTTTTTTTACTGGGCTTATGCCTTGTTAGTTTCATTGTATACAAAACAGACACCCACGAAAAAGAGCAGAGACACATAACAGCACAATTAAATGCAAACACCTATGGTGAGCGCATAAAGAATGAAATTGCAAATGGAATTGAAATTACGGATGCTTTGGAACAGATCTTAATCAGTGAAAATGGCGAAATCCATCAGTTTGACACGGTTGCTGGGAATCTTATGTCTGCTTCTATTGAAAGCGTGCAGCTCGCTCCCAATGGTGTTATAACAGATATTTATCCGGTTGAAGGAAATGAGGCAGGCAAGATTGATCTGCTCCATGATAAAGACCGTAAAGAGATTTCCTGTTATGCAAGAGACAATCATACAATCATTACGCAGGGACCTTTCGAATTAAAACAGGGTGGATATGGAATTGCAGTCCGCAACCCAGTATACCTGAAAGATAAAAACGGACAAGAGTATTTTTGGGGATTTACGATTGCTATCCTGCGTGTTCCGGATATTTTTTCAGATGCAGTCAATGCACTTTCAAAATTTGGATATGAATATAAGATCTCAAAAACAGACACTCCCTGGAGTGATACTTATAAAGTGGTTCATCAGTCAGATGGTCAAATAAATCATCCTGTTTCCTATGCATTTATAATAGGAAATGAAAACTGGAAATTGGAAGTAACTCCTAAAATTGGATGGAGAAATAACACACTACTCGTAATCATCAGCGGAATGTTTCTTACTATAAGCCTTCTTCTGTCAGTTCTTACCAGAGTATGGTTAGTAGCAAAAGAACATAAGAACATATATCAAATACTTGCACGCACAGATTCTCTTACAAATATTTATAACCGCTATGGATTTGATGAATTTGCAGAAAAAATGATTTCCAAAAATCCGCAAACACATTTTGTGGCTGCACTCTTTGATATCGATGACTTTAAATTTATCAATGATATCTATGGACATAGTTACGGTGACAGAGCATTAAAGAGTCTTGCAGACAGCATGAAGGCTTTTTTCTCATCCGATGCATTACTGGGAAGAAACGGTGGGGACGAATTCTGCATTCTCTTACCAAATTGTACCTTGAAAGAAGCAGATAAACAGCTACAGCAATTTACAATGCTTCCAAAGATCTTCTCATATCACGGTGAAAAACATACTTTTTATATATCTCTCGGATATGCAGAATATCCAACATTTGCAGCAAACCATTCACAACTTATGCGTTGTGCAGATGCAGCTCTTTATGAAATAAAACTTCATGGAAAAAATGGATGTATGGCTTACAGAAATGGGCTCCAATCAGGAGTCCGCAAACAACTTGGATTTGCTCTTAAGGATATCTCTGAACATCTTCCAGGTGCATTTATTATATATAGAGCAGCCAAAGAAGATGATGAACTATTCTATGCAAACGTTGAGTTTCTTCATATGACGGGATATAAAAGTTTAGATGAATTATTCAGACTTACTAAAAAAAGTTTCCGTAACCTGATTCGTGAAGACGAACAAAAACAGATAGAATCAAGTATCTGGGAACAGATTGACAACGGTAATGAAAATGACTATATTCATTTTCATCTTCGAAAGGCTGACGGAACTTACCTTTCTGTACTTGATCATGGAAGAATTGTAGAAAGCCAGCAATACGGAAAAGTATTTTATGTATTATTCATGGATTGGGAAGATATGCAGATTCGTTACAGTGATAAATTTTCACGATAATATAATTTTTCCTGTCTTCCTCAAAAGCTTGTCAGAACTTTCCTTGCGGCTTGCTATGTACAGCCGCCCAGCGGTAATCGTCAAGACGTCCTTCCATAGAAAAATAGCCCATGATACAGTCAATCTCCACGCTTTACCGTGTACAAGCAAAGCTTCAACGCATTAATGTTCAAAAAGCCAAAAAGAGAACAGTCGGATATATATATTCGAACTGTTCTCCTATTTTTCGAAGTCTACGCAGTATTGACATTACTGTTTCCTGGCAAGTTCAAGGCAACAGTGACTAAGCCTGTAATTTTTAAAAACAAACATTTATGGCTATTTCACTTCCTCTGAGTAATACGGTACCAGTATTCTCTTCCCATACTGCAGTTCGCATCCCAGATTATTAATCTGCTGAATCTCTCGTACATAAGCTCTTCTGGAAGTATATTCTTCTGTCATAAACCGGTCTGCGATGCTCCATAAGGTATCCCCACGATCAACACGGACTTCTGTATAGTATTTGTAAATAGCAGGTTTCTCTGCAGTCACTTTAAAATTACAGGAAATAATAATCAATAGAAAAGAAACAGACAATATGGATATACATAAGGATATTTGTCTATTTCTTCTAATCTGCTTTCTTCTTTGTTTCTTTTGTTTACTCATGTTTCATCCCCCATTCAAGCAAGAACATTTGTTCTGTTTGAATGTATTATACAGTAAGAACATATGTTTGTCAACTCGTTTTCGAACATTTGTTCTTTTATTAAAAACAAGGAATATCTATAAAATCCTCCAGCCAAAATATGACTGAAGGATTTTATATGTGCGCCTTGCGGCGCACGTTTCTAACGGGTGAAAGTCCCCAATTCGCCCTA
>UQWA01000002.1 GCA_900544685.1 uncultured Lachnospiraceae bacterium | reverse complement strand
GGGCAGGCACTTAAAAATGGAAATAGTGCTTTTGTAGATGAAAATTGGAATGCATGGGACACATAGGTGCTTTGTGTGCGACTCGGATGTGCCAGTTTTCTGAAAGAAGGCTTGGCGAAATGCTGTCAACCGAATTTCAGGCCATGATGCTGTTTGTGAAATCCAAGGTAAGAGAAACGCAATGAGCACTCCTGAAACGCAATGGATTTTGTGTCCGGCGTGCTACGGAAAGACCCGGACACAGTTTCGCAAGGACACGGTTTTACAGAACTTTCCGCTTTTCTGTCCGAAATGTAAAAGGAGTTTTCTGATTTCACTACGGGAATGTAAAACTGAATATGAAATCAAGCCAGACGCAAAGACGCAGGCTTACTGGATGGAATATGAATATGAGCTGAAGGAGCATGGTTTTTCCGGTGAAGAAGATTATATTTTGAAACTTACTGATATGCCGTTTGAGGAAATGTTTCAGATCAGCAAAATGCCTGAGGATGCGCTTGATGTGCATGCCGGGGCATTTGAGATAGCAACCATGCGTGAAATTTATACGGAAGCGTTCAGAGAAAATGCACTTATCCCAAACGGCTATGTTGGAGAACCAAAAGGCAGCCAATATATTGAGACAAAGGCGAACTTGGAAAAATAAAGAACCAGGACGGAATGCACGGATGGATTTCCTTACAAAAACATTGGAATTTACATCCAGGTGGTGATACAATTTTGACATAAAAGCAAAACAGGAGGACAAAATGATGTTATTTTTAGAATACCCAAAATGTTCCACATGCCAGAAAGCGAAAAAGTGGCTGGATGTGCATCAGATTTTATATACAGACCGTCATATTGTGGAAGAAAATCCAACTTATGAGGAACTAAAAGACTGGCATGAGAGAAGCGGACTTCCACTTAAGAAGTTTTTCAACACCAGTGGAATGTTATACAAGGAACTTCAGTTAAAAGATAAGTTGCCGACGATGAGCGAAGAGGAACAGTTGAAGCTACTTGCGACCAATGGAATGCTGGTGAAGCGTCCGCTGGTTGTCAAAGAAAACTGTATCCTGACGGGATTTAAAGAAGCTGAGTGGGAAAAAAATATTTTGGATTGAAACATTTGAGAGAAAAAAGATGAACCACACTGTGAGATCGCAGTATGGTTCATTTTTTTAACGTTATTCCGGCCAGATGAAGTTGCAGTTTCCGGCTTCCAGTCCATCGATCAGGATATTCTGCCCGGTGCAGAAGCGGTTGATTACAGCCATGAAATAGATCCACTGTGCAGCTTCTTCTACAGTCATCCACCGTTTCAGCGGGGTGAGCTCCATGATTTGATTCCAGAGCTTTGGGTCTTCCATCACCGGGCGGTTCAGCTCGGTTAAGACGCCACCGAAGTCCAGGCTGTTGCAGGTGGCCTGATAAGGAGCAATGCGCATGGCGACGTTCTTTGTGTAAGCGAGAATGCCGCCTTTGCTGGCTGCATATTCCGGAAATTCTGAACCAGTGTGTCCGCTGGCAGAACCGATCATGATCACGGAATGGATTGCCGGATGGATGGCATAATGTTCTGTAATAGAAATGGTTCCCTTCAGATTTACATCAATATCATCGCCATCCTGCACACCGGCATTATTAATTACGATATCCACAGGAGAAAGCTTTGGGTAGGCAGATTTATCCCGTATGTCCAGACAGAAATGGGTATAAGCAGGATGTGAAATTGTAGAAGTATCTTTGTCAAATCCATATACCAGATGCCCTTCTTTCAGAAAATATTCTGCGCAGCCCTTTCCGATTCCTGCGCTGGTACCTGTAATTAATATGTTCATTTTGCAAAAATCCCTTTCATATTTTTTCGCAGTGCAGTGATCAGAACTGCAGATACTGCAAGGCATAAAACACGGTCAATATAATCAGTAATAAACTGAACTACGAAGCAGCTTCCCACCATACCAAGCGGTGTTCTTGCCAGAATCTGTACCAGGATGGTAGATCCGGAAGAAGTAATACCACTGAATAAAAATGCGGTAATGCAGGAACTGATAATGGTAGGTGGCAGGGTAATCAGCAGGGCTGCCGGAAGGATGCCCCATTTTTTGGGCTGCCATTTTTTAAATACCAGACCGGTGACAAAACCAAGTACCATACCGACCGGTGCATAATACAGAGAATAGACGTCTACGGTCATACCCATCAACAGGCCACTGAGCAGATTTGGCAGAATACCGTAAAACGGACCCAGTGTAGAAGCTACGAAGACGGTACCGATGCTGTCCAGATAAATCGGGAGTCTCAGAAGCAAAGCAATCTGTCCGCCTACAAAGTTGATACAAATAGCAAAAGCGATCATGCAGATCTTATATGTTGTCATTTTTGATGTTTTCATAATTCACACGCCTCCTTAGATCAAATCCTGTAAAATATCCAGTTTTTCCGGTTCCAAATCCAGAATCCTTGACAGGAATGTCTGGAAGAAAGAGTATACATCCACTTCTGTCAGTACTTTGGTATTCGGTGTTTTCCGATAGAAGTTCATGGCATCTACTACGGACTGACCAAGGGAGATCCCTTCGGTCTCGATCTGTACATAAGAGTTAAATCCCTGACAGATAGATGGATTCAGAAAATAAGCAACCGCCAGAGGGTCATTGATGACACAGCCAATGATATGTTCCCATTCCCAGTGGAAGTCAAAGTAGAACTTTGTGATTTTGCGTATGAATGAACCAGTTTCTTGATCCAGACGGCAGATATATTCCAGAAGAGTAGGTGTCAGGACAATCTTTCTTGTCACATCCAGACCCACCATATGGATGGTTTTACCCAGTTCGTGCATCGTATGATATACAAGGGCTGCAGCATCCGGATCGCACCAGTAATTATATTCTGCCACAGGAGAGCAGTTACCATGGCTTTTAAAAGTACCACCCATGGAAACAAACGTATCAATATTGGCAAATGCATCTTTGTCCTTTTGAATCAGTCTGGCCAGATTCGTCATTGGAGCCAGTGCAATCACAGAGATGGATTCTTTTTTCAAAATATCAGCCAGAAAGTCTACAGCACTCCTATCCTGATGGAAGCCTGGAACTTCCTGCAGAAAGCTCTCTCCCAGGCCATCTTCCCCATGGGTATCCAGGGCATTCACATAGTCACGTTTCAGAGGAGTGCTTTCACCGATGAACACCGGTACATCCAGTCGGTTCATTTGTTTCAAAATCTTTTTGGCATTTTCAAATCCCATCTCTACGGGAGAATTGCCACAGACCACAGTGATTCCCACGACCTCGATCTCCGGAGATTTCAGTGCCAGCATGATGGCGAGACTGTCATCAATACCCGGATCACAGTCAATGATTACTTTTCTTTTATTCATGTTCATCCTTTCTTGCGTGTAAAAATAGAATCTTGCTTGCAGCATAAAAAAGCTCTTGTTTATACCTCAATAAACAAAAGCAACAGTGAAAAGACTGCCAGAGCAGCCTGTTTTTCTATTTTTACTTTGCCTAGTTTTTTATACTGGGAGGTTTCCGAACCAGTTCGGCTGTCATTTTAACATATGTTTCCTGTGATAGCAATATTATTTTCAGAAAATCCCCATTTTTTCGCATTTTCTGGTTACTTTATTTACAGTTCTATGTTACACTGTTCCTTGCGTGTTATATAAAAAAAATGAAGGAGATTTAAGGTTATGAGCAAAAACAAAGGAGAAGGCCTGAAATTGTTCAACAAGGGATTTACCGTACCGGATACCTACATTATTATCTTTTTTGTAGTGGTCATTGCAGCGGTTATGACATTCCTTGTTCCAAAGGGTTATTACGAGACAACAGATATCTCGTACACAATCAACGGGGCAGAAAAGACCCGTACCGTAATCAAAGACGGAAGTTTTCAGTATCTGACAGATGATGCAGGAAAGCCTGTAACAGAGGGTGTGGCTTTATTCAGTGGTGATGGTGAAACAGGTTTCTTTAATTACATGTATAATGGAATTGTCAGCAGTTCTGCAATAGAGATTATAGCATTTTTGCTGGTAGTAGGCGGTGCATTTGGCATTATGATCCGAACCGGTGCCATTGAAGCTGGGCTGATTGGACTGATCCGTAAGGCAAAGGGCGCAGAAAAACTGCTGATTCCAGTACTTTTTGTATTGTTTTCCTTAGGAGGGGCAGTGTTTGGAATGGGAGAGGAAGCACTTCCGTTTACTATGATTCTCTGCCCATTGTTTGTAGCAGTAGGATATGATACGGTCATTGCTGTACTGGTAACTTATGTGGCTACTCAGATTGGCTTCGGAGCATCCTGGATGAATCCGTTTTCCGTAGGAATTGCACAGGGAATTGCCGGTATTGATGTATTCTCCGGAGCAGGATTCCGAATGGTGATGTGGGTGGTATTTACTGCACTGGGATGTGGAATGACCATGTTCTATGCATCCAAAGTAAAAAAGAATCCGAAGATTTCAGTTGCATACGAAAGTGATCAGTATTTCCGTGATCAGAATGAAAAGACCGGTATTGACGAAGGTCATAGTTTTGGTATCGGACATATTTTAGTATTACTGACATTGGCGGTTACCATAATCTGGGTAGTCTGGGGCGTTATGACAAAAGGCTATTATATGGCGGAGATTGCTACCCAGTTTTTTGTGATGGGTGTAGCAGCAGGCGTCATTGGTATCATCTTTCACTTAAATGATATGAAGATGAATGATATCGCTTCTTCTTTTAAAGATGGAGCAAAAGACTTGATTGGTGCAGCCCTGGTGGTAGCCATGGCGCAGGGGATTATGCAGGTGCTTGGCGGTTCTGATCCGACTACACCGACAGTCATCAATACAATTATGTATAATATTTCACAGGCACTGGCAGGAGTATCGGGTGCAGTAGCAGCCGTGCTGATGTATCTGTTCCAGTCAGTATTTAATTTCTTTGTGGTATCTGGTTCCGGACAGGCAGCAATCACCATGCCGATTATGGCACCGCTGGCAGATCTGCTGGGTGTAACCCGTCAGACTTCCGTACTGGCTTTCCAGTTGGGGGATGCATTTACGAATTTAATTGTCCCTACATCGGGATGTCTGATCGGATCGCTGGCAATTGCCAAGATTGAATGGTCCAACTGGATTAAATTCATGTGGAAGTTCCTTGGCATTTTAATGATCGGAGCAGTTATTACCATATTGATTGCAGTAGGAATTGGTTTCTAAAGAGGGGCAGAGTAGAAGCATGATGAAATTCATTCAGAATATTGACGTATATGCACCACAGCATTTGGGAAAAAAAGATGTACTTACCATCCATGATAAAATTGTAAAGATCGCGGATGCAGATACAATGCAGCTGACTGGCATTTTTCCGGAAGCAGAGATCATTGATGGAACAGATCGGATTCTGACACCGGGATTTATCGACTGCCATGTTCATGTGCTGGGCGGCGGCGGTGAAGGTGGATTTGCCAATCGAACCCCGGAGGCTACCATGGAAGGATTGACGAAGTTTGGGGTAACGACAGTGGTTGGCTGCCTGGGTACGGATGGAATTGGTCGTGATATGTGTGCACTCGTAGCAAAAACGAAGGGATTAAATGAACAGGGCATGACAGCTTACTGTTATACAGGAAGCTATCAGGTTCCGGTGCGTACACTGACGGATAGTCTTACAAAGGACATTATGATGATTCAGGAGATCATTGGAACAGGAGAGATTGCCATTTCTGATCATCGATCCTCTCAGCCAACTTTTGAAGAATTTGCCCGTGTGGCGGCAGATACCAGACTGGGCGGTGTGCTTTCTGGAAAAGCAGGGATTATCAATGTGCATTTGGGTGACAGTCCAAGATGTATGGATCTGATTGAACAGGTGATTGACGAGACAGAGATCCCGGCATCCCAGTTCCTCCCAACACATATCAACCGGAATGAGATGTTGTTCCGTAAAGCTATCACGTATGCTTTGAAAGGTGGGGCTGTGGATTTTACCGGAAATGAAGACATTGATTACTGGGAAACGATTTGCGATGAAGTTCGGGTCTGCAATGGTATGAAACGGATGTTAGATGCAGGCGTGAATCCAAACCGCATCACCATCTCATCAGATGGACAGGGAAGCCTGCCGATTTACAACAAACAGGGAGAATTCCTTGGAATGGGCGTAGGACAGTCCAGCTGTCTGTTAAAAGAAGTGAAAGAATGCGTAGAGCGGACAGATATCCCGTTAGAGATAGCACTTTCCACTATCACATCCAATCCGGCAGAGATATTGAATCTGAAAGGAAAAGGAAAGATAGAAGAAGGGTACGATGCAGATCTGTGTATTCTGGATCAAAGTCTGCAAGTGATGGAAGTTATCGCAAAAGGGGAAAAAGTGTATACAAAATAAGGTAAGTCTGGCTTGACTTTATATACCATTCTTTTTATAATATCTCCAAGTAAATACGGGTGCAACGTGGCACATGGACAGAAGATGTCTGTGTGCCTTATTTTTTTACATATAAAGTGGGGGAAAAGATATGGCAGCTTTCAAAAGAATTTGTTCGGGAATTCCAGATATGGATCAGGCACTGGATTTTATCAGGCTTGGAGACAATGTAGTCTGGAGAGTTTCGAATCTTCAGGAATTCAGGTATTTTTGTGAACCATACATAGAGCAGGCAATTCGAGATAAACGGCGGATCATATACTTTCGATTTGCCAGTCATGAACCGCTGGTAAAAGACTGCCCGCAGGTTGAAAGGATAGAGATTCCGTTATCGCATCGATTTGAAGATTTTACAGTGAAAATACATAAGATCATTGAAAAAGAGGGTTTTGACGTATTCTATGTGTTTGACTGTCTGTCGGAGCTTCAGACGGCCTGGGCCACAGATCTGATGATGGGAAATTTTTTCCGTGTGACCTGTCCGTTCCTGTTTACGTTGGATACGGTTGCGTTTTTTCCGATCATCCGGGGCAAGCATTCCTTTCATGCAGTGAAAAAGATATTAAATACCACACAGTTGTTTCTGGACGTGTATTCGGATCGGAAAAATATATATGTCCGCCCGGGCAAAGGTGTGGAACCGTGATTCTGAAACCATGTTCCTGCCACATATTTATAACAGAGAAGCAGGGACATTTAAGCCGATTCTGGACGGCGTACAGTCCAGCCGGTTTTATCAGGTACTTGGCAAGTTTCAGAGACCGGGAGAAGAACAGTTTACCGATTCCTGGAATCGTTTTTTTAATACGGCGAAAATGCTGTATGACAACCATATGAATACAGACGATGCCTGTAATACTATGTGCGATATTATGATGACCAGGGATGAAAAGATGCGGCGTATGGTGAAAAAACATTTTACGCCGGAAGATTATTTCCGTGTTCGCAATCATATGATCGGAACAGGCATGATCGGTGGAAAAGCCTGCGGTATGCTGCTTTCCAGAGCAATTGTACGCAATCTGGCACCGGACATTGAGGAGGTGTTGGAGCCGCATGATTCTTTTTTTATAGGATCCGATGTGTATTATACCTATATCGTAGACAATGGATTCTGGGATATCCGCATCCGTCAGAGAGAGGAAAAAGAATATTTTTCACTGGCAGAGGAGTTTGCACAGCGTCTGAAGGAGGGCGCATTTTCAGAAGAGATGAAAAATCAGTTCCTGCATATTCTGGAATATTATGGGCAGGATCCCTTTATTGTGCGTTCTAGCAGTATTCTGGAGGATGGGTTTGGCAATGCTTTTGCAGGTAAGTATGAGTCTGTTTTTTGTGCCAACCGAGGAACGCTGGAAGAACGCCTTTTGGAGTTTGAAAATGCGATAAAGACTGTCTATGCCAGTTCTATGAGTCTGTCTGCGCTGGATTACCGAAAGCGAAGAGGATTAGATAAACGGGATGAACAGATGGCGCTTCTGGTGCAGAGAGTATCGGGATCTTATTATGGGTCATATTACATGCCGTGTGCGGCAGGTGTGGGATACTCCTACAGCCCTTACAAATTTCTGGAACAGATTGATCCTAAGGCAGGAATGCTCAGACTGGTTATGGGACTTGGAACGTCAGCAGTAGACCGCACAGAAGGTTCTTATCCAAGGCTGGTCAGCCTGGATATGCCACAGGCAACAAGCTGTACTACCATTGCAGAAAAACATCAGTTTTCTCAGCGTAATATAGAGGCGGTGGATACAGCCATGCACTGTGTGAGACAACTGGATCTGAAACAGATCGAGCCGTTACTTCCGGTATATCTCGGCAATATTTTGTTAGATCATGATTTTGAAGTGGAAAGATCTTTCAGAGAGAGGGGGATCAACCGGTCGATTCGTTTTATTTCCTGCAGCGGTATCGTGAAAAACGAGATATTAATGAAGCAGATTCAGGCAATTATGCAGCTTATTCAGAAGGAATATGAATATCCGGTTGACATTGAATTTACCGTGAATCTCTCGGAAACGGGAGAATATTCCATAAATCTGTTACAGTGTCGTCCACTGCAGGTATTTAAGGATACCGGAAAAGTGAAGATTCCAGAGCACATTCCAGAAGAAAATATTATTCTGGAGAATGTACATTCTTCCATGGGATTATCCAGAAATGTAAAAATGGATCTCATTATTCTGGTGGATTCGATTGCCTACTATCAAATGCCTTATGCAAAAAAGACGAATGTAGCACGTCTGATCGGAATAGTGAACTGGAAAAATAAAGGACAGAATAAGCATATGCTACTGATGGTTCCAGGGCGGATAGGTACTTCTTCGCCGGAACTCGGGGTACCGACTACATTTGCGGATATCAGTGAATTTGAAGCCATCTGTGAAATCGAAGAGAAAAAGGCAGGATATAATCCGGAACTTTCCTATGGAAGCCATATCTTTCAGGATCTGGTGGAGGCAGAAATATTATATACGGCTGTATTTTCCAATGAAAAGACCATGCGTTTTTCACCGGAAAAACTGGCGGAATATCCAGATATTGTCAGTCAGTTCACAGAAGATCCCAAACTGAGACAGATCGTGCATGTGTATGATATGAGCAGGGGATCCTGTAAATTATGCAATGATCTGCAGAGTGAAAGACTCATACTGTATCTGCAAAGATAAATTTAAAAATCAACCAGAACACGATTTGATTCTTGATCTACAATCTTGGATTGCTGGCAGGTCCGTGGTTTGAGGGGCAGATGACGGGATGCCTGGTGAATATCCTTCAGGGATGCAGTCAGTTCAACGATATGCTGGTACTGGCTGGACTGACAGAGTCTGCAAGAGAAGGACTGGAACATGGATACGATACCATGTGTACACCAGAAATATTCTCTCAGGGACAATGGCAGTTATTGTCCATAGCCAGAGCAGTAGCAGCGTAGCCGTCATTGCTGCTGCTGGATGAGATTACGGCAAATCTGGATGCAGATACGGAAAAAACAGTCTTGCAGGCATTAAAGCGTGCAGCACAGAGCCGTACAGTAATCTCCGTATCCCACAGAACTTCGGCAGAAATGGGAAAAATAATAGCATTATAAAAGAACGCTTGATTATTAACCGTCAAAGTTGTATGATAATAAATGAGTATTTTGTACTCAAATGGCAACATATTACGAGTCAGAAAGGAACATGGGTATGGCAAACATTAATGAGGAAGAGTTGAAAAAATTACTGGTATCTGCAGATTTCAAGGAGGAGAGTTACGGAAATCTTCCGATACAGGAAATGATCATTCTGAAAAATTCTGCAGCCATCATGAAGACAAAGAACCCAGAACAGGAAAAAGTAGGTGTGTTCTTTGAAAAGAGAGAATCCTTTTTCTTACATATGATTTTAAGACGTATTCAGACAATGGAGACGTTGTTCTGTGTTTTCTCTAAGGCAACCAACTTACCATTTGTATATTGCGATCCAGATAGCTGCAATGATCAGGTATGGCTGTTTACAGAAGAACGTTTTGCGCAGAAGCAGGCAATGGTACAGAAACAGAAGCATATTGAACTGATCGTAGTTAAGATGGAAAACAAGCAGTTCCTTACGTTCCTGACAGGTCTGTTTGCAATGGGGGTCAATGCATTTGTGCTTGACAAGGGTGTGAATGCAGTAGAGATTGAACTGGAGAAGCTGGTAAAGAAGCCTGACTTTGAGGCAATTCCGAAGGAGAAACGTCCGCTCCAGAATCCAGAGCTTCTGTTGACAGGATGCTATTTTGCACAGGAGAGACAGCTCCCGGAAGAGGAAAGAGACAAAGAAGCGCTTCATGATCTGGAAGAAGAGATGATTGTGAACTTTCACAGAGGAAAGGTGCTGGTTCCGGTCCAGGTTCCAGAAGGTGCAGAGAAGGTAGAACCGAAGGATATGAAGATTCCGTTTATCAAGCTGAATAACGGAGATATTTATCAGCCGGTTTGCGCAGATGGAGCAGAATTCCAGAGATTTAACAGAAATAAGATGTTTAAGGCAATCGTTATGGACAGCAGCAAGGTAAAAGGCATGATGGGAGAGCAGATCAAGGGTATCATGCTCAATCCGGTAACATTAAGACTGCTGATTCCGAAGCAGAGAGTATAGGCCGTTGTGGACGGAGTTTTGTGGTTTTTCAGAGCCATAAAGCTCCGTTTTTTGCTATCTGCCAGGCCAGTCTTCCAGATGACCATTTACGATGGCGGAAAACATACGATCCTTTACACCTGGATTTTCCCGGTTTAGTTGCTGCAAGAGATCTTTTACGTACTGGCGTCTGGTATATCCGTCAGCAGGACAAGGATTTTTGACAACCGGAAGCTGGTATTTGTTGCGAAAACCAATGACATCAGATTCAGATACATAGATCAAGGGACGGATCACAGTCAGATTCATGCGGTCAAGGTAGGTTTTCGGGGAAAAGGAGTGGAAACGTCCTTCATACATGAGAGATAACATCATAGTTTCGACTACGTCATCTTTATGATGAGCGTATGCGACTTTGTTGCAGCCAAGTTCTTTTATTTTCTCATTAAAGGCACCTTTACGCAGCTTGGCGCAAAGTGCACAGGGATTCTGTTCCTTACGTTCTTCAAAGACAATCTTGCCAATTTGTGTGGGTATCACCGTATAAGAAACCTGAAACTTCTGACAGAGCTGACGTATCGGTTCTGGATCGAATCCAGGATAACCAAGATCTACCGTAACAGCCTTCAGCTCAAAGTGTTTTGAATAGAACTTCTGCAGCCCTTGCAGAGCATAGAGCAGAGTCAGGCTGTCTTTTCCGCCAGAGATGCCAATGGCAATCCGGTCACCGTCCTCAATAAGCTGATAGTTGTCAATTGCCTGTCTGGTCAGGCTGAAAAGTTTCTGAAGTTTCACGTAGAATCCCCCTGTCTATAGCAAAGTTATAAAAAATGATTTTGTCTGTTTGTTTATAGCATATTCTGGCAGAGACTGTCAAATAGCTGATGCCGGAAAAATGAGATTCCTGTGATCCTTTTCCCAGTGTTGTGGAAACGCTTCAGATATGATATAGTAGAAACTGAATTTGAAGGAAAAGGAAGTAGATGTTATGTATAAGGAAAAACTGGATGCATATATTGATGCACATAAGGAAGACATGCTGGAAGACCTGAAGACACTGGTCCGGATCAACAGTCAGAAGGGTGAGGCACAGCCTGGCAAGCCATTTGGCGAAGGACCTGCAAAGGTGCTGGATACAGCAGAAGTAATGCTGAAGAAGTATGGTTTTCAGACGACGAATTATGATCATTATGTTGTGACTGCAGATTACAGTGATCAGGAGAAGAAACTGGATATTCTTGCACATTTAGACGTGGTTCCGGTAACGAAGAACTGGAAAGAAACAGAGCCGTTTGAGCCAGTGATCAAAGACGGAAAGATCTACGGACGTGGAACTGCTGATGACAAGGGTCCTGCTATTGCAGCACTTTATGCTATGAGAGCAGTAAAGGAATGTGGCGTACCGCTGAAGCACAGTCTGCGACTGATTCTGGGTTCAGATGAAGAGTGTGGATCTGATGATCTGGAATATTACTATGCAAAGGAAAAGGAAGCTCCGATGACCTTTACGCCGGATGCAGATTTTCCTGTAATTAATCTGGAAAAAGGACGTTTGCGGAAGGAATTTACACAGAAACTGGATGCCGGAAAAGGCGCATCCGTACTTCGAGTACAGGCAGGAACCAAGGTAAATGTGGTGCCGGATACTGCAGAAGCGCTGGTAAGCGGTCTGACAAAAGAAGAAATACAAAAATATGCAGACCAGAGAAAGAATCATATCACTTATATCTTGGATGAGACAGAAGAGGGCGTTTCCATTACAGCGAAAGGACTGGCGGCACATGCTTCCACACCAGAAGCAGGGCACAATGCAATTTGTGGACTGATTGGACTGCTGGCAGATCTGCCGTTGACATTTGGAAAAGAAACCTGGAAGGCAATTGCAGAAATGTTCCCGGATGATGATTTTTACGGAGAAGCACTGAAGGTTGCCATGGAAGATGAGATCTCCGGTAAGCTGACAATGAATCTTGGTATTCTGAATTATGACGGAACAGAAGTAAAAGGTGTATTTGACAGCCGTATTCCGGTTTGCGGATCGGATGAGAATGTGACCAGAGTACTGGATCAGACATTTGCAGCAAAAGGATTTGGCGTTGAAGAAGGAAATATGATTGCACCGCACTATGTACCTGCCGATTCGGAACTGGTACAGAAACTTCTTGCCAGCTATGAAGTATACAGCGGAGTGAAGGGAGAAGCACAGTCTACCGGAGGTGGAACTTATGTACATGATCTGGAAAGAGGCGTGGCGTTTGGCTGCATGGTTCCAGAAGTAGATAATCATATGCATGGAGATGATGAATTCATGGTTATTGATATGCTGCTGATGAGTGCAAAGATCTTTGCAGATGCAATTGTAAGAATATGTGGATAATATAAAAGAAGCCGGGTTTAAAATCCGGCTTCTTTTATGATTTCATTTGCTTTATCAGTATCATCTGTTACACAGTAGACTACATAATTGCCCTTTGTCTTGATGATCGCTGCGTCCAATTTTGCAACTTCCGGTGCATTGTAGCTTGCGAACAGTGTAGACTGAGATTCGACACGCTTCTTCAGCAAATCTTCTGCTTCAGATGTGTATGATGCATCTTTGCATTTCAGAACTACTACTTCACATGCATTGCTTCCGGAATTCAGGGCTGCTGCAGATTCTTCAATCTTATCCATATCAAAGAAATAAGTAGAAGCAATCACATCGCTGCTGACTTCACTAACCTCACTGTCAATTGTACCTTCCAGATCCTTGCATAACTGATTCACATTAACCGTAACATCTGCACTTTCAGAAGAAGATTTACCTCCACAGGCGGTCAGCATCAGTGTTGCAAAAATGCAGAGACACGCAAGAACCAGAACTTTTGTTTTGTTTTTCATATGATTTCTCCTTTTCTTTAAACACTAGGTATGTAGTGTGTTTTTGTGTATTCCAGCCATTCTTTACAGTAATCGGTATTCAGGTGAATGCCATCCTCTGCAGCCCCGGAGATCAGACCATGATAACCGTTGGAGAGGACTTCATTCAGGTTTATGTAATGATATCCTTCTTCTTTACACATTTTCAGGATTTCCATGTTCACTGCGTCTACGTTGGTGTTATTGACGTAGTCACCGGTGGTAACTAACGGTTCATCTACATAGATGACGGAGTAAACATAGACAATCGGATCAGGAGAAGAAGAGAGTTGCTTGATATCAGCCAGTACCTGACGGTAGGATTCTCCGACCTGATTCATATCATAGGCACCAAGTTCATTTGTTCCAAGCATCATATAGATCTTGGAAAAATTGATATTTTTCAGTGCATTCAGTACGGTTACATTCCCGGCAGCTGTGGCAATCTGAGAATCGGTATAGAAGTTCTCCAGTTCCATACCGACAGCAGTTACAAAACTGCCCTTTGTGATACCGGACAGATTGCGAAATCCCTGCATGCGGGAATCACCGATGAATACGGCATCTTCGAAATAGCTGTCATCTACAGCAGAGACCTGAGCCGGAACGACGACATCCATATATTCTTCACCGCCATCCGGAAGACCGGTAAAGCGATCAGTGACAGGTGCGTCTGTTTCGGATTCAGATTCCTGTTCTGTTAAATTTTCAGAGCCTTTTTCAGTTGAACTTTGTGTGGAAACTTCGGTTGCTGCCTCTGTCTGCTTTTCTGTCAGATTGGCACCGGCAAAAACCTCTGATTCTTCCTGCTGTATCCGATCCTGAATCGTCTGTGATGAAAATAAGCTAATCAGACTTTTTCCTTCAAATACCAGAAGGATCAGAACGATTAGCGTCAGTACATTTATAATAAGCCTATTCCGCCGTTCTTTGGCTGTAGGCCGCTTTTTTTTCTGAGCCATGAATTCCCCTCGTTATTTTGATTACATTTTCCCCTTTATACACACGAAAAAACAGTGTGTTTATCTTCCGATGCAGGAACGATAAAAACATTGTTTTTTGACATACTCTATTATATAATAATTAAAATTGTTGTAAATAGGTTTTTGACAAAAATTAATAAAAAATAACATTTGGTGTACAGGAGAAAAAATGGTTTTCAGTAGTTTATTGTTTTTATTCCGTTTTCTGCCGGCGGTATTGTTTCTATATTATATAGCACCGCGGAAGTGTCGGAACGTCATTTTATTATTGTTCAGTCTGTTCTTTTATGCATGGGGGGAACCGAAGTATGTATTGCTGATGTTATGTTCTATTACTGTGGACTTTTTCATCGGGAAAAAAGTGGACTGGTGTAAAAAGCGGGGAAGAATGGCGTCAGCAAGGGAATGGCTGAGTGTTTCCCTGATCTATAACATTGCAGTACTTTGTTTCTTTAAATATCTGGATTTTCTGATTGGAAGCATTAATGCAGTGTTTGGCACAGCCATTCCGCTGACTGGAATACCGTTACCGATAGGTATTTCCTTTTTTACATTCCAGACCATGTCTTATACGATAGATGTGTATCTGGGAGCAACAGAAGTGCAGACAAGCTGGATCAAGTATGGTACCTATGTATCTATGTTTCCACAGTTAATTGCAGGACCAATTGTGCAGTATAAGACTATTGCACAGCAGATGGAGACCAGACGGGAGAATACGGCAGATTTTGTAGAAGGTGTCCACCGTTTTATGATTGGATTTGGCAAAAAGGTACTGCTGGCAAATAATATCGGCGTTCTGTGGGATACCATATCAGCCATGGGAATCGGCAGCCTTCCGGTTGGAACCGCATGGCTGGGAGCAGCAGCGTATGCATTCCAGATCTATTTTGATTTTTCCGGGTATTCGGATATGGCAATCGGACTTGGAAAGATGTTTGGATTCCATTTTCTGGAGAATTTTAACTACCCGTACATATCCACCAGCATCACGGAATTCTGGAGAAGATGGCATATCTCACTTAGTTCATGGTTCCGGGAATATGTGTATATTCCACTTGGAGGCAACCGTAAGGGGATAAAAAAGCAGATCCGCAACATTGCAGTTGTATGGATGCTTACAGGCATCTGGCATGGTGCAAGCTGGAACTTTGTCCTGTGGGGTGTTTATTATGGAGCACTGCTGATTGTGGAAAAATTTGTGTTAAAAGATATATTGACAAGGCTGCCACGCATTTTCCGGCATATCTATGCATTGTTTTTCGTGCTGATCGGCTGGGTGATTTTTGCATTTGACAAAATCAACGTCGGGGTACAGTATATTGGTGCAATGTTTGGCAGTGCAGGAGTTGGTCTGGCAGATAACACGACTATTTATCTGTTTTATAATTATGCAGTGCTTCTGGTTATTCTGATTCTGGCTTCTACGGAACTGCCAAAGAAAGCGGCAGCGGCACTGGTTCAGAAAAGGGGAGAGAATAACTGGCTGATAATCATTGTCAGGCTGGTATTTTATGCGGGAATCTTTTTCCTGGGCGTGGCGTATCTGGTGGATGCCACCTACAATCCATTCCTGTACTTCCGTTTCTAAAAGGAGAAAAGATACATGACAAAATTGCAGAGCAGAGTGCTGACCGGGGTGTTTCTGGTTATGATATTCGGGTGTACCGGAGCAAGTCTTTTGAAGCGGGATACTTCTTTTTCGGAAAAAGAGAACCGTATCCTGGCGCAGATGCCGGAGTTGAATCTGAAAGATATCTTAAGTGGCACTTTTGAAAAGAATTATGAAACCTATCTATCGGATCAGTTTTTCTGGCGAGATGGCTGGATCGGCGTAAAGACTAAAGCTGAACGGGCGGAAGGCAAGACGGAAATTAATGATGTCTACTTTGCCAAGGATGGCTATCTGAT
The DNA here is from genome assembly GCA_900544685.1 of uncultured Lachnospiraceae bacterium. Lineage (GTDB taxonomy): Bacteria > Bacillota > Clostridia > Lachnospirales > Lachnospiraceae > Marvinbryantia. Next base: position 136,522 of record UQWA01000002.1, on the reverse strand, counting down.
TGAGAAGCATTCAGGGTCTTTTGATACGGATACAGCAAAGAATAATATTACTTATCTGGGCAATTTCCTGAAGTCTCAGGAACAGAAGGTGGGAGCGGGACATGTGAAGGCAATGATTGTCCCAAATGCAGTGGAAATTCTGAAGGATAAGCTTCCGTCCTATGCAGTGGCGGATGAAGAAGGAGCATATTTAAATCATATCCGTGCACAGATCCCGGAAGAGTTGTTGTTTGATGCAGAGCCAATACTGGATGCACACAAAGAAGAACAGATTTATTATAAAACGGATCATCACTGGAAGACGTTGGCAGCCAGATATGTGTATGAGGCATGGACAGAGAGCATTGACCTTCCAATTGTTCCATTGTCAGAATATCGTGAAGAGACGCTGACTACAGATTTTCATGGAACCATTGATGCAAAGGTGAATATTAACGTGCCTGGGGACTCTATAGAGAGTTATCAGCCGGTGACAGAGATTCCTTATACATTGACTTACAATCATTCAGAAGAACGAACCAGTCTATATGATACTTCCTATCTGGAAGGAAGAGATAAATATGCAGTCTTTTTCGGTGGTAATCAGCCACTGATTGAAGCAAAGACAGAAGCGAAGACAGACCGAAGCCTTCTGATCATCAAGGATTCCTATGCCAACTGTTTCCTGAGCTTTGCCATGCAGGATTTTTCGCAGATTGACATTGTGGATCTGCGCTATTTTAATGAGAATCTGGGAGATTACATGAAGGATAAGGATTATACAGATATCTGTGTATTATATAATGCAGCTGGTTTTGCAGAAGACAGCAGTGTGGCGAAGCTGGCACTTGCCACGGATTAGGAGGAATTATGAGTCAAGCAGACAGATTATTTAAGGAGACCTGTCGGGACATTTTGGAGAACGGAACGGACACGAAGGGGGAACTGGTGCGTCCACACTGGGAGGACGGTACACCAGCGTACACCATTAAGAAATTCGGTGTGGTGAACCGTTATGATTTGAGAAAAGAGTTTCCGGCCATTACCTTAAGAAGAATTGCACTGAAAAGTGCAATGGATGAGATTCTGTGGATCTATCAGAAGAAGTCCAACAATATCCATGATCTGAACAGCCATGTATGGGACAGCTGGGCTGATGAGACTGGAAGTATCGGAACCTGTTATGGTGATGTGATTCGCAGAAAATTCATCTATAAGGGAGAAGAGACAGACCAGATGGATTATGTGCTCCGCCAGTTAAAGGAGAATCCTTTCAGTCGGCGGATTATGACGAATATGTATCAGTTTGAATATCTGCATTCCGGCGGACTGGATCCATGCTGCTATAGCATGACATATAATGTGACTGCACCGAGACCGGAAGATACAGACAGGAGACTGGTACTCAATGCTGTGTTGAACCAGAGAAGCCAGGATATGCTGGCAGCAAATGGCTGGAATGTTTGTCAGTACGCAATTTTACTGATGATGGTGGCACAGGTGAATGATATGGTGCCGGGAGAACTGATACACATTATCGCGGATGCTCATATCTATGACCGACATGTACCGATGATTCAAGAACTTTTGACAAGGGAAGAACATCCGGCACCGAAGGTAAGACTGAATCCGGAAGTAAAAGATTTTTATCAGTTTACAACGCAGAATCTGATTGTAGAAGACTATGTAACCGGGGAACAGATCAAGAACATTCCGGTTGCAGTGTAGGGGGAAGAAAAATGAATATCATCGTAGCAGTAGATAAGAACTGGGCAATTGGATGCAACAATAAGTTATTGGTCAGCATTCCTTCAGACATGAAGTTTTTCCGTGAGACTACTACAGGAAATGTAGTTGTTATGGGAAGAAAGACTCTGGAGAGCTTTCCAAATGGAATGCCACTGAAGAATCGCACGAATATTGTGCTGACCGGAAACAAGGACTATCAGGTAAAAGGTGCCATCGTGGTACATTCCATGGAAGAATTGCTGGAAGAACTGAAAAAGTATAACAGTGAACAGGTTTATGTCATCGGGGGAGACAGTGTATACCGTCAGATGCTGCCATACTGTGACGTAGCGCATGTCACAAAAATTGATCATGAATATGAAGCAGATGCTTATTTCCCAAATCTGGATGAGATGGATGAATGGTATATCGCAGCAGACAGCGATGAACAGACCTATTTTGACCTGGAATATCAGTTCCTGATGTATAAGAGAAAAAAATAAAAGCATTCGAGTATGGAAGGAGAGGACAGAAAAATGTATCGAGATCATACGAAAACAGTGCATATTGGCAACCGGGTGATCGGAGGGGGCAATCCGATTCTGATACAGTCCATGACCAATACGAGAACTGAAGATGTAAAGGCAACTGTGGAGCAGATTCACCGTCTGGAGGCAGCAGGATGTGAGATCATCCGCTGTACGGTACCGACGCTGGAAGCAGCGCAGGCACTGAAAGAGATCAAAAAAGAAATCAGCATTCCAGTAGTGGCGGATATTCATTTTGACTACCGCATGGCACTGGCGGCTATTGAAAACGGAGCCGATAAGATTCGGATTAATCCAGGTAATATTGGTGATACAAAAAGAGTGAAGGCAGTAGTGGATGCGGCAAAAGAGCGTAACATCCCGATCCGTGTGGGAGTAAACAGTGGATCCCTGGAAAAAGATTTGGTAAAGAAATATAACGGTGTAACAGCAGAAGGCATAGTAGAAAGTGCTTTGGATAAGGTGCACAGTATTGAAGATCTGGGCTATAATAATCTGGTAGTCAGTATTAAGTCATCGGATGTGATGATGTGTGTAAAAGCTCATGAATTAATTGCAAAGGAGATCAATTATCCGCTCCATGTGGGAATCACAGAGGCAGGAACGCTGTTATCCGGTAATATTAAGTCTTCCATTGGCCTGGGGCTGATCTTAAATCAGGGCATCGGAGATACGATTCGTGTATCGCTGACTGGAGATCCGGTGGAAGAGATCAAGTCGGCAAAACTGATTTTAAGAACCCTGGGACTGCGCAAGGGCGGCATCGAAGTGGTATCCTGCCCGACCTGTGGAAGAACCAGTATTGACCTGATCGGTCTTGCCAATGCAGTGGAAAACATGGTGCAGGATATTCCGCTTGATATCAAAGTGGCAGTTATGGGCTGCGTGGTAAATGGTCCAGGAGAGGCAAAAGAAGCAGATATCGGAATTGCCGGAGGCAAAGGCGAAGGACTTCTGATTAAGAAAGGTGAAATTATTCAGAAGCTTCCGGAAGATCAGCTTCTGAATGCGCTTCGGGAAGAATTGTTGAACTGGGAGAAATAAGTATGGAGAAAAGTTTTCTGGAAGTATTTCCGGAATTACAGATCAGTGATTCAGTGAAAAAGCTCTTTGAGAAGGTTGCGGTGACGAAGGTCGCCGTGACTTCTTCCAGAGAGCTTCTGCGCGTTTATACCATCAGTGAGACCTGGATTCACAAAAAGTATATCCGTATGGCAGAAAAAGCTATTAAGGATCAGTGTTTTTCTGATGCGGAAATTGATGTACGGATTATTGAAAAATTTCATCTGTCCGGTCAGTATACGGCAGAGAACCTGTTCCCGGATTACCGGGACAGCATTCTACTGGAACTGAGGGACTACAGTATTTTTGAATATAATCTGTTGCGGCAGGCGGAGTATGAATTTACAGCTCCCGATGCCATGATACTGACGATTGAGGAATCTGTGGTTCTGGAAGGAAAAGCAGAGGAACTGATCCGTATTATGGAAAAGATTTTCTGTGAACGCTGCGGGCTTCATCTGAAGATTACTCTGAGGCAGAAGGTAGCCCAGATGAGCAAGGCCCGGAAAAACAGTGACCTGCTCATTGAACAGGAAGTAGCTGCTATCGCAGAGCGGCTTCGTAAGAACAAGGAAGCCGGTGTGGGAGAAGAAGTATCCGGAACAGAAGAATTGATGATTGATACGGCTTCCATACCTGAAAAGAAAGAAACAAAAGCGTTAAGTGATAAGAAGGAAGCAGCAAAGGCCACATCATCAGAAGCTAAAAAACCAGCACAGGAACCGAAAAAGTCATTTGGCGGGGTTGGTTTTTCCAGAAAAGGTGGCGGAGATTACCGCCGTGGCCTGAAACGTTCTGATAATCCAGACGTGATCTACGGAAGGGATATTGAAGAAGAAGCTATTGAGATCCGTACCATTGAGGGAGAAATGGGAGAAGTAGTGATCCGTGGATGCGTCCGTGCTCTGGAGACCAGAGATATCCGAAATGAAAAGACCATTATCATGATGGACATCACAGACTTCACAGATACGATTACGGTGAAGATTTTCCTGGCAACAGAACAGGTACCGGAGCTGACACAGGATCTGAAAAAAGGTGCTTTTGTGAAGCTGAAAGGTGTCACTACCATTGACCGTTTTGACAGTCAGCTCACCATCGGCTCTGTAGTAGGAATCAAGAAAATCAGTGATTTCCGCGCCGGACGTATGGATACCTGGCCAGAGAAGCGTGTAGAGCTTCACTGTCATACCAAGATGAGCGATATGGATGGAGTATCTGAGGTGAAAGATATTGTAAAGCAGGCATACAAATGGGGACATTCAGCTATCGCTATTACCGATCACGGGGCACTGCAGTCTTTCCCGGATGCCAATCATTTTATCGAGGATATTGACCGGGCATACCGGGATAAATACAAAGCGGAACATCCTGATGTGACCAAAGAAGAATTGAAGCTGATTCATGATCCGTTTAAAGTTATTTACGGGGTGGAAGCTTATCTGGTAGATGATTCCAAGGATATTGTCATGCACTCCAAAGGGCAGAATCTGCAGGGCAGCTTCGTGGTATTTGACCTGGAAACCACTGGATTTAGCCCGGTAAATAACCGAATTATCGAGATCGGTGCGGTAAAGGTAGAGAACGGAGAGATTACAGATCGTTTTTCAACCTTTGTCAATCCGCAGGTGCCAATTCCGTTTCGAATTGAAGAACTGACCAGTATCAATGACAACATGGTGATGGATGCACCGGTGATTGAAGAAATTCTGCCACAATTTCTGGAATTTGTGGGAGATGCAGTACTGGTGGCTCATAATGCAGGATTTGATGTCAGTTTTATTGAAGAAAACTGCCGTAGACAGGGAAGGGAGCAGACCTTTACCTATCTGGATACGGTAGCACTGGCGCGTATTCTGTTACCGCAGCTGAATCGTTTTAAGCTGGATACGGTGGCAAAAGCGCTGCATATTAATCTGCACCACCATCACCGCGCGGTGGATGATGCGGAATGTACGGCAGATATTTTTCTGAAATTTGTAGAGATGCTGGGAAAACAGGATGTATTTGATCTGGATGGCATTAATGAGCTGGGAAGCACTTCGATGGAACAGATTAAGAAGCTGCCAACCTATCATGCCATTATTCTGGCAAAGAATGAGATTGGAAGAATTAATTTGTACCGTCTGGTGTCTTGGTCTCACCTTCAGTATTACAACCGAAGACCTCGTATCCCGAAGAGTGCTATACAGCAGTATCGGGAGGGACTGATTCTGGGCTCTGCCTGTGAAGCAGGAGAGCTGTTCCAGGCAATTCTGGAGGGAAAAACAGAGCAGGAAATAATTCGTATTGCGAACTTTTATGACTATCTGGAGATCCAGCCGATCGGCAACAATGCATTTATGATCCGGGAAGAGGACCGGGAAGATATCAAGACCGAGGAAGATCTGCAGAATCTGAATCGGAAGATTGTGAAACTGGGAGAACAGCTGCACAAACCGGTTCTTGCCACCTGTGATGTGCATTTTCTGAATCCGGAGGATGAGATATACCGCCGGATTATTATGGCCGGCAAAGGATTCAAGGATGCAGACCAACAGGCACCGCTGTTTTTACATACTACAGAAGAGATGATGAAGGAATTTGCCTATTTGGGACAGGAAAAAGCAGAGGAAGTGGTCATTACCAATCCGAACAAGATCGCAGATATGTGTGAGCATATTGCACCGGTACGTCCGGATAAATGTCCGCCGGTCATCGAGAACTCGGACAAAACCTTACGTGAAATCTGCTATAACAAGGCACATGAGATCTATGGAGAAGATCTGCCTCCGATTGTATCGGAGCGCCTGGAGCGAGAACTGAACTCTATCATTTCCAATGGATTTGCCGTAATGTATATCATTGCCCAGAAGCTGGTGTGGAAGTCTAATGACGATGGCTATCTTGTGGGGTCCCGTGGATCAGTAGGATCCTCTTTTGTAGCTACTATGGCGGGAATTACCGAGGTAAATCCGTTAAGTCCACATTATTACTGTGAAGTCTGCCATTATTATGATTTTGATTCTGAAGAGGTCAAAGCCTTTTCAGGACGGGCTGGCTGTGACATGCCGGATAAAAAATGCCCGGTATGCGGGGCGTCCCTCCGAAAAGAAGGATTTGATATTCCGTTTGAGACTTTCCTGGGATTCAAAGGAAATAAAGAGCCAGATATTGACCTGAACTTCTCTGGTGAATATCAGGGAAATGCCCATCGATATACGGAAGTTATTTTCGGAACGGGACATACTTTTAAGGCAGGAACCATTGGTACACTGGCAGATAAAACGGCATTTGGTTATGTGAAAAACTATTATGAAGAACGTGGGCAGCGCAAGCGTGTCTGTGAGATTAACCGTATTGTGGAGGGCTGTGTCGGGGTACGAAGAACCACAGGGCAGCATCCGGGTGGTATTGTTGTACTGCCTCACGGTGAAGAAATATATTCTTTCACACCAGTGCAGCATCCGGCAAACGATACTGAGACAGATATTATTACCACACATTTTGATTATCATTCCATCGACCATAACCTGTTAAAACTGGATATTCTGGGACACGATGATCCTACCATGATCCGTATGCTGGAAGACCTGACTGGATTAAATGCAAGAAATATTCCGCTGGATGACAAGGCAGTGATGTCCCTGTTCAGCAGTACAGAAGCACTGGGGATTACACCGGATCAGCTGGTGGAATGTCCGCTGGGGTCCCTGGGTATTCCGGAATTCGGTACCGATTTTGCCATGCAGATGTTGATTGATACCAAGCCAAAAGAATTTTCAGATCTGGTGCGTATTGCAGGACTTGCCCATGGTACTGACGTATGGCTGGGAAATGCACAGGTGCTGATTCAGGAAGGAAAGGCAACCATTTCTACAGCAATCTGTACGCGAGATGATATCATGATTTATCTGATTCAGAAGGGGCTGGACAGTGAACAGTCCTTCACTATTATGGAGAGCGTGCGAAAAGGAAAAGGCCTGAAGCCGGAGTGGGAAGAAGAAATGAAGAAGCATGATGTGCCAGACTGGTACATCTGGTCCTGTAAGAAGATCAAGTACATGTTCCCGAAGGCACATGCGGCAGCTTACGTTATGATGGCATGGCGTATTGCTTACTGTAAAGTATATTATCCTCTGGCTTATTATGCGGCCTACTTCAGTATCCGTGCAGATGATTTTAATTATGAACTGATGTGCCAGGGGGAAGACAGACTGAAGATGCATATGAGAGATTATAAAAAGCGCAGTGATTCCCTGTCTAAGAAGGAGCAGGATACCTACAAAGACATGCGAAGTGTACAGGAGTTTTATGCCAGAGGCTTTGAGTTTCTGCCAATTGAACTGGAGAAGGCTCAGGCAAGCCGTTTTCAGGTGATTGACGGAAAACTGATGCCATCCCTGTCTACCATAGACGGAATGGGAGATAAAGCGGCAGAAGCAGTAGTAGAAGCAGTAAAAGACGGACCATTTTTATCGAAGGATGATTTCTGGCAGAGGACGAAGGTCAGCAAGAGTGTTATCGACGTGATGGATGATCTGGGTATTCTGGGAGATCTTCCGGAATCCAATCAGTTATCTTTGTTTGATTTTTCATAGGCACGGTGCTATACTTAGAAGAAAATGCTGAAAAAGCGTTTCCTACGCCGAATTTGCAAAGGAGTTGAGAAAATTATGAGAACATTTAATAAATCAACGAAACTCGACCACGTTTGTTATGATATCAGAGGACCAGTTCTGGATGAGGCCAACAGAATGGAGGAAAATGGTGAGACCATTTTGAAACTGAACATTGGTAATCCGGCACCGTTTGGATTCCGTGCACCGGATGAAGTAGTTCAGGATATGATGATGAATCTGACAAGTACCCAGGGATACTCCGATTCCCGAGGACTGTTTTCCGCAAGAAAAGCAATCATGCAGTACTGCCAGATTAAGGGCATACCGAATGTGGGAATGAATGATATCTATACCGGTAACGGTGTCAGTGAGATGATTACCATGTCTATGCAGGCACTGCTGAATAACGGGGATGAGATTCTGGTTCCTGCACCGGATTATCCACTGTGGACTGCGTCTGTTTCTTTGGGGGGAGGAACGCCGGTACACTATATGTGTGATGAACAGGCTGACTGGAATCCGGATATTGAAGATATTAAGAAGAAGATCACAGACCGTACCAAGGGCATCGTGATTATCAATCCGAATAATCCGACCGGTGCTGTTTACAGTAGAGAGATTCTGGAAGAGATTGTTGAGGTCGCAAGGGAACATGGACTGATTATCTTTGCGGATGAAATTTATGACAGACTGGTAATGGATGGAATAGAACATATTTCTATCGCGTCCCTTTGTCCGGATCTGTTCTGTGTGACGATGAATGGTCTGTCCAAGTCTCACCGTATTGCTGGGTACCGTGTGGGCTGGATGTGCTTAAGTGGTGATAAATCTCATGTAAAAGGCTATCTGGAAGGCATCAATATGCTCTCCAACATGCGTCTCTGCTCGAATGTTCCGGCGCAGTCGGTAGTACAGACTGCCCTGGGCGGATATCAGAGTTCACAGGAATTGCTGATACCGGGAGGACGTGTTTATGAACAGAGAGAATTCATCTATAAGGCACTGAATAATATCCCGGGAGTATCAGCAGTAAAACCCAAGGCAGCATTTTATATCTTCCCGAAGCTGGATGTGGAGCGGTTCAACATTACTGATGATGAGCAGTTTGCATATGATTTCCTGAAGGAGCAGAAGGTGCTGGTAACGCATGGAAAGGCCTTTAACTGGCCGGATCCGGATCATTTCCGTGTAGTATATCTTCCAAGAAAAGAAGTACTGGAAGAGACCATGAATAAGCTGGAACTTTTCCTGAGCAAATACAGACAGAAATAGGCGGGCTGCTGATGTTAGAGATGTTTTATCCGGATGAGTATCTGGATTCCACCTACAGTATCGATTTTGAAAGGCTGTATCAGAAGGGATACAGAGGAATATTATTTGATATTGACAATACGCTGGTGCCTCACGGGGCACCGGCAGATGACAGGGCAAAGGCACTGTTTGAGAGCCTGAGGGACATTGGCTTTCAGTGTTGTCTGATTTCCAATAATCAGCTTCCAAGAGTGAAGCCCTTTGCAGATGAAGTGGGAGCACTTTTTCTGGAGGATGCCCATAAGCCATCCAGAAAAGGATATCAGCTTGCCATGAAGAAAATGGGTACCACCACAGAGAATACACTGTTTGTGGGGGATCAGCTCTTTACAGATGTGTATGGAGCGCGGCGAACCGGCATTACCAGTATTCTGGTAAAACCGATTCATCCAAAAGAAGAGATCCAGATTGTGCTGAAGCGTTATCTGGAAAAAATTGTGCTCTTTTTCTACAGGAGAAGGGGTAAGAAAGGGATTTAAGGAATTATGAAGGGTTATTATACAAAGGTGTATGCCGTACTGGATGAGAAAAAAGCAGATGCGGTTCTGGTATCTGACGGATATAATATGAGGTATTTAAGCGGATTCCGTGGAGCAACCGGATATCTGTATATTTCTAAAAAGAGACAGGTTCTTATGACAGATTCCCGTTATACAACGATGGCGAAGGAAGAAGCACCGGATTTTGAAGTACAGGAACTGGTAACAGGACAGACATACGGACAGATGGTGAATGCGCTGATCACAGAAGAAGGCGCACAGCACGTGGCTTACGAAGATGCTTATATGTTGTGTAAGACCTATCAGGGACTGCAGGAAGCCTGTGCAGGCAAGATTGACATTTCTCTCGGGGATTCTCTTGACCTGCTTCGCAGCGTAAAAGCAGACTGGGAGCTGGAATATCTGGCAAAAGCAGAATCTATCGGAGATATGGCATTTACTCATATTTTGGATGTGTTAAAACCAGGCATTACCGAACTGGAAGTGGCAGCAGAGCTGGAATATTTTATGAAGACACATGGTGCAGAGAATTTAAGCTTTGAAACGATTGTGGCGTCCGGTCCGAATTCAGCTATGCCTCATGCAATGCCATCTGATCGTAAACTTGAAAAAGGTGATTTTGTTACCATGGACTATGGATGTCTCTACCATGGATATTGTTCTGATATGACCAGAACAGTTGTGATCGGAAAAGCAAATGACAAACAGAAAGAGATCTACCATACGGTACTGGAAGCGCAGCTGTCTGCACTGGATGCCTTAAAGGGTGGCGTACGTGGCTGTGATGTTGACAAAGTGGCAAGAGATATCATTGCAAAGGCAGGATACGGAGAATATTTCGGACACGGTCTGGGACACAGCGTGGGACTTTTTATTCATGAAGAACCGCGTCTTTCCATGCTTTGTAAAGAAACAATTCTGCCGAATATGATTCAGACCGTAGAACCGGGGATCTACGTACCTGGATTTGGAGGTGTCAGAATTGAAGATATGGTAGTGGTTACAGAAGAAGGATACCGTAATCTGACACATTCACCGAAAGAATTGATTGAATTATAGAAAAAAAACTTGAAATGCGAGATATTATATTATACAATCTATAATATCTATGGGAAGAGAACGCAACCCGTATTCGTAATCTAAGGAGGAATATTTGAATGATATCAGCAGGAGATTTTAGAAATGGCGTAACACTGGAGATCGAAGGAAATATTTACCAGATTCTGGAATTCCAGCATGTAAAACCTGGAAAAGGAGCTGCTTTCGTTAGAACTAAATTAAAAAACATCATCAACGGCGGTGTAGTAGAAAAAACTTTCAGACCAACTGAAAAGTTCCCTGCTGCACGTATTGACCGTGTAGATATGCAGTATTTATACTCAGATGGCGACCTGTTCCACTTCATGAACGTTGAGACATATGATCAGATCGCACTGAGCAGTGATGACATCGGCGATGCACTGAAGTTTGTAAAAGAGAATGAAATGGTTAAAATTTGTTCACACAACGGTAATGTATTTGCAGTAGAACCACCACTGTTTGTAGAACTGGCTATCACAGATACAGAGCCTGGTTTCAAAGGTGATACAGCTACAGGTGCAACAAAGCCAGCTACCGTTGAGACAGGTGCAGTTGTATACGTACCACTGTTCGTAGAACAGGGTGATGTAATTAAGATTGATACACGTACAGGCGAATATCTGTCCAGAGTATAAAATGATGTAAGGCAGAAGTTGCGTAGCAACGAAGCAATTCATAAGTATCATATTAATATATTAAGTATGTGTCGTAAAAAAGATCCCGGATTTTTTCGGGATCTTTTTTGATAATAAAAAGATGTGTAAGAATGCATGAATCTACATGATTTCTTTAATTATGACACGATTCTACAAATAATAACAAAACTTTATCATTGCATATGTGATCAGAATATGATAATATATGTGATGTAAAACTTCTGAATAATTCTGGTGCGTTCGCACAATATTTTTCCAAGCGGTTTTATAAAATAAAAAGAAAAGAGGAACAGTATATTGAAGTATGAAGAATTCGTCTGCTGTATGCAGACAAAAATGCAGGAGAAACTGGGAGATGAGGTGCGTATAGAACTGCACCAGGTAACAAAAAATAATGATATAGTGCTGGATGGGATGACTTTTTATCAGCATGGTACGAATATGGCACCGACAGTTTATCTGAATGATCTGTATCAGGAATACATAGAAGGAAAGACCATTCCGGAGATTACGGAGCATGTATGTGAGCTTTATCATCATGCAACGGTGGCAGAGGAGTTCCGCCCGGAGGAATATCTGAATTATGAGAAAGTAAAGACACATCTTGCCTGCAAGCTGATTAATTATAAGAAGAATGAACGTTTGTTGAAAGAAGTTCCATATCAGAAATTTCTGAATCTGGCAGTGGTGGCATATTACAAAGTGGAAGATGAGAAGATCGGCAATGCAACGATACTGGTGAGAAACAGCCATTGCAGATCCTGGGGAGTGATAGAACAGGAAGTACTCATGCAGGCGAGAGACAACACACAGAAGATTCTTCCGGTAAAATTTGTGGAGATCGGAGAGGTACTGGAAGAATGCGGTTATGAGTCAGAACAAGGTGTTCGGATGTATGTATTGACAAATGAAGAAAACTATTTTGGAGCGTCTGCCATTATTTTTGACAGTATTCTTGAAAAAATCAGTATTCTTCTGAAGGACGATTTCTGGATTCTTCCAAGCAGTATCCATGAATGCATCATTGTACCGGCGGACTATACCATGTCAGCAGAAGGAATGCGGGATCTGGTAAGAGAGGTTAATCAGGCAGAGGTGGCACCACAGGATTATCTGTCGGATGAGATTTACTATTATCAGTGCCAGATGCATCGGCTGACCTGCGTGGATGCGGTAGAGGAGAAAACGGACGGGACGAAAAGTTAGGTGTTACTGTTTGCTTTGTGACCAGTAACAGTTAGTTTAAACTTTTTCCAGCCTTGACTTTTTCGTAAATGTATTGTACTATAATGAGTGTTGTGGACTGTCCATAATGCACCTGTAGCTCAGGGGATAGAGCAGTGGTTTCCGGTACCACGTGTCGGGGGTTCGAATCCCTCCAGGTGCGTTTTTATTTTAATGAACAGGAGGCAGGATTATTATGGACAATATCAGAGAGTGGATTTCAGATAATCTGAGATACATATTATTGGGAGTTGCCCTGATTGTTGTAATTATACTGGCGGTGACCGGTATCAGAGCAATCAGTCATTTAGGCAAGGGCGGAAGCAGTTCCCCAAAGACAGAGACCGAGACAGAGACATCAGCCAGCACCGATACGATTGTAGATGGAGACGCAGCGAGTACATCCACACTGGTTCAGAATGATGCAGATGTGTTGACGGTAATGACATCTTATTATGCGGCCAAGACGAACAAAGATCTTGAGACATTGAAGAAGCTGGATCCTTCCATTGATGATACTGAGGAGAAGGCGAATCTGGACAGCAGTTATGTGGAAAGCTACAGCAATATCAAGACCTATTCCAAGCAGGGACCTACAGAAGACAGTTGTATAGTGTATGTATGCTATGATGGAAAGGTACAGAACATTGATACACTGGTACCGAGTCTGACACAGTTCTACCTGAAGAAAGATGCAGAAGGCAGTTATGTCATTACAGATCCGACAGGAGATCAGGCGGCAGAGAGTTTCATTGAAGAGACAAGAAAGAGTACTGAAGTGCAGAATTTGATCGATACAGTGAATAAGCAGTGTGAAGATGCGAAGAACTCTGATCCGGTACTGAAGGAATTTATGAGCAAGTATGGTAATTCACAGGATGGCGAAGCTGAGACAGAGACAGAAGCTCAGTCTGAAGAACCGACAGAGATGATTGCCAACGATTCCTGTAATGTACGTTCCGAGCCGAGTACAGAGTCAGACGATAATGTCATTGGCGGTCTGTATATGGGCGATACGGTTACCAAGATCGGTGAGACAGACGATGGTTGGACCGAGATCGATTATAATGGACAGAATGCGTATGTCAAGAGCGAGTTCCTTTCTTCAGCAGATGGTTCAGATTCAGTCGATACATCTGACGACAATGCGGATGCGAATGCAGATACGGAAGCAGATTACTTCTCACCGGATTATAATGCGGAGGCAGTCCCAGAGACTGAGGCAGCAGCAGACGGATCAGGAGAAGCAGCATAAAAATAAAATGAGTAAAGAGGTTTACGGGCAATCGTAAGCCTTTTTCTTTTTATATCAGATGTGAATTAATTCGAAAATTCGATTATACTAATCATAATAATCTGTATGCCAGAGACGGAAAAATGCTTGTCACAAAAAAACGAAACGTATATAATAATGGCAGACAAGGGCGTCAGAGATGAAAAGATGGACTCTTGCAGTCCATCTTTTTTATAGCCCGGATTTAAGGAGGAATATGAAAAATGTCATATGTTGATGAGGTAATTGAACAGGTAGTGAAAAAAAATCCAGCAGAACCTGAATTCCATCAGGCAGTCAAAGAGGTTCTGGAATCTCTGAGAGTTGTAATTGAAGCCAATGAAGAAAAGTTCAGAAAAGATGCATTACTGGAGAGACTGGTTGAACCGGAAAGACAGATCAAGTTCCGCGTACCTTGGGTAGATGATAAGGGACAGGTTCAGGTGAATACCGGATACCGTGTACAGTTTAACAGTGCAATCGGACCTTACAAGGGAGGATTAAGACTTCATCCATCTGTAAACTTAGGTATCATCAAGTTCCTTGGATTTGAGCAGATTTTCAAAAACTCTCTGACAGGCTTGCCAATCGGCGGTGGTAAAGGTGGATCAGACTTCGATCCTAAGGGTAAATCAGACAGAGAAGTAATGGCATTCTGCCAGAGCTTTATGACAGAGCTGAGCAAATATATCGGAGCAAACGAAGACGTACCTGCAGGTGATATCGGAACAGGTGCAAGAGAGATCGGTTATATGTACGGACAGTACAAGAGACTGACAGGTCTGTATGAAGGAGTTCTGACAGGTAAAGGACTTTCCTACGGCGGATCTCTTGCAAGAACAGAAGCTACAGGATATGGTCTGTTATATCTGACACAGGAACTGTTAAAGCTGAACGGTAAAGATATCAAAGGCATGACCGTTGCAGTTTCCGGATCAGGTAACGTTGCAACTTATGCAATTCAGAAAGCACAGCAGCTTGGAGCAAAAGTAGTAACCTGCTCAGACTCCAACGGATGGGTATATGATCCGGAAGGAATTGATGTAGCTGCATTAAAAGAGATCAAAGAAGTGAACCGTGCACGTCTGACAGAATACAAGAAATATCGTCCAAATTCTGAATATCATGAAGGACGCGGCGTATGGAGCGTAAAAGTAGACCTGGCTCTTCCGTGTGCTACACAGAATGAACTGCATCTGGAAGATGCACAGCAGCTGGTTGCTAACGGTGTAACTGCTGTATGCGAAGGTGCGAATATGCCTACTACTCTGGAAGCTACTGAATACCTTCAGAAGAACGGAGTGATCTTCGCTCCTGGAAAAGCTGCCAATGCAGGTGGTGTAGCAACATCCGCTCTGGAGATGTCACAGAACAGCGAGAGACTGAGCTGGACATTCGAAGAAGTAGACAACAAGCTTCAGCAGATCATGATCAACATCACACACAACATGGTAGATGCTGCAAAACGATACGGTATGGAAGGCAACTATGTTGCAGGTGCTAACATTGCCGGATTCGAAAAAGTCGTAGACGCTATGACCGCTCAGGGTATTGTATAAGATACCGGAAAAGAAAAACAAAATAAATGAAGCATTACAGGAGGCTGCGGAGCTTTTTCCCAGCCTCCTGTTTTTTGACTAAAACTGATGCAAAAAAGAAAGTACATCTATCAGAAAACCGCATAACAAAAAATTTGCCAAACACAGGGATCTTTGCTATACTAAGGTTTGAAATTTTGGAAAAGATATAAATAATATGGTTCATATCGGACCACAAGAGATAAGAAAAAGAGGAATGAAAAGATATGTGCGGTATAGTTGGATTTGTTGGAAAACAGGGAAATAAAGAACAGATTCTAGATGATATGATGAAGGTGATTGTTCACCGTGGTCCGGATTCTGCAGGAAAATACGTGAATGATCAGGTAGCATTGGGATTTCGCCGATTGAGTATTATTGACCTGGAGAATGGGTCACAGCCGATGTTTAATGAAGATGGAGAAGTTGGCATTGTCTTTAACGGAGAGATCTACAACAGCCCGGAACTGAGAGAACGTTTTAAAACAAAAGGGCATGTGTTTCAGAACAGTTCCGATACCGAGACTCTGGTGCATGGATATGAAGAGTACGGCGAGAAGCTGGTGCATGAGCTTCGTGGTATGTTCGGATTTGCCATCTGGGATAATAAGAAAAAGAGACTGTTTATGGCAAGAGATTTCTTTGGAATCAAGCCGGTATATTACGCCATGATTCGTGGCAATCTGGTATTTGGTTCAGAGATTAAGAGTATTTTGGAGTTTCCGGGATTCAAAAAAGAAGTCAATAACGAAGCTCTGGAAGAGTACCTTTCTTTCCAGTATTCCAATCTGCCGGAGACCTTTTTCAAGGGCGTGTACCGCCTCCTTCCGGGACATTATCTGACTTACCAGAACGGAGAACTGAATGTGACACAGTATTTTGACCCAACTCTGGAACCAGTTTCCAAGGACAGTCAGGAAGAACTGGTAAAGAAGCTGACAAACGTACTGGAGGATTCTGTGGACAAGCATATGCTGGCCGACGTAGAAGTAGGTGCATTCCTTTCCAGTGGTGTGGATTCCAGCTATATTGCAGCAAAATATTCCGGAAAGAAGACCTTTACCGTAGGATTTTTTGATAAGAACAATCAGTACAGCGAGACACAATATGCAGAAGAATGTGCCAAGTTCCTGGGGCTGGAGAATTACAGCCACCAGATTACCGAAGAGGAATACTGGGGTGAGATGCCGAAGATCATGTATCATATGGATGAACCACTGGCTGATCCGGCTGCCATCGCACTGTATTTTGTGGCAAGAGAAGCAGCCAAACAGGTAAAAGTCGTTACATCTGGAGAGGGAGCAGACGAGTTCTTTGGCGGATATACGATTTACAGAGAACCATTATCTTTACGCTGGCTGTCCTGGCTGCCAAAGAGCTGGAGAAAGAGCATGGCAAATCTTGCTGAAAAGCTGCCGGAAGGCATGAAGGGACGAAGCTATATCATTCGTGCCAGCAAGTCTGTGGAAGAACGTTTCATCGGTAATGCGAATATTTTCACGGAAGAGGAACGTAAGAAACTGTTGAAGATAAAAACCAATGCACCTTCGCCGGAAGCGCTTCTTGCTGCAAAATATAAGAAAATGAGCAAGTATGATGATACTACCAAGATGCAGTATATTGATCTGACCAACTGGCTTCCGGGTGATATCCTGCTGAAAGCAGATAAGATGAGTATGGCACATTCACTGGAACTGCGTGTACCATTTCTGGATAAAGAGGTATTCCAGGTGGCAAGACAGATCCGCACCAATATGAAGCTGAAAGACAAGACCACTAAGTTTGCTTTCCGCCGTGTGGCAGAGCCTTGCCTGCCAGAATTTACCACTAATAAAAAGAAACTGGGATTTCCGGTGCCGATTCGTGTATGGTTAAAGGAAGAAACCGGATATGGCAAAGTGAAAGAAGCTTTCGAAAGTCCGGCAGCAAAAAAATATTTCCATACAGAGCCGATTATGCGCCTGCTGGATGACCATAAAAACGGAGTAAAAGATAACAGCCGTAAGATCTGGACCATCTATTCTTTCCTGGTATGGTATCATGTATTCTTTGAGGATGAGATGAAGGCTGCGTAGGAGGATATATGACAAAAGAAGAATTTCAGAAACTGTCAGAGAATGTGATACTTCTTGATGGAGCAACCGGTTCCAATTTGTTTGCTATGGGTATGCCGAGAGGTATTTGCACGGAAGAGTGGATTCTGGATCACCCAGATGTACTGATCGACCTTCAGAAGGATTATGTGGAAGCAGGAAGCCAGATTCTGTGCGCACCGACCTTCGGAGCAAACCGTTTTAATTTAAGCGGTTACGGACTGGGGGCGCAGGCAGAAGAGATGAATCATGAACTGGTCCAGATCAGCAAAAAAGCGGTAGATGGCAAAGCCTATGTGGCGGGAGACGTAACCGCTATTGTAAAAATGATCGGTATGTCACCGGATGCCACCTATGAGAAAGCCATGGAACGCTACAAAGAGCAGATGAAATACATGATCGATGCGGGAGTAGACGTGCTTTTGATGGAGACCATGACCAGTATGGATGAAGCCATGGCAGCGTTAGATGCAGCACATGAGATCTGCGATCTGCCGGTTTTGTGCAGCATGACCATTGATGCAGACGGCAGTATCTACGCCGGCGGACATATCTTTGAAGCTGCAGAGACTCTCCAGGCAATGGGGGCGGATGCAGTGGGAATTAACTGTTCTGTAGGACCGGAACAGTTGGTATCCATTGTAGAGGGACTGAACAATATCCTGACCATACCGATGATTGTAAAGCCAAATGCAGGTATGCCAAAGATCTTAGATAATGGAGAAGCAATTTATGATCTGACACCTGAGAAGTTTGGGGAAAGCATGAAAGTATTACTGGAAAAAGGTGCGAAGATTGTAGGCGGATGCTGCGGTACCACACCAGATTTCATAAGAGAGCTAAAGAAATTGGCATAAGATAACAGGGATCAGATAAACTGGCATCGAGAAGCAAAATCGATGCCAGTTTGCGTGTCCAGATCTATCGGTCGGATTCGTAAGGCGGATCAGCCGGATGTCCTCCCCGGTCTTTCTGCATACATCGCTGTATGCTGTCGCGGGATGTCCCCCAGTCTTTATCACGATTCCGATAGTCATATTTTTCAGTAAACCATAACACTTCATTTTCAAGACGCTTCAGATTCTCCTGCATAAGTTGAAAAAAGGCAGGGAAGAAGGCGTCTTTTTCTTTATTACCCAGTTTGCTGTCAGCCAGATCAGCCAGGTCGCCAAAATGAGTCAGGCAGAAGCCTTTACTTTCTTCAAAGAGTTTTTTAAAGGAAGGCTCTTTTTTGTACAGTTCGAAGAAGGTATCCAGATATCGTTGATAATCAGAACAGATGTGGTCACAGATATAGCAGTGAGAAGTCTGATTTTGTACCCACTGACCAATGGAAGTGGAAGGTGTATCTTTGAAACTGCTTTTTTTGAACCGCTTTATCAGGCTGCTTTTCCCGGGAGTAAATTTCTTAATCTCTGCATCCAGATTTGCATTCAATTTATGAAAATGGGTACTTAGAATCAGGGCAGCCCCCAGACGGTTGCCATAATCATACAGCTTTTTATAGTGATGGCGGCAGAAACCGGCGGCATCGGTCTGGGCACGGATATCGTCTTCCATATAAGAAGCACCGCTTCCAAGGACAAAATCAATGGAATGTTCCTCAATCTGACGTTCCAGAAAACAGAAAGGACATTCGTCTTCGGAACGAAAAGCATCCATCAGAGGGATGGTATAAATAGACTCTTTCATAGCCGTATCTCCTTGTATTTATCTCATATAAACCAGTATAGGCGAGTGTTGAAATTATTGCAATGAAATGTTATACTTAATGAATCTTTGAGGAGCGTGAAAGATTTATGCATAACAACCGAATGCAGTCGGAGTTTGAACAAAAGGATGAAAACAAGCCAGTCCGGCTGAATAAATATTTAAGCGAAGCCGGGATCTGTTCCAGAAGGGAAGCAGACCGGCTTATTGAGATGGGGAAGGTTTTCGTGGATGGAAAAGTTGCCAATACAGGACAAAAAGTGTTCCCAACGCAAAAGGTAACAGTAGAAGGACAGCAGGCAAAGCGAGAAAAAAAGATGATCCTGCTGGCTGTGAACAAGCCGCGGGGTATTCTTTGCAGCACGGATGACCGGTGGGGAGATATCACCATCGATGCGTTTTTGAATTATTCAAAGAGAGTCTTTCCTATCGGAAGGCTGGATAAGGATTCTGAAGGATTGCTTTTAATGACGAACCACGGTGATATCCTGAATAAAATCATGAGGGCTGGAAACTATCATGAGAAAGAGTATGAGGTAGAGATTGACCGCCCGGTGACGGAAAAGTTTATTCATAAGATGCAGCAGGGGGTATGGCTTTCCCAGTTGGAGGTAAAAACCAGACCCTGCAAGGTGAAGAAGATAGGGGAAAAGAAGTTTTCCATTATCCTGACCCAGGGACTGAACCGACAGATCCGCCGGATGTGCCAGGAGTGTGGCTGTAAAGTATTGCGTCTGAAGAGAGTACGTATTATGAATATTTCTCTTGGTAATCTGAAAACAGGGGAGTACAGGGAAGTATCTGACCAGGAAATAGAAGAATTATATGAGAGAATAAAGGAATCCAGATCATGAAAGACAGAATAGACGAATTACGGGAAATTATCAATTATCATATTGACCGATATTATAATCAGGACGATCCTGAGATTACAGATTATGAATACGATATGCTGATGCAGGAATTAAAGAAGCTGGAAGCAGAACATCCGGAGCGCATCACCCTGGATTCTCCCACACAGCATGTGGGTGGCACTGCCAAGAGGGAAGCGGGTGTACTGGTACGTCACAGAGTGCCGATGCTCAGCCTTCAGGATGTATTTTCCAAAGAAGAAGTGATGCAGTTTGTGGAGAGTATGCAGCAGCAGTTAGATCATCCAGAGTTCGTAGTTGAGACCAAGATTGACGGACTGTCTATGGCAATCCGCTATACGGACGGAGTGATGACCACAGCCATTACCAGAGGAGATGGCATTATCCAGGGCGAGGATGTAACAGAGAATGCCCGTGTAATCAAAGATGTGAAAAAGAAACTGAAGCATCCCATTCCTTATATCGAGATCCGTGGTGAGGTCTATATGACCAATGAAGCTTTTGATGCAGTGAATGCGAAGCAGGAGCTGTTGGGAAAAAAAACCTTTGCTAATCCGAGAAACTGTGCAGCAGGAACCCTGCGTCAGCTGGACAGCAAAATTACAAAAGAACGCAATCTGTCCATGTTTATTTTTAATATTCAGGAGACTCAGGGCAGAATTTTTACTACCCATACAGAAGGCTATGAGTATTTAAAGGGCAATGGCGTGAAAGTAATTGAGAACTATCAAGTCTGTACCACGGGAGAAGAAGTGTGGAAAGCCATTCAGAAGATTGGAGAGCAGCGTGGGAATCTGGGCTATGATATTGACGGTGCAGTTGTAAAGTTAAATAACCTGCAGGATCGTGTGACGGTGGGAGAAACATCCAAAGTGCCGAGATGGGCAGTGGCTTACAAGTATCCGCCGGAAGAAAAAGAGACTGTGCTTCGTGATATTGAATTATCCGTAGGGCGTACTGGAAGAATTACCCCAACGGCAATTTTTGATCCAATCCGACTGTGTGGTACCAGTGTATCCAGGGCAACCCTGCATAATCAGGACTTTATCGATGATCTGGATATCGGCATCGGGGATACCATTGTAGTATACAAGTCCGGGGAGATTATTCCGAAGATCAAGTCAGTGGTAAAGGAGAAACGTCCAGAGGGTACGGTAAAGTTCCGAATCCCGGATTGCTGTCCGGTGTGCGGAGCACCGGCAGTGCGGGAAAAAGAAACTGCTGATATCAAATGTACCGGTATTAACTGCCCGGCACAGAAGGAACGCCATATCATTAATTTTGTAGGCAGAGATGCTATGGATATTAAAGGATTCGGAGAAAACTATATCGTAGAGCTGGTACGTCAGGGATATCTGGAAAATGTAGCGGATATCTTTACACTGAAAAATTACCGTGAGGAACTGATTGAAAAAGGTCTGATCGGAAAAGAAAAGAATACCGATAAGCTATTAGCAGCCATAGAAGAATCCAAGAAAAAGGAACCACAGCATCTGCTGGCAGGACTTGGTATTCCGAATGTGGGCAAGGCAACAGCAAGAGAATTGATGCAGCATTTTGGATCCATGGAGAAACTGGAGAGGGCAACTGTGGAGGAACTGGAAGAAGTGCCAGATATTGGGCAGATCAGTGCATGCTCAATTTATGACTTTTTTGCAGACGAAGAGAACCGGAAGCTCCTGGAGAAGATGGCAGCAGAAGGCGTTCGAATGGAAGCAACTGTGCAGGCAGAAGGCGGTGTGCTGAGTGGAAAAACGCTGGTAGTGACTGGAACGCTGCCGACTATGGGGAGAAAAGAAGCTACTGATAAGATTCTTCAGTGCGGAGGAAAGGCGGCGGGTTCTGTATCAAAGAAGACGGATTATGTGCTTGCCGGGGAGAATGCCGGAAGCAAGCTGGCCAAGGCACAGCAGCTTGGTGTTCCGGTAATTACGGAAGAAGAATTTTTAAAGATGATTGGAGAAAAACACTGACAAAAGACAGCAAAGAGAAAGAATCGAGGCGTTTGAGTGGAGAAGAAAAAACAGTTTTTGATGAAACAGAAGGAACATTTGAATCGTGGTAAAAGAGGCGTTTTAAGTGTTATATTTGGACGTACCGGTATCCTTCTGATACTGATTTTGCTTCAGATTGGATTACTTCTGGTGGGATTCCGATTCCTGAGTAATTATATATTCGCTATTTACGGTGGATCGATTTTTCTGGGATTTGTGCTTAGTGTATATCTGATTAACCGTAAAGGGAATCCTGCATTTAAGATTGCCTGGATGGTTCCGATTTTGACGGTTCCGGTATTCGGAGCATTGTTTTACCTGTATTTTCATCTGCAGATGGAGAGCCATCTCCTAAATCAGAAAGTGGTAAAAGAAGTGGCCAGGACAGCCAGTCTGTCAGAGCAGAAAGAAGAAGACCGGGCTGCGCTGGAAGCAGAATCAGATCAGATTGCGAATATGGTTTCTTATCTGCGTAAGGTGAGTAACAGTGCAGTGCATACCAACACCACGGTGCGCTATTATCCAAGCGGTGAAAGTGCATTTGATGTAATACTGCAGGAACTGTCAGCAGCAAAACATTATATTTTTATTGAATTTTTTATAGTGGATCAGGGATATATGTGGGAAACCATACTGGAGATTCTGAGAGCGAAGGTAAGAGAAGGCGTGGAAGTACGTATTATGTATGATGGCATGAGTGATTATTTCCGTCTTCCGGTTCACTATGCCAGACATCTGAATGAAGAAGGAATCAAATGTCAGGTATTTTCACCGATTGTACCGTTGTTATCCACCGTACAGAATAACCGTGACCATCGGAAAATCATGGTTGTGGACGGACATACGGCATTTACCGGGGGAATCAATCTGGCAGATGAATACATTAATCAGAAGGAAAGATTTGGTTACTGGAAAGATGCCTGCCTGATGCTCAAAGGAGATGCAGTAAGGGACTTTACTCTGATGTTTCTTCAGATGTGGAATGTGGTGGAATATGTGAAGCTCTCCAGGGCAGAAAGAGAAACGACGGATGATCATCTATTGGAAGAATACCGCAGATACATTCAGATGCCGATTCCAAAGTGCAGTGAAGAAGGAAAAGGATTTGTAATTCCATATGACGACAACCCACTGGATGATGAGCAGGTGGGAGAACTTGTATATTTGGATATTTTAAATACGGCAAAAAAGTATGTGCATATTATGACACCTTATCTGGTACTGGATCACAATATGATTGTGGCACTGACTTACGCAGCAAAGCGTGGCGTGGATGTGAAGATTATCATGCCTCATATTCCGGATAAAAAGTATGCATTTATTCTGGCACGGACTTTTTACAATGAATTGCTGGATGCAGGGGTGGAGATCTATGAATTCCTGCCGGGGTTTGTGCATTCGAAGGTCGTTGTGTCCGATGATGAAAAAGCAGTAGTGGGAAGTATCAACATGGATTTTCGAAGTCTGTATCTGAGTTTTGAATGTGCGGCCCTTCTGTATAAGAATAAAGAGATAGCCACAATTGAAGCAGATTTTCAGGAATCTCTGAAGTCATGCGAAAAAGTAACAAAGGAGGTTTATAACAGGCTGCCAGCATGGGAAAAACTTGCAGGAAGTCTGTTGCGGTTATTTGCACCGCTGATGTGAAAGAAATGTAACTGTTCAGAAGTCACTGCGAAGATACTGAACAGTTACAGAGAAATATAGCAAAGACAAGGGGGATGCAATATGGAATGGAAACAAATGATGAAAAAAAGTGCCGAGATCATTGGTGAAACAGCCCAACTGGTTACAGACAGGGTCATGGATAAGGATTTTCGGGAAAAGGTAGTGGGAACTGTGGCAGAAGCGTCTCTGAATCTGGCAGATAACACTGTGAAGACTCTGCAAAAGACCAAAAACTACGCACAGGAGAAACATTTGACTCTTGGCTCCAAGGATCAGTATATTGAACAACTGGAGGCAGAACTGGAAGCGAAGAACCGGGAGATCCGCATATTGAAGAAAAAACTTCAGAAGAAAAACTGGAACGGAAGATAGCGGGGCGGAAAAATGAATCGTACATCTATTTTGCAGTTCCGTACTGCCAATTGTAAAAACTGCTATAAATGTATCCGCAACTGTCCGGTGAAAGCTATCCGGGTGGAAAACCAACAGGCACAGATTATTGAAGACCAGTGTATTCTCTGTGAGAAATGTACATCGGTCTGTCCTCAGCATGCCAAGGTGGAACATGATGATATTCCGGATATTCAAAGAGAGATTGCGGCAGGAAAGAAAGTGATTGCTTCCGTGCATCCGGCATATTTTGCCAGATATGGATGGAATAATGTACGCCTTCTGGAAGAGAGGCTTCAGAAGATGGGGTTCTGGAAAGTTTTTGATGCAGCTCAGGGTGCAGCTATGATGAAGCTGGAATATACCCGAATTCTGGAAGCACAGCATCAGGAGAAAATGATGATTTCTTCCAACTGTCCGGTAGTGGTACGACTGATTGAAAAGAAGTATCCACATTTGACAGAATATCTGGCACCGGTCTGTTCGGCCATGCAGATGCATGCACAGTATTTAAGGAAACAGTATCCTGATGCTGTACTGGTCTATGTCAGCCCATGTATTTCGGTGATGTCAGAATTAAAGGAGCGGAAGGCACAGATGGATTATGTCATTACGTTCCGGGAATTGAGCAACTGGATGGACTATATGCCACAGCAGCAGGAACAGGGCAAACTGCCAGAAGAAGTATATCTGTCCAGAATGACGGCAGTCAGCGGCGGACTGATACAGGCGATGCAGTCGGTGGAAGGGCAGAAATATCTGTCTGTGGATGGGATGGATCAGTGCAGGGAGATCCTCAAAGAGCTGCAGGCAGGGGAATATCAGGACTATTTTATAGAGATGAATGCCTGTGCCAATGGATGTATTGGCGGTCCGTATTCTCAGAAGAGAGAAAAGAAGCTTTTGGATGCGCTGATTGCCATTCGACAGATATCCATGCCAGAGGGACGGCCGGATTATCAGAAAGATTACCATATGGAGATGCCGGACGTTATAACAAGAAGATTTGTGCCGGAGGAATCTCATCCGGGAAAAGCCATTACCAGGGAGCAGGTTACGCATGTATTACAGGAGATGGGGAAATATACCAGGGAAGATGAACTGAACTGCGGCGCCTGTGGATATGATACCTGCCGTGCCAAGGCAGTAGCGGTCATCCAGGGAAAGGCAGAAGTGTCTATGTGTATTCCGTATATGAGGGAAAAACAGGAAGACTATGCCAATATTATCATCAATGCCATGCCGGGACTTCTTGTGACAGTGGACTATCAGCTGAATATTGTGCAGTTAAATAAAGCTGCAAAAGATCTCTTTGATATTTCAAGGAAAAAGCATCTCCTCGGAAAACAGTTGAATGAGATTATGGATGATTATGCCATGGTGAATATGATTGCCTTTGACCGCGAGATCGAGCAGGACTGTATCTATCTGGAAGAACAGAGACGCTATATAGAACGGGTTATCACCAATGACCGGAAAAATAAGCTGATTCTGTGTATTATGAAAGACGTAACCAAAGAAAAAGAAAGGCAGAAAAAGCAGAGACGCGCTCAGGCGGATGCAGTACAGATGGCAGATAAGCTGGCAGAGGAACAGCTTAAGATTGTCCATGAGATCGCCAGTCTGTTGGGGGAGACTGCAGCAGATACCAAGGTGGCAATTGAAGAATTGAAACAGACGATTCAGCAGGATGTGGAGTAAAAATGGAGAATAAAAAAAGTAAGACCATACAGATGATCGGAGAGATTCCCATTGATTTTGGAAAAGTTAGTCTTAATAAAAAGAAAGAAAAAATCTGTGGGGATTATTATACCATAATCACAGAACCGGAGTCTGCTGTATTGGTGCTTTCAGATGGTCTGGGAAGTGGAGTAAAAGCAAATATTCTGGCTACGTTGACTGCCAAAATGCTCAGTATCATGATTGCTGGAAAGGTCGCTATTCGTACAGCTGTAAAAGCAGTAGCAGATACGCTTCCGGTATGCAGTGTACGAAATCTTGCTTATGCCACTTTTACGGTAATGGTTGCACAGGAAAACGAAATTTGTCTGTTGCAGTATGATAATCCGGATGCAATTTTGCTTCGAAACGGAAAAAGTATAGATTACCGCCGGGATATTCAGATATTTGGAGAAAAAGAAATACATCAGAGTTATTTTCAGTTTCAGGAAGGCGATATGATGATCCTCATGAGCGATGGAGTGACCAATGCTGGTATGGGGAAGACAACATACGGAGGCTGGGGAAGAGAAGAAGTTGTTAAATTCTGTGAACAGCGCTGGAGCAAAGAAATCAGTGCACAGGAAATGGCTTCTGCAATAGGCAACGCAGGATTGGATCTGAATCTGGAAGAAACGGATGATGATCTGACAGTTCTTGTTATGAAGGGCATGAAGAAAAAAGTGGTTAATATTATGGTAGGACCACCGGCGGACCGGGAAGATGACAGAAGTTATTTTGAAACATTTTTCCAGAAAGAAGGAATGCATGTAGTATGCGGTGGTACGACAGCAAAATTGGTTGCAGACTATCTTCATACAAAAGTGATCAATATTCCGGATTCCGGAAGCGAAGATGTCCCTGCAATGTCAGAAATCAAAGGGATTGATCTGGTAACAGAAGGACTGCTGACATTACAGAAGCTGATGGAATATTATGAGGATTTCAGTGAAGATCGCCTCTATTTTAATCGTCTTATAAAAAAGAAGGATGGAGCAGCGGAACTATTTCGTATTCTTTTTACAGAAGCAACAGAAATCAATTTTTTCTTTGGCAATGCATTAAATGAAAATTATACAGCACTTCATATTGACCGGGAAAAGAAGAAAAAACTGGCATTAGAGTTAATTGATAATCTGGAGGCAGAGGGAAAGAAAGTTAAGATCTGTTTCTGGTGTGTGTGAAAAGGATAAGCCATGAGGAGCTTCTGAGAAACAGAGACAGGGAAGAAGAAAAACGTCTGATTCATCTTACGGTATCAGCAAAGAAAAATTTTGTATATATTAAAGTTGAGAATTATTGTGAAGAAAAAGTGGAAGTGAATGAACACGGAATTTTGCCAACCAGTAAAGCGGATAAGGATAATCATGGATTTGGAATCAAAAGTATTTGTTATGCAGTACAGAAGTACGACGGAGGTGTGAATTTTGGTGTAAAGAACAATTGGTTTCTGCCAAAGGCATTTGCAGGACTTCCTGTAATAGATTTTGGATGGCCGGGTATTCCGGTGACACTCTTTGGAGAAACTTTTAAATGGAATATTCTGGGGTATGATGCAGCTCATGGTGGACTTCTGTATTTCTGCGCTTATATGATTGCTATGTTAGTTGGAGAATGTCTGAATTTTCCGTTACAGAGAAATGTGGTATTTCGCAGCAAAGGCAATCTGGCAAAACAGATCGGAACTACAGTGTTAAACGGAGGAGTATCCATGGTGATTTTCTTCTTTGTAAACAAAGCAATTTTTCCTTCGGAAGAAAATAAATAAAAGATGAAGCAGCTTTTCACAAAATGTGGAAAGCTGTTTTTGGTTAGCAAAGGAAAACCGACTTGTTTTGCAAAAATAACAAAAAATAGACAAAGAAACAGTCACAAATTGTTAAAAAATGACATGAAGTATTGCTCAGAAAAAAAAAATCATGTATAATATAAAAAAATGCGGTAAAAGAACACTAAAAGGAGGTAAAAGAATGTTAGACCAGTCATACTATGAAAAGGCAGATGAGATCATCGCTTTGTACGGTCCAAAGTCCGCGTCACTGATTCCAATTATGCAGGATATTCAGGCGGAATACCGTTATCTGCCGGGAGAACTGCTGAACTATGTCGCAGACAAGATTGGAGTAACAAGAGCAAGAGCATACAGTGTTGCAACCTTTTATGAGAACTTTTCTTTTGATGCAAAAGGAAAATATGTCATCAAAGTTTGTGACGGTACAGCCTGTCATGTTCGTAAATCTCAGCCGGTAAAGGATGCAATCATGAAAGAACTGGGGCTTGTGGGAAAGAAGTGCACTACAGATGATATGCTTTTTACAGTAGAGACAGTATCTTGTCTTGGTGCCTGTGGACTTGCTCCGACCATGATGGTAAATGAGGATGTTCATCCGAAGATGACACCGGACAAAGCGGTAAAATTAATCAGAGAATTAAGAGAGGAGAATAAGGCATGAGTATTACAAGCAAAGAAGATCTGTTAAAGAAACAGACAGAAGCTCAGGAAAAAATAGATTCCTATACCTGCCGTATTCTTGTCTGTTGCGGTACCGGATGTGTTGCTTCCGGTTCTATGAAGATTTATGAAGAGATGAAAAGACTCTGTGCGGATCTGGACGGAGTGGAAGTTGTAGCTCAGAAAGATGTTCCGCATATCGGTATTGCAAAAACCGGATGTCAGGGACTTTGTGAACTGGGACCTTTGGTTCGTATCGAACCACAGCATCTTCAGTACGTACATGTACAGATAGATGACTGTAAAGAAATCATAGAAAAAACGGTATTAAAGGGTGAGCCAATTGAGAGATTGTTCTACAAGCATGATGAAAAACCATGTGAACATCCGGAAGATATCCCTTTCTTAAATCAGCAGACCAGAATCGTTCTGGAACACTGTGGCAATATCGATGCAGAATCTATCGATGAGTATATTGCAGCAGGTGGATTCCAGGCAGTTGTGAAGGCATTTTTTGAGATGACACCGGAAGAAGTTGTAGAAGAGATTACCAAATCCGGTATTCGAGGACGAGGCGGAGCTGGCTTCCCGATGGGCAAGAAGTGGAGCCAGGTAGCACGTATCCAGTCCGATGTCAAATATGTAGTATGTAACGGTGATGAAGGTGACCCGGGTGCATTCATGGATGGTTCCGTAATGGAAGGTGACCCATACAAGCTGATGGAAGGCATGATTATTGCGGCTTATGCAGTAGGTGCAAAAGATGGTTATATCTATGTACGTGCCGAGTATCCATTGTCTGTAGCAAGATTAAAACTGGCAATTTCTCAGGCAGAAGCATATGGTTTGTTAGGTGATAATATCCTTGGTTCCGGTGTGGATTTCCACTTACATATCAACCGCGGTGCAGGAGCTTTCGTATGTGGTGAAGGTTCCGCTCTGACAGCATCCATTGAAGGTAAACGTGGTATGCCTCGTGTAAAACCACCTCGTACCGTTGAAAAAGGTCTGTGGGAGAAACCTACGGTATTGAATAACGTAGAGACATATGCGAATGTAGCAAGAATTATTCTGGACGGAGCAGACTGGTATCGTACAATTGGTACAGAAGGAAGTACCGGAACGAAGACTTTCTCACTGACAGGTGCCATTGAAAATACCGGACTGATCGAGGTCCCGATGGGAACGACTCTTCGCCATATTATTTACGATATCGGCGGTGGTATTAAGAAAGGTGCAGCATTTAAAGCGGTACAGATCGGTGGACCATCCGGTGGCTGTCTGGTAGAAAAGCATCTGGACGAACCATTGGATTTTGACTCTGTTAAGAAGTTTAATGCCATCATCGGTTCCGGTGGACTGGTAGTTATGGATGAGAATACCTGTATGGTAGACGTAGCCAAGTTCTTTATGGGATTTACTCAGAGAGAATCCTGTGGTAAATGTGGCCCTTGCCGTATCGGTACGAAGCGTATGCTGGAGCTTTTGAATAAGATCACCAGAGGAGAAGGCAAGATGGAGGATCTGGATAAGCTGGAAGAGACAGCGAAATTTATTCAGTCTCGTTCACTTTGTGGTCTAGGCAAGAGTGCACCGCTTCCTGTTATCAGTACGATGCAGAACTTCCGTAATGAATATGAAGAACATATTCTGGAAAACAAATGCCGTGCACATGTCTGCGAAGCTATGAAAGTATATACGATTGATCCGGATAAGTGTAAAGGATGTACCAAGTGTGCAAGAAACTGTCCGGTTAATGCCATCACAGGAGAAAAGAAGGAACCACATACCATTGATCAGACCAAGTGTATCAAGTGTGGTACCTGTATGGATAACTGCTCATTTGGAGCAATTTCTATTAAATAATGATACCAGGGTCAAAAGATCGGAATTCACTTAAGCCTGTGCATGGGTGAAAGATCTGGTGACCCTGTGTCAATAAAAGAAAAAGAAGGAGGCACGTATGGTTCGATTAACAATTGACGGCTTTCCCGTTGAAGTCGAAAAAGGAACGACCATACTTCATGCGGCAGAGAAGTTAGGAATCAAGATCCCGACATTATGTTATATAGAGGATCTTCTTCCGGACGGCTCATGTCGTATGTGTGTGGTAGAAGTAAAAAACAACGGCAGAACAAAAATTGATACGGCCTGTACGCTTCAGGTATCAGAGGGCGACGAAGTACTGACTATGTCTGAAAAAGTAATTGAATCCAGAAGAATGACACTGGATCTTCTTTTATCAGATCATAATGTACATTGTTTCTCCTGTGAAGCAAACGGCAACTGTAAGCTGCAGGACTACGCTTATGAATATGGCGTATCAGAAACCAGCTATGAAGGCGCAAAAAGCGGTGGAGAAATTGATGACAGTAATAAGTTTTTCCGCTATGATCCAAATCTTTGTATTCTCTGTCACAGATGTGTCAACACATGTACTCAGCTGGTAGGACGTGGTGCCATTGATACAATGGAACGTGGATTCCAGTCCATTATCGGAAATGGGGAAGGTCTCTGGGCAGACGGAACCTGTGAATCCTGCGGTAACTGTGTACAGGCATGTCCGACCGGTGCATTGGTGATGAAACGTACAAACAAGTATCGTCCTTATCAGGCACAGAAGAGAGTGCGTACAACCTGTCCGCATTGTGCAACAGGATGTCAGATGGATCTGATTGTAAAAGATGGAAAGATCGTGGATGTGGAAGGTGCAGATGGACCATCCAACCATGGATTACTTTGTGTAAAGGGCAGAAGCGGATCTTTTGACTTTGTAGATCATAAGACAAGAATCCGTCAGCCATTAATTAAGAATCATGAGACCGGAGAATTCGAGGAAGCATCCTGGGATGACGCTCTGGATCTGGTAGCAAATAAGTTCACAGAACTGAAAAATCAATACGGAGGTGACGCGCTGGCCGGTTTTGCCTGCTCACGTTCTACCAATGAAGATATTTATATGCTTCAGAAAATGGTAAGAACAGTGTTTGAAAGCAACAATACCGATAACTGCGCGCGCGTTTGACACGCTCCTACTGTTGCCGGTTTGGCAACCACTTTAGGCTCAGGAGCCATGACAAATACGATTTACGATATCACCCGTGAATCGGATGCTATTTTATTAGTAGGATCCAATCCGGAAGAAGCTCATCCGGTACTTGGAATGCAGCTGCGTCAGGCAGTGCAGCGCGGAGCAAGACTGATTGTAGTAGATCCGCGTGATATTGATATTGCAAAGAAGGCAGAAATTCATCTGAAATTGAAGCCTGGAACAAATGTGGCATTTGCCAATGGCATGATGCACATATTTATTGAAGAAAATCTGATTGACCAGAAGTTTATCGAGGAACGTACAGAGAACTTTGAGGCTATGAAGGAAATGGTGAAAGATTATACACCGGAACGAGTAGCTGAGATCTGTAACATTGATGCTGATGACCTGCGTAGAGCCGCAAGAATCTATGCGACAGCAGAGCGTGCACCGATTATGTATTGTCTGGGCGTTACGGAACATCATACCGGTACAGAAGGCGTTATGTCTATGGCGAACATGGCTATGATGGTCGGAAAGCTTGGAAAACGCGGATGTGGTGTGAACCCGATTCGTGGTCAGAACAATGTACAGGGTGCCTGTGATATGGGTGCTTCACCAAATCAGTTCCCTGGTTACCAGAATATTGATAAGCCTGGTATACTTGAAAAATTTGAAAAGGCATGGGGCGTGAAACTGAATCCGAAGATCGGAACCAAAGCCACCGATTGTTTCCCGAAGATGGTTACCGGTGAGATCAAAGGTCTGTTTATTTTCGGAGAAGATCCGGTTCGTACCGATCCGAATACTCATCATGTCATCAAATGTCTGTCTTCCCTGGATTTTCTTGTTGTGGATGAATTGTTCATGACAGAGACTGCGAAACTTGCAGACGTGATCTTACCGGGAAGATCTTATGCAGAAAAAGAAGGAACCTTTACAAATACCGAACGTCGTGTACAGCGTGTGCGTAAGGCAGTAGAGATCAAAGGTAATACCAAACCGGATACCTGGATCTTTACAGAGATCATGAGAAGAATGGGATATCCGCAGCCATATCTGACACCAGCTCAGATCATGGATGAGATCGCATCTGTGACACCATCCTTTGCAGGAATAAGTCATGAAAGACTGGACAGCGAAGAAGTGGCAGGAAGAGGATTGCAGTGGCCATGTACTTCCAAGGATCATCCTGGAACAGAGATCATGCACGTAGGTAAGTTCGCAAGAGGTCTTGGATACTTCCGTCCGGCAGCTTATACACCATCTATGGAACTGCCAGATGATGATTATCCACTGATCATGATGACAGGACGTATTCTGTATCATTACAATGCATGTGCAATGACAGATAAGACAGAGGAGATCAATGAGATTGCTCATACTTCTTTCATTGAAATCAACACAGAAGATGCTAAGAAGCTTGGTATTGCAGACAGAGAAGTGGTATCGGTAGCTTCCAGAAGAGGAGAGATCCAGGCAGAAGCACGTGTATCCGAAAAGACGAATCCGGGTGAATGCTGGATGCCATTCCACTATCTTGGCGGTGCAAACTGGATTACCAGTGATGCGCTGGATTCTATTTCCAGTACACCGGAATATAAAGTCTGTGCTGTAAAGGTGAAGAAAATAAATGAATGCGCAGGATGCTCAGAGTGTTGCTGCGAATAAAAAGAAAAAGTAACTGATCAGTTACGATAAAAGTACATAACTGCCGCATTGAGAAGAGTTCGGATGGAAGATCATCCTGAAAGTATCGATACGGCAGTTTGTCTTAATTGGAGAAGACTTTTAAAATTGGAAGGGTAAAGTTTCCTCCAATTCAGACAAAGCAAAAAAGAAAACGGAGAAAAAAGATGGATAAAAGGGCGATTCTTCGAAGTATCCCAAATATGAATGAATTACTGGAAGATAAAAAGATCCGTGAATTTCAGGAACGGATTGGAAGTGAGCAGTTAAAAAAAGCAATTCGAAATATTTTGGAACAGGTACGTTCTGAGATCATAGAAGGAAAAACAGAAAATGAGATAGATGAGAATCATTTAAAAGAGAGGATCAGAAAGCAACTGGAAAAACTGGCAAAGCCGGATATGAAAAAAGTAATCAATGCCACTGGAACGATTCTGCACACGAATCTGGGACGCGCACCGATCAGTAAAGAACACATACAGCAGATTCTTTGTATGGCCTCCGGTTATTCGAATCTGGAGTATGATCTGAATAAGGGGCACAGAGGAGAGCGATATTCACATTTTGACGAATTATTATGCAGGTTAACAGGTGCAGAGGCGGCGATGGCAGTCAATAACAATGCAGCGGCAGTTTTGTTAATGCTCAGTGCCCTTGGAAGAGGAAAAGAAGCCATTGTATCCCGTGGTGAACTGGTGGAAATCGGAGGAAAGTTCCGAATCCCGGATGTGATGGAGCAAAGCGGGACTATTTTAAAAGAAGTGGGAACCACCAATAAGACACATCTGGAAGACTATGAAAAGGCGATTACCGAAGAAACAGGTATGATTTTGAAAGTACATACCAGCAATTATCAGATTGTAGGTTTTACAGAATCGGTAGAGATTGAGCGTCTGGCAGCATTGGGAAGAGAACATGGGATACCGGTTCTGGCAGATCTTGGAAGCGGTGTATTACTTTCAATGGAAAAATATGGACTGCCGCATGAACCTACCGTTCAGGAAATGATTCAGGCTGGTGTAGATCTGGTATCTTTCAGTGGAGATAAACTGCTGGGAGGTCCTCAGGCAGGCATTATCGTTGGCAAGAAAAAATATATGGATATATTAAAAAAACATCCATTGACGAGAGCATTAAGAATTGATAAATTTACAGCTGCAGCACTGGAACTGACGCTGCGGGAGTATCTGAATCCGGAAAATGCGTTAAGCAATCTTCCGGCACTGAAAATGATTGCAAAGACAGCAGAAGATACCAGAAAGGATGCAAATACACTGCGTCAGATGCTTCAGGAGAAAAAAATGCCTTTTGAAGTCAGTGTGGAACCATGTGAGTCTCAGGTTGGAGGAGGTGCATTCCCAACTGCGAACTTAAAGGGATATGCGGTAGTTCTGACTTGCAAGCAGAAAAAATGCCAGGATATCGTAGATGCGATGGAACAGCTGCCGGTTCCTATTATATGCAGATGTCAGAAAGATCAGGTCATTCTGGATGTGAGGACATTAGAAAAAGAAGACATGGAAATCATTGTGAGAGAATTGGAGCTTTTATGAAACATATCATCATTGGAACAGCAGGTCATATCGACCATGGAAAGACAACATTAATCAAAGCATTAACCGGATGCAATACGGACCGTTGGAAGGAAGAACAGGAACGTGGGATTACCATTGACCTTGGATTTGCATTTTTTGATCTTCCCAATGGAGATCGGGCGGGGATCGTAGATGTGCCTGGACATGAGAAGTTTATACACAATATGGTTGCCGGAGTAGTTGGCATGGATATGGTGCTTCTGGTTATTGCGGCAGATGAGGGCATTATGCCTCAGACGAAGGAGCATATGGATATTTTACATCTTCTGGGCATTCAGAAGTGTATCGTCGTTTTAAATAAGATGGATCTTGTGGATGAGGAATGGCTGGAACTGATGGAAGAAGAAGTGCGAGACCAGCTGCAGGATACGTTTTTAAAGGATGCACCTGTTGTAAAAGTATCTTCTGTAACAGGAGAAGGATTAAAGGAACTGACAGATGAGATTGTGAAAATGGAAACATCAGAAGTGCAGGAAAAAGAGATTCATACGATACCAAGACTTCCGATTGACCGGGTTTTTACCATTTTAGGATTCGGGACCATTGTCACCGGAACTTTGATTTCCGGCATAATCCGTAAAGATGATACTTTGCAGCTTTACCCATGGAATGCCCCATGCAAAGTACGGAATATCCAGGTACATGGAAAAAATGTGGAAGAATGCAGTGCAGGACAGCGTGTGGCTGTGAATCTGACTGGTATAAAAAAAGAAGATATCAGCCGCGGAGATGTACTGGCATCACCGAACAGCATGAAGGGTACGACCTTGCTGGATGTAAAGCTGAAGATCTTAAAAGACAGTAATCGAATTGTAAAGAATCGGAGCCGGCTGCATTTATTTACCGGAACCAGCGAAGTGCTCTGCCGCGCAATTTTATTGGATCGGGATGAATTAAAAGCAGGAGAAGAGTGTTTTGCACAGCTTCGTCTGGAACAGGAACTGGCACTTCGAAAAGGAGACAGATTTGTAGTCCGCTTTTATTCTCCGATGGAGACGATTGGGGGCGGCGAAGTGTTGGAACCGAATCCAAAGGCCAAGAGAAGGTTCAAGGAAGCGGCATTGGAAGAACTGCGGCGTAAAGAAGCCGGTTCTTCTGTGGATGTGGTACAGATGCATGTGAAATCACACAGAGACACGCTGATTACCATAACGGAACTGGCAAAATTAACTGCGCTATCGGAAGAGGAAATTCGTCAGGACGTATCGGAACTGGAAGATGGATCAGAAGCTTTCGTATTCCCAATGAAAAAAGATACCTATGTCTGGATGCGGGACGATGAGTTATATCTTCAGGAACAGATTAAGGCCGAGCTGAAAAAATACCATCATAAATATCCATATCGTCATGGTATAAAAAAGGCCGAGATTCAGACAAAATACATGAAAAAAATCAAACCGGTGGTTGCAGCTAAAATATTTGAACACTGGGAGACAGAAGAGAGTATAATTTCCAGCGGCGAGTATTTGCACTTGCCGGAATTTGAGATTTTGAAAGATGCAAGATATGAAGGATGCAGAAAACTGCTGCTAAATTCTTTCGAAAAAGCAGAATATCAATTTGTAAAACTCTCAGAAACCGATGTCGAGAAAGAGTATGCGGATATGGCAGAAGATATCCTTTTACTCCTGCGAGAAGAGAATCAGGTTGTTCGTTTAAGTGAAGATGCGTATACGGTAAAACCTCTGTTGGAAACAGCAGCAGAGAAAATACGAGAAGTAGTTCATCAACAGCCGGTTATTACCATCTCAGAAGTGCGAGATCTGTTCTCGACCAGTCGAAAAAATGCAAAACTGATACTGGAATATACGGATAGTCAGAGAATCACCAGGAATACAGGGGCAGAGAGCGAGTGGAAGGCATACTGAGTAGAGAAGCCGATGAAGGAACTTTCGGTTGCTATTTACTTTTGCCTGTGATAGAATAATAAAGATAAAAATGGGAGTAGATAGGTGCTGGTGTGCCTCCTGGTCTTCAAAACCTGTGATAGCGGTTAACTCCCGCTTAGGTGGGTTCGATTCCCACATACTTCCGCCAGAAAGTGATCGGTCTCTTGTAAAAGAGACCGTTTTTTGAATAGAAAGAAGGTGGCAGTTATGAATCATCAGTATAAATTGACAGCGATGACAGCAAAGGGTGGCTGAGCGTCCAAGCAGGGACCTGAGGTACTCAGGCAAATATTGGGAAAGCTTCCGGAACAGCATTGTGAACAGCTTTTGGTTGGCTTTGGTTCCAGTGATGATGCGGCTGTTTATCAGATGAATAAGGATCAGGCCCTGATTCAGACCATTGATTTTTTCCCGCCACCAGTAGATGATCCGTATCTTTTTGGACAGATTGCAGCAGCGAATGCTTTGAGTGATGTCTATGCCATGGGCGGAAGACCGGTGCTGGCACTAAACCTTCTTGCATTTCCATCCTGTCTGGAACCAAAATGTATACAGGAAATTTTGAGAGGTGGCTATGAAAAAGTAGCTGAGTCTGGAGCTGTGGTGGCAGGAGGGCATACTATTGAGGATAATGAACCAAAGTACGGTCTGTCGGTATCCGGTGTAGTACATCCGGCGAAAATCTGGAGAAACGATACAGCTCAGGAAGACGATGTACTGATCTTGACCAAGCCAATAGGAACAGGAATCTATGCGCTGGCATCCAGAGGAGGTCTGTTGAATGAAGCAGAAGAATCAGAAATGCTGAAATGGATGACTTTGCTAAATCGTCAGGCATGTGAGGTGTTTAGCCAGTTTACCGTTCACGCCTGTACTGATATTACAGGGTTTGGACTTCTCGGACATGTCTGTGAGATGGCAGAAGGAAGTAAAAGAGTGATTCATATTTATGCAGATCAGATCCCGTTTCTTCCAAAGACGGAAGAGATGGCTGTTATGGGAATATTACCATCTGGAGTGTACCAGAATCAGGAATATCTGAAGTCTAAAGTGCGTTTTTCATCTACGGTATCACAATGGAAGCAAGACGCATTGATGGATCCACAGACGTCAGGGGGACTGTTGGCGGCAATTCCGGTAGAAGAAAAAGACGAATGTCTGCGGATGATGAAAGAAAGAGGCTGTTTTGCCAGAGTAGTAGGAAACATAACAGGGGAATTAGATACTGTTTTGACAGAAGTAGGATAGGAGGATAGGATTACAATGAAGGGTCTGGTAATTTGGAAAGATGGACATGCAAGTCTGGAAGAAATGAAGAAACCGGAGATTGGAGAGTATCAGGCACTGGTACGAATGACCGCCGGTGCATTATGTGGTACGGATAAAGAAATTATTTATGATAAACTAAAAGGATTTCATAATTATCCTACTGTGCTTGGTCATGAGGGAATTGGCCGTGTGGAAGCAATCGGAAGCAAAGTGAAAAATTTCACCGTAGGAGATAAAATTGTACTTCCATTTCTGGATGATGGAGAAGAATTCTATTCAACCTGGGGCGCCTTTGCAGAGTATGCGGTCATTGGTGACGCTGAGGCAATGATGGAGGACGGACACACTGTGGGAGACGGTGTTCTGACAGAGGGCAATCTGGGACAGAAGAAGATCCCTGAGGGATTGGATGATGTGGAAGCAGCTATGATTGTCACATATCGTGAAGTGTATTCTACGATGAAGCGTCTTGGCTTCCAGAAGGGAAAAAGCCTGATACTTTATGGCGCAGGTCCGGTAGGTCTTGTATTTATTACTCTGGCAAAATACATGGGACTTTCCCCTGTTATTTGTGTGGATCACACGGAGAAAAAGCTGGAGTCAGCAAGAAAATGTGGTGCGGACTATACATTGAATTTTGACCAGTGTGATGTAACAGAAGAAGTGTTAAAAATCCTTCCGGAAAAAGCAGACATGATTCTGGATGCGGCGGGGGTGCCGGCACTGATCAATCAGAATCTGAAACTGGTGAAGAATTTTGGTGATGTATGTATCTATGGAGAAACAGCCAAAAGCGAATATCTGATTAACTGGGAAGAAGCTCCGTTTTGCTTTAATCTGCGATTTGCCCAGTGGCCGTCGAAGGCAGAAGAAGCAGAGGTGCATGATGAGATTATAGCGCTTATAAAGCAGGGTATATTAAAAGGTTCTAATTATATATCGGATGTGTTTGATTTTAAAGACAGTGTAGAGGCAATCGAATACTTTAAAGCGAAGAAAAATATTGGAAAGATTGCAATTCGGTTTTAGGAAAGGAATAGGTCATGAACTGATAGAATTTGCCATAAAAGAATTTGGTGCAGATCATCTGTGGGCATTGGAAAAGAATGTAAAAGCAATTGCATTTTACAACAGACATGGATTTTGCTTTACAGGTCAAAAGCAATTTGAGTAAACACCGTCCCCATCATCCCACAGGAATATGTACCTTTGGTGAAGTTCGTGGATGTTCCGGCTTTGGACCGTATTTTTCACGGATCACTTCAACAAAAGATCTGGCAGCAGGAGTCAGTACCCGGTTTTTGTGATAAACCAGATAGATGGAACGCTTCAGCAGTTCAGAGTCCAGATCAAAACTCAAAAGGTAGCCGAATTTTTCATAATCTTTTGCAGCAATTTTACTGATAATCGATACACCCAGACCATGACAGACAGCCTGTTTGATGCTTTCGGTAGAAGGCAGTTCTGTCAGAATATGAAGTTTCTGATCGTCGAGGCCGATGCTTTGAAAAAAAGCGTCGGCTTCTTTGCGTGTTCCGCTTCCCTTCTCGCGAAAAATAAATGGAAGATAGTGAAGCTGACTGACAGGAAAATTCTCCTTGTAGATCTGATAAGCCGGGGTATTTGGAGTGATCAGAACCAGCTGATCATCCAGTAAAGGTTCGAAAATACATTTGGAATCAGGAACTTGCATACCGGTAAATCCCAATTCTGCATCATAATTTTCAATCTGATTTATTACTGCAGAGCTGTCTGCCTGTCGGACAGAAATTTTCAGATCCGGATAGCGCACATACATTTCAGTCAGTAGCTGCGGCAGCAGGTACTGAGAGGGAACTGTGGAAGCAGCTACCGGAAGTTCTCCCTTAATTTCGGTGGCATAAGACTGCATCATCAAGGTGGCAACATCTCTGGTATGTAAAAGTTCTTTAGCATAATCATAGAAAATCTGCCCGGCCTCAGAAAGCAGAACTTCTTTGGTGGTACGTAAAATAAGCGGGACACCAAGTTCAGATTCCAGACTTTTGATATGGGCACTGACTGTAGGCTGAGACAGATACATAGCTTTAGCGGCTTTAGAAAAACTCTTATTTTCTGCTATCTGGACAAAAGCTTCCAGTTGATGAAAATACATATGATACCTCTTTCTGTGCAGGTGGAACAGAAAAAATAACCTGACACTGTTTTGAATTGTATATATCGTAGCATAATTGATAGAAAAAAGCGAGACTATTTATAGATATAATCTATAAATATAAAGAAATCATCAGGCATTTGAATTAGACAAAAAATCTGTAGATGTTATACTTTTCTTAGAGAAAGCAGGTGAAAAGATGGTGACATTAGGACTGGATTCCGGTTCTGCAACGACGAAAGCAGCAGTATTTGATGGAGAGAAGATCCAGAAAATTTATTTAGAAAAAACATCTGATCGTCCCGGTAAAGTGATTCGTGATATGTACAGCCAGTTATATTCTCAGGAGATTGCGATGACGGTAACGACTGGGTATGGCAGAGGGCTTCTTGAACAGGCGGACAGGAAGATTACAGAGATCACCTGTCATGGTGCAGGAGCCGCATACCTGATGCCACAGTGCAGTGCAGTGATTGACATCGGAGGACAGGATTGTAAAGTGATGCTTCTGGATGAGCATGGAAAAGTGACAGATTTTCTGATGAACGATAAATGTGCCGCAGGAACAGGAAGATTCATTGAGATGACACTGGGGCGGGTTGGAGCCAAGGTGGAAGAACTGGATGAATTTGTCCGAGGTGCCACACCGGAGAAGATCAACAGCATGTGTGCGGTATTTGCGGAAAGTGAGATCGTAGGTCTCCTGGCGCAGGAGAAAAAGGCAGGAGACATTTTACTTGGGTGCCTTCATTCGATCTGTAAGAGAACTGCCATTTTTGCACAGAAGCTGATCCGGGAGGAACAGGAAGTGTTCTTTTCCGGGGGTCTGGCACAGTCCGAAGTGATCCGAAGTATACTGGAATCTTATATGAAACCAGCCCACATCGTGACGCATGAACTGGCTCAGTATACAGGAGCCATCGGCGCGGCCGTATTAGGGTATGAGAAAGCAGGAGGAAAGAAAACGTGGAATTAAGAAAAGAATTACCGGAAGTATTTGAAGAATTTGCAGAGGCAAGAAAAAATTCATTTCTGGCAATTAAGAAAATTAAGGATGCAGGAACACCGATCGTAGGTGTGTTCTGTACCTATCTGCCAAGAGAGATCGCCAATGCCATGGGTGCAGCAGTGGTTGGACTATGTTCCGTATCCGATGAGACCATTCCGGATGCAGAGAAGGATCTGCCAAGAAACCTCTGTCCACTGATCAAATCCAGCTATGGATTTGCGAAGACAGATAAATGCCCGTTCTTCTATTTTTCTGATCTGGTTGTGGGTGAGACTACCTGTGACGGAAAGAAAAAGATGTATGAAATGCTGGCAGAGTTTAAACCGGTACATGTGGTACAGCTTCCAAATAGCCAGACGGAAGATGGATATGAATTATACCGCAAAGAACTGATCCGTTTCAAAGAAGTACTGGAAGAAAAATTCGAAGTAAAGATCACGGAAGAAGCCATTGCAAAAGAAATCAAAAAGAGAAACGGTATCAATCGTGCACTGACCAGACTGCAGTATACGATGGCACAGGATCCGGCTCCGGTCATGGGACTGGATATCATCAATACCGTATATGGATCCGGTTTTCAGATGAACACGGATACACTGGAAGAGACCATTGATGCGGTAACGGATAAGATTGAAAAAGAATATCAGGAAGGTAAGAACGTTGGGAAGAAGCCACGAATCCTGGTAACCGGTTCTCCGTCCGGTGGAGCTGCACTGAAGGTTATCCGTGCCATTGAAGAAAATGGTGGTGTAGTAGTTTGTTTTGAAAACTGTACCGGTATGAAGCCGCTGGCAGAAGTAGATGAAGAAAATCCAGATGTGTACGATGCACTTTCCAGAAAATATTTAAGTATCGGATGTTCCTGTATGTCTCCGAATAAAGCAAGAATGGAACTTCTGGAGAAACTGATCAAAGATTTTAAGGTAGATGCAGTGGTAGATCTGGTACTGCAGGCCTGTCATACCTACAATGTAGAGACAGCCATGGTGAAGAAGCTGGTAAAAGATAAGATGGGAATTCCATATACCGTTGTTGAAACAGATTATTCCCAGGCAGATGTGGGACAGATTCAGACAAGAATGGCAGCATTTATTGAAATGCTATAAGTAATAGTCAGATTTTGAAATAAAAGGAGATGCAAGTATTATGGTAACAATTAACGCAATGGGTGATACCTGCCCGATCCCGGTCATCAAGACACAGAATGCCATTAAGGCACTGACAAAAGCAGAAGAAGTAGAGGTACTGGTAGACAATGAAGTGGCAGTACAGAATCTGACGAAACTGGCAGGAAGCCTTGGCTGTGAAGTGAAATCTGAGAAAAAAGCAGAAAAAGAATACCGTGTTGTGATCACAGTAACAGAAGATAAGTTACAGGGACAGGCAGATGAGAAGAAAGAAGAAACGGCAGAAGCGGCCTGCGTTCCAGATGCCAGAGATAACACAGTGGTTGTGATTTCATCTGACAAAATGGGTGAGGGAGAAGAAGAACTGGGTAAAGTCCTGATAAAAGGTTATATCTATGCACTGACTCAGCTGGAGACTCTGCCAAAGACCATTTTATTCTATAACAAGGGTGCTTATCTGACCTGTGAAGGATCTGCATCACTGGAAGATCTGAAGTCACTGGAAGCGCAGGGCGTGGAGATCTTTACCTGTGGAACCTGCCTGAATTACTACGGACTGTCTGAGAAGCTTCAGGTAGGAAGTGTTACGAACATGTATGTAATCGCAGATACTATGGCCAAAGCAGGTAAGGTAGTGAAACCATGATTTATCTGGATAATGCGGCCACTACACTGCATAAGCCGGAAGGAGTGGCGGAGGCCATGACTATGGCGCTGACTTCCATGGGAAACTCTGGAAGGGGCGCCCATGAAGCTACTTTGGATGCATCCAGAATGATCTATGGTACCAGAGAAAAGCTGGCAGAGCTGTTTCATATTCCAGATCCCATGCGGATTGCCTTTACCTGTAATGCCACAGAAAGCCTGAACATAGCCATACAGGGAATATTACAGCCGGGAGATCATGTAATCACCAGTGTATGTGAACATAATTCCGTACTGCGGCCGGTATATCGGATGGCAAAACAGGGAGTGATCTACAGTCTGCTCCCGGCAGATGAAAAAGGCGTGATGCAATATGACCAGCTGCCAAAGCTTTTGAAGAAAGAGACGAAGGCCATTGTCATTACCCATGCATCCAATCTAACTGGTAATGTAACCGATCTGAAGAAGATATCGGATTTTGCAAAAGCAAATGGATTGCTTCTGATTGTGGATGCATCCCAGACAGCCGGATGCATTCCGATTGATGTACAGGATATGGGGGTTGATGTTCTCTGTTTCACCGGACATAAAGGTCTGATGGGGCCACAGGGCACCGGGGGGATCTATGTACGGGAAGGTGTAAAGATTGCTCCTTTGAAGGTCGGTGGAAGCGGCGTAAAGAGTTTTGATAAGGAGCATCCGGATACCATGCCGACGGCACTGGAAGCCGGAACCTTAAACGGACCGGGAATTGCAGGTCTTGGAGCGTCTTTATCCTGGATATTGAAGCAAGGCGTAGAGCAGATTCATGAAAAGGAATTATCGCTGGCCAGGAGCTTCTTAAAAGGCATCGCAGAGATCCCGGACATTACCGTATATGGAGATACGGATGCACAGATGCGAACAGCCATTGTATCCCTGAATCTGGGAGACGTGGATTCCGCAGAAGTCAGTGACTGGCTCTGGGAAGATTATGGAATTGCAGTACGTTCAGGTGCTCATTGTGCTCCGCTGATGCATCAGACTCTTGGCACAGAGCAGCAGGGTGCGGTACGGTTCAGCTTTTCCTGCTTTAATACAGAAGAAGAAGTGGACGCAGCAATTCAGGCATTAAAGGAATTACAGGAATAAATTTATGAGAACAAAGAAACCACAACTGGTGATTACATTTTCCAATACACCAGAAGCAATCAAAATGGAAAAATACTGTCAGGAGCATCAGCTTCCGGGAAGGTTAATTCCAATTCCATCTCAGATTACCGCAGGATGCGGGCTGGCCTGGAAGACAGAGCCAGATGAAAAAGAGAGGTGGGTAGAACAGCTGAAGCAGGCAGGACTGTCCTGGGAACAGATGCAGGTAATTGAGTTATAACTGCCGGTCAGAAAGAAAATGACCGCAGTAATGGGGAAGGAGAGATTTTTTCCGTATATTAAACAAGAAAACGAAACAAAGTTTGGAAGGAGGATATTATGGTTCATGTAATGATTGACGGCATTCCGGTGGAAGTGGAGAAGGGGACGACCGTTTTTCATGCGGCAAAAAAAGCAGGAATTGAGATCCCAACTCTGTGTTATATTGAGGATCTGATTCCAGACGGATCCTGCCGTCTGTGCGTGGTAGAAGTAAAAAATAATGGCAGAACCAAGATCGACACATCCTGTACCCTGCAG
Organism: uncultured Lachnospiraceae bacterium; assembly: GCA_900544685.1. Lineage (GTDB taxonomy): Bacteria > Bacillota > Clostridia > Lachnospirales > Lachnospiraceae > Marvinbryantia. The sequence goes on along the minus strand of UQWA01000002.1, from coordinate 92,026 downwards.
GTATCAGAAGGGGATGAGATCTTTACCAGATCAGAAAAGGTAAGACAGTCCAGAAAACAGACACTGGATCTGCTGTTATCCGATCACAATGTACACTGTTTCTCCTGCGAAGCAAACGGAGACTGCAAACTGCAGGAATATGCATTTGAGTATGGTTTGGAGACCACCAGCTATGAAGGACAGAAGAGTGGTGGCGAGGTAGATGATACGAATAAATTCTTTACCTATGACCCAAGTCTTTGTATTCTGTGCCACAGATGCGTGAATACCTGTAATTATATTGTAGGACGCGGTGCCATTGAGACAATGGAACGTGGATTCCAGTCAGTAATCGGCAATGGAGAAGGTCAGTGGAAAGATGGTATCTGTGAATCCTGTGGTAACTGTGTACAGGCCTGTCCAACCGGTGCGCTGTCCATGAAGCGCAGAAAGAAATACCGTACATATCAGGTAGAAAAAAAGGTACTGACCACCTGTCCACATTGTGCAACCGGATGTCAGTATTACCTTCTGGTAAAAGATGGCAAGATTGTGGATACAGAAGCTTATAATGGACCATCCAACAAAGGTCTGCTTTGTGTAAAGGGACGAAGCGGAAGCTTTGACTTTGTACATCATCCATCCAGAATCACAGATCCATTGATTAAGAATAAAGAAACCGGTGAATTTGAGAAAGCTACCTGGGATGAAGCACTGGATCTGGTTGCATCTAAATTCATGGAGATTAAGAAAAAATACGGCAGTGAATCACTGGCAGGTTTTGCATGTTCCAGATCACCAAACGAAGATATCTACATGGTTCAGAAGATGGTTCGAACCTGTTTCGGCACAAATAATACCGATAACTGTGCCCGTGTATGTCACTCTGCATCGGTAGCAGGTCTGGCTATGACATTGGGATCCGGTGCCATGACCAATCCAATCGAAGATATCACAAAGAAACCAGATGTGATCATGCTGGTAGGTTCCAATCCGGAAGAAGCACATCCGGTAGTGGGCATGCAGATTCGTCAGGCGGTACAGCGTGGATGTAAGCTGATCGTGGTGGATCCGCGTGATATTGGCCTTGCAAAACATGCAGATATCCATCTGAAGTTAAAACCAGGTACCAACGTTGCGTTTGCAAATGGTATCATGAATGTGATCATTTCCGAAGGGCTGCAGGATGAAAAGTTCATTGCAGAGAGAACGGAAGGATACGAGAAGATCAAAGAGATCGTAAAAGATTATACACCTGAAAAAGTAGCAGAGATCTGCCATATTGATGCAGAAGATCTGAAGAAAGCAGCTATCATGTATGCGAAAGCAGATATGGCTCCGATTATTTACTGTCTGGGTGTTACGGAACATTCCACCGGTACGGAAGGTGTTATGTCCATGTCAAATATGGCTCTTCTGGTTGGTAAACTGGGTAGAGAAGGTTGTGGTGTCAATCCACTTCGTGGCCAGAACAATGTACAGGGTGCCTGTGATATGGGTGCATCACCGACAGATTTCCCTGGATATCAGAAGGTAGCCAATCCGGAAGTAATTGCCAAATTTGAAAAGGCATGGAATACCAAGTTGAATCCAAATCCAGGACTGCATGCTACGGATGTATTCCCGGCAGCAATCAGGGGAGATGTGAAAGGTCTTTATATTTACGGTGAAGATCCGGTGGTTACAGATCCGGATACACATCATATTATCAAAGCTCTGGAAAGTCTGGAATTCTTTGTAATTCAGGAACTCTTTATGACAGAGACTGCCCAGTATGCAGATGTGATTCTTCCGGGAGTCAGCTATGCAGAAAAAGAAGGTACCTTTACGAATACCGAGCGTCGCGTACAGCGTGTGCGCAAGGCAGTAACGATTCCTGGAAATGCAAGACTGGATACGGATATTATCATCGATCTAATGAACCGAATGGGATATCCACAGCCACATCTTACATCTGCTCAGATTATGGATGAAATTGCATCTGTGACACCATCCTTTGGAGGCATCAGCCATGCACGTCTGGATAGTGAAGAAGTAGGTGGAAGAGGACTTCAGTGGCCATGTCCGACAAAGGACCATCCGGGTACACCGATCATGCATGTGGGCAAGTTCGCAAGAGGTCTTGGCTGGTTCTATCCGGCAGAATATGTTCCATCTGCAGAACTTCCAGATGAAGAATATCCGATCCTTCTTATGACCGGACGTATCCTGTATCATTACACCACCCGTGCCATGACAGGAAAGACTGAAGAACTGATGGAGATCGAAGGACATTCCTTCATCGAGATCAATGAAGAAGATGCGGCAGAACTGGGTATTCAGAATGGCGATAAAGTTCGTCTGACATCCAGAAGAGGTCAGATTGAATCCACCGCCCGAGTGGGAACCAAAGTATCCAAGGGAGAATCCTGGATGCCATTCCACTTCCCGGATGGCAATGCCAACTGGCTGACCAATGCAGCATTGGATAAATACGCAAGAATACCGGAATACAAGGTATGCGCAATCAAGATTGAGAAAGCATAAAATGAACACTTAGTTACCGAGAAATAGCCGTTCCTGACTGATATGTACCCCTTTTTACATGGTGCAGGGCGGCTATTTCTTATGCTTGCAGTTGTGTTTTTTTTGTCAATATGTTACAATGATCCCATGCAAATTGTGCGGAAATTATGATAACTGTTCCAAAACACTGTGAAAGTGAAGAATATGTCTGATTTCGCAGATGAACGGTAGAAGGAGATCGAACATGAAGTGTATTAAGACAACGGATGCGGTAGGACATGTGCTTTGCCATGATATTACAAGGATCGTGAAGGATGTGGTGAAGGATACTGCATTCCGTAAGGGACATATTGTGCAGGAAGAGGATATCCCGGTACTGTTATCTCTGGGAAAAGATAACCTGTATGTATGGGAGAAGGATGAGAACACCCTGCATGAGAATGAGGCGGCTCAGATTCTCTGTGATGTCTGTATGAATGAGAATATGCATCCGACCGCAGTAAAAGAGGGAAAGATTGAGCTGATTGCAGACTGTGACGGAGTATTTCAGGTGGATGTGCCAAGGCTGGATGCTATCAATGAGATTGATGAGATTATGATTGCCACCAGACATACGAATTTCCCGGTGAAAAAAGGTGACCGTCTTCTGGGAACCCGTGTGATCCCGCTGGTGATTGCCAAAGAAAAAATGGATCTGGTGAAAAAGACAGCGGGAGATCAGCCTTTGGTTTCCCTGACTCCATATAAGAAGAGAAAAGTAGGTATTGTAACTACCGGAAACGAAGTATTTTACGGAAGAATCAAAGATACTTTCACTCCGGTTGTTATCAACAAGCTGGAATCCTACGGTGCAGAGATTCACGGACATATCCTCTGTAACGATGATATGGAAAAGATCACAAAGGCCATTCTGAAGTTAAAAGAAGAAGGGGCAGATATGATTGTATGTACCGGTGGCATGAGCGTAGATCCAGATGACAAGACTCCTGGAGCCATCAAGAATACAGGAGCAAGAATCGTATCTTATGGAGCTCCGGTTCTTCCGGGAGCCATGTTCCTGTTATCCTATCTGGAAGACGGCACATCGGTTATGGGACTGCCGGGATGCGTCATGTATGCAAAAGCAACTGTTTTTGATCTGGTATTGCCACGAATCATTGCAGGAATCGAAGTGACAAAGAAAGATCTGGCACATATGGGAAATGGTGGATTCTGTCTGGGATGTAAGGAATGTCATTATCCGAATTGCAGCTTTGGAAAAGGGGTGTAATTATGGATAACCTTACCGTAGAGCAGGCACTGGAAGCCCTGCTTGCTCATTCGAAAATCATAGAGGAAACAGAAGTAGTATCGGTACTTCGGGCTCGTGGAAAAGTATTGGCAGAAGATATGGTGGCAGAACTGGATAACCCGCCATTTGATAAATCACCGATCGATGGTTATGCCTGCAAATCGGAAGATCTTGTGGGAGTATCCGAGGAACATCCGATTACGTTAAAGGTTCTGGAAGAGATTGACGCAGGACAGTATTCTGAGATAACCGTGGAAAAAGGGCAGGCGGTACGTATTATGACCGGCGCAGCCATCCCAAAGGGCTGTGACTGCTGTGTCCGTCAGGAAGATACCGATTATGGGGAAGATACTGTAAAGATCTTCCATCCGACCAGACAGTGGCAGAATTACTGCTATCAGGGAGAAGATTTTAAAAGAGGAACCGTGCTTTTGAAAAGAGGAACCAGAATTGGATTTGTGGAAACTGGGATTCTGGCAAGCATGGGAAAAACGGAAGTCGGTGTTTATCGCAGAGCAAAAGTGGCAATTTTAACTACCGGAGATGAAGTGATGGCACCGGGAATGCCGTTAGTGCCGGGCAAGATCTATGACTGTAATCAAAGTCTTCTGGCAGCACGTATGGAAGAGTTTGGCGTGGAACTGGTAAAAGTGGACTCCATCGAAGACCGACCACAGGCAATGACAGAAGCCATTCAGGATATTGCTCCATTTGTGGATCTGATTATTACCACAGGCGCTGTATCAGTTGGAAAAAAGGATATTATGCACGAAGCATTGGAACTGGCAGGTGCACAGCGCATTTTCTGGCATATTCAGATGAAGCCGGGTATGCCAACTCTGTTTTCGGTGTATCAGGATACCCCGATAATCAGTCTGTCCGGTAATCCGTTTGGCGTGGTGGTATCCGTGGATCTGCTGATTCGCCCAATGCTCCAGAAGATGATGCAGGATGAAGCATTAAAGACCAGAAGGAAAAAATGTGTGTTAAAGAATGAATTTGTAAAAGAAGTTCGTGGGCGCAGATATATCCGTGCCGTTACAGATGGAGAGTCTGTGACCATACCGACAGGATTACATTCCAATGGTGTGCTGGCTACCATGGCAGGCTGTAACTGCCTGATTGAGATGCAGGGTGGAAAGTCGGGAACCAAAGTGGGAGAACTTGCAGAAATAATATTGTTGTAAAAATTGCAGACAAATTCTGCGAAAGAAAACAGAAATGTTCCAGGTTATTGACAGAAGAACAGGTAGTAATTATATGGAGAAAGAAGAAAACAAAAAGCAGTTTATTTTGGCGGTCAGCGGTGTGAAAAATTCAGGGAAGACGACATTGATTACAAAGCTCTTGCCGGAATTGAAAAAGCGCGGACTTCAGGTGGCTGTGATCAAGCATGACGGCCATGACTTTGAAGCTGATGTACCGGGTACTGACAGCTGGAAGTATGCGCAGGCCGGGGCTGACGGAACCTGTGTGTTTTCTGCGAAAAAGTATATGGTGGTCAAATATGCACCGGCGCTGTCTGTGGAAGAACTGGTTGGTGCATTTCCAGAAGTGGATGTGATTTTGCTGGAAGGGTTTAAGTATTCAGAATATCCCAAGATCGAAGTGATTCGAAAAGGCAATTCTTCAGAATCAGTATGTGATCCAAAGAACTTACTGGGAATAGTGACAGATCTGACGAAAGCAGAATTGGATGTGAACGGGGAAATGCTGGATATTCCGCTTTTGGGATTGGAAGAGACAGAGCGTCTTGTAGACTATCTTCTTAGTATAATGGTGATAGGAAGTAAATAACAGAAAAACATTGAACTGCCGGAAAATAGCAGAAAATATGCAGGATAGTCCAGGCAGCTAAGACGACACAGGATAAGAAAGGAGCAACCGAAATCATGAATGTGGGGGCAGTGATTGTGGCAGCGCAGGATCTGGCACAGGACAAAACAGGAAATGAAGAACTGGAGACCTTTCTTCCTATGCTTCCAATAGAAGGGGCTACGGTAATCAAGCGGGAGATCTATACCTTACGAAAAGCCGGAATATCTCCAATCATAGTAGTGGGCGGTTATCATGCAGCAGTGTTGAAAAATCATATCAGCCATAACGGGGTAATTTTTCTGGAAGATCCGGAATATGTCTGTCATGACTGGCTGACATCTGCCAGAATTGGGATGGAAGCAGCTGCAGAACGATGTGATAAAGTGATACTGCTTCCGGTGGAATGCCCGGCATTTAAGGTAGAAACGCTGGAATTACTGACGGAATGTGAGAGTGATACCTGTCTGTATTATGATGGGGAGCCAGGGAAACTACAGCTTAGAATCAGCAGTCATCTCAAAAGAGATAAAATATCGGAAGAGATATATGAAGATTTGAAATCAGAAGATGGAAGAGATCTGATGCACAGAAAACGAAATATGAAAAATCTGGACACAGATGACTCCGGTATCTTATATGATATTTCCAGACCGGAGCATATCGAAAAGGTGCGAGCCTATATCCGCCAGATACGGGATGCAAAAGCTTTAAGCCTGAAGACCAAAATTGTATTATCCAAGGGTGAAGATTTCTTTGGACCTGGAATCTTTCATCTGCTTCAATACGTGGATGAGACAGGTTCCATACAGGCAGCAGCCAAGAAAATGGAAATGTCGTATTCTAAGTGCTGGAAGTTGTTGAACCGGGCAGAAGAACAGATGGGATTTCCTTTTCTGAACCGGTACAATGGAGGAAAGAACGGTGGAAATTCTACGATTACCGAAGAAGGAAGAGAATTCATGAATCGTTATCATGCCATGCTGGAAGACATGAAGCGGATCAGTCAGAATTTTTTTGACATCTATTTTCAGGATTATCAGTAAATGTATATAAAAAACAGATCCCTGTTTGTCAGTACATTGACAAAACTGACATGCAGGGATATAATTTTACTAGCGAGTATTTTTTGAAAAAATAACGTGAAGGAGGAATTTAATATGAATACTTGGAAAAAAGCCGGAGCATTACTTTTAACTGGAGTAATGGCTTCTGGAATGTGTATGGGAGTTTCCGCTGAAGATCAGACAGACGTTGTTGTATTCGCAGCAGCATCTATGACAGAGACTCTGACAGAGATTCAGGAAATGTATAAAGAGGTGGAACCAAATGTCAATCTGGTATTTACTTTTGATTCTTCAGGAACATTAAAGACACAGATCGAAGAAGGTGCAGACTGTGACCTGTTCATCTCAGCAGCACAGAAGCAGATGAACCAGCTGGATATTACAGCAGATCCGTCTGTTAATGAAGATGGTCTTGATTTCATCGATGACACAACCAGAAGGGATCTTCTGGAAAATAAAGTAGTTCTGGCTGTACCAGAGGACAATCAGGCAGATATCCAGTCTTTCGAAGACTTGGGAACAGACAAGCTGAACCTGCTTTGCCTTGGTAACGAAGACGTACCGGTAGGTGCTTATTCAGAAGAGATCCTGACCAACCTGGGTATCCTGGATCAGCTGGAAGCAGACAAGAAGATTACCTATGGATCGAACGTAAAGGAAGTTACCACACAGGTCAGCGAAGGCAGCGTTGACGCAGGTATCATCTACGCTACAGATGCTTACTCGGCAGGACTGACAGTCGTAGATCAGGCAGACAGCACACTTTGCAAACAGGTTATCTACCCTGCAGCAGTATTAAAAAATGCAGCACATGCTGATGAAGCGAAGGCGTTCCTGGATTATCTGACTACAGAGACCAGCGCTGAAGTATTCGAATCAGTTGGATTTACCATGGTAAAGGCTGATGACGAAGAAGAGACAGAAGCTGTATCTGAAGCAGAATCTGAGACAGAATCTGAAACAGAAGCTTAAGAAAAAGTATGGAGGGAAGAATAGATGGATTGGTTTCCACTGTATAATTCACTTCGTATTGCGGTGATTTCCGGTGTACTGGTATTTTTCTCCGGAATCTTTGCAGCTTACTATATCGCAAAGCTGCATCCGGTGGTGAAAGGTGTGCTGGATGTGATTCTTACCCTTCCAATGGTATTACCACCCACAGTAGTAGGATATTTCATCCTGCTGCTGCTGGGCTCTAAAAGACCGTTTGGAATATGGTTCTACAATACTTTTGGGACTAAGCTGGTTATGAACTGGTATTCAGGCATTTTTGCTGCCACCATCGTGGCATTTCCATTGATGTATCGGACAGCCCGGGGAGCGTTTGAGAGCTTCGATGAGACCTTAAGCTATTCTGGTCAGACACTAGGTTTATCCAATACATATATTTTCTGGAAAGTACGCATGCCGGCATGCCGTCAGGGAATTATGGCAGGAACCGTTCTTGCCTTTGCAAGGGCACTGGGAGAGTATGGCGCAACCAGTATGGTAGCTGGATATACACCGGGAAAGACGGCAACCATTTCTACTACGGTATATCAGTTGTGGCGAACCAATGACGATTTGCTGGCATTTAAATGGGTTATGGTAAATATAGCTATCTCAGCAGTCGTGCTTCTGGCGGTAAATATGCTGGAAAAGAAAAATACTGCCGGGAAAAGATCGGCGGGATAGGAGCGGACGAAATGAGACTTTATGTAAAAATAAAAAAGGATTTCGGAAGCTTTATTCTGGATACGGAATTTGAAGCAGATAAGGAAGTAATGGGGATTCTGGGAGAATCCGGCTGCGGAAAAAGTATGACCCTTCGTTGTATTGCCGGTGTGGTGACACCGGATGAAGGACACATTGAACTGGATGGAACCGTCTTTTTTGACAGTGAGAAAAAGATCAATCTGAAGCCTCAGGAGCGTCATGTGGGGCTGCTGTTTCAGAATTACGCCTTATTTCCGAATATGAATGTAGTACAGAATCTTCAGGCAGGACTTCGGGTACAGAAGCTGGGAAAGGAAGAACAGCAGAAGCGCATTGCAGAGATGATCGATAAGTTTTATCTTCAGGGACTGGAACGTCACAAGCCGTCACAGTTGTCAGGCGGACAGCAGCAGAGAGCAGCACTTGCCAGAATCCTTCTGACCAGACCGAAGCTGCTCATGCTGGATGAACCTTTTGCAGCATTGGATGAGTTCCTGAGATGGAAACTGGAACTAGAATTGGAAGATGTACTGAAAGAATTCGGTTCTACCACACTTTTTGTATCGCACAATCGGGATGAGATCTATCGGATCTGCGACCGGGTATGTGTAATGAATCAGGGGAAATCCAGTGAACCAGTACCGGTAAAAGAATTGTTTACGACACCGATATCAAGAGAAGCAGCGTACCTCTCAGGATGTAAGAATTTTTCAGATGCAGCCGTAGCAGAAAAAGGGGAAGTCATGGCGCTGGACTGGGGGATTACATTGAAATGTGATACTGCAGGAAAAGAAGATTCCAACAGCGTTGGCGTGCGCAGTCATTTTATATATCCTGTGAGTGCTGATAAAAAGGACAGTATGTCAAATGTATTTTCCTGCAAAATAAAACGAATCATAGAAGATGTATTTTCTTATATTTTAATTGTGTCACCCAAAGAAGGTGCACAGATCCGTGTGGATGTGTCCAAGGAAGAATGGCTGGAGTATCGGGAACAGATGACTGGAGATGAGATACTCATCGGAATCGAAGAGAAAGATATTATGTTATTGAAATAAATAAAAGACTGAATCGCAACAGACGGTTTGGTCTTTTTTTATACAATAAATGGAGATGAAAATCCTGCCGCAACGTGGTAAAGTAGAGTGGAATGAATAAACTGGCAAGGCGGAGAAAAACGTGAAGAAAGAAAAAAGGATAAGAATTATATGGCGGGAACAGATCATTGGAAAATACCGGGCAATGGAACTGGCAAAGAAAATTATGGTGTTGTTGTTTGGAATATCTGCACTTCAGATCGTATTGATTCTGGTAATTTCCAGTCATTTGAGTACAACGATTATTACGGAGCAGGCAGGAGAACTGATTAATGAAAATATGAAGCAAAACGCGGTGAGTATTCGTTCGGCACTGGAACGGTATGACAGCATGATACAGGAAATTTATACAGATACTACTTATGTAGATAACATGAAGATTATCAATTCCTGGGATGGTGAGGAATATTATCTGTCTATGCATTTATTGAACAGTAAAATGCAGGATTTGATTTACCGGAATGATGAAATAGCCGGAATTGCATTGATTGGAAAATACGGAGATGAATGTTATTATGACAGGATTACAAAGTCTGATCAGGAAAGCATCTGTTTTGAAGAACATATGGGAAATAATATGCTGGTAAAACAAGCTCTGACGAAAAAAGACAGTGTATATTCAGCATTACTTGGAAAAGAGGATCCGGAATATGGCAGTCATTCATTTTTCTATATAGCTCACCAGCTGACAGATTTTAATAACTATGAGAAAGGTGCCGTCGGCTGTGTAGTAATCTGCATTGACGAAGAAAAATTCCGAAGTACTTACAGTCAGGGAACGGAAGAGAACAGTCTGTCATTTGTTATTGACGGATATGGAAATATTGTATCTATGCCGGAAGCGGGATTTGAAGGAAGTAATATTTATGGTGAGAGTCCGAAAGAGGCAATTGCTGTAACGCAAATAAATGAACTGGAAAAACAGATACGAAAGTTTGTTGAGGAAAAGAAAGTATTCCCAAGAAAAAAACCGGATATTCATACACTAAGCATCTGGAATGGACAGTTTTATATCATTAATCTGCAGGATCTGAATCATTCCATGACAAGGGTGAGATACCTGCTGATTATGATCTGTCTGGTAGCTGCGCTGGTTGGGGTGATTGGTTTTATGGTGATTTATTATATATCCATAGACATCGATCATTCTGTGAAGAAGATTCTGTATGCCATGAAAGAAGCCAATGAGGGGAATCTGGACAGTAAGATTGAAGTAACCGGAAGTGATGAATTTGCAAAAATTTCTCAGAACTTTAATATCATGCTGGGAGAGATAAAAAAGGCAAATGAACAGGAACGGGAATCTTTATTAAGGGAAAAGAATGCGGAAATACGTTCTCTGGAGGCACAGATTAATCCGCATTTTATTTATAATACGCTGGATGCAGTCAATTGGCTGGCCATCGAGGAGCAACAGTTTGCAATCAGTAAAATGGTGACAAAACTGGCACAAATTCTAAGATACACGATTCATAACAGCAATGAGATAGTGACACTGGAAACAGAACTGGATTATCTGAAAAAATATATTTATCTGCAGCAGGAGCGGTTTGAGTATTCTTTTGACTGCGATATCGAGGTAGAAGAACAGGCCAGAAAATGTCAGATTCATAAATTGCTGTTGCAGCCTTTTGTGGAAAATTCCATAATTCATGGATTTGCGGAACTGGACCGTAGAGGAGAAATAGGCATTCGAATCCAGCTGACAGAGGAACATAAAATATACATAGAAATCAGTGATAATGGTATTGGAATGCAGGAAGAAGAACTGAAAAAGCTCAATGACTATGATTATCGGAGTGCAAAACCGGAAACCAGCATTGGTATTCGAAATGTGATCACCAGAATCAAGCTATATTATGGAGGAAAAGGAAAAGTGCGTTTTCTTTCCAGAAAGGAAGGGACGACAGTAGAAATTACGATTCCGGCAGAGAGGAGAGACTGAAGATGAGAATTGTACTTGCAGAAGATGAAAAGATGACGCGGAATGGTATATTACATATTATTGAACATTATACAGAACATGAAGTGATCGGTGTGGCAGAAAATGGAAAACAGGGTTATATGCTGGTAAAAGAAAAACAGCCAGATCTGCTGATCAGTGATATCAAAATGCCGGTAATGGATGGTATGGAAATGTTACAGAAACTATATGATGAAAAATGTATGGTTCCGACGATATTACTGACAGGATATTCAGATTTCGAGTATGCAAGAAAAGCCATTAAATTTCAGGTAATGGATTATTTATTAAAGCCACTGGATACAGAAGAATTTTTGAAGAATTTAAATGATGCAGAGACAAAAATTTCCAACATACGTATATCGCAGGTATCCGCAAAACAGCTTTTGGCAAATTATCTGGAAGGACAATATGAAGATAACGGGACACAGTATGATCTGCTCTGTGAGCTGCTGCATATGAATGAACGGACAGAGGTGTCCCTGTTTCTGATTTCTCCGGGGAAGCTCTTTTCCGAACATATGAAAGAATATATGAAATGTGCCTCATCTGTAATGGAGGTACTTTGTATCGACAATGTACACGTTTTTCAGCTGCCCGGCGAAAAACAGGCGATTGTTCTCGTAGCTGGTACGGAAAAAAACAGAACATTGAAAAATCGTTTTGAGATGAAGATAATTCCAGAACTGGAAGAGATTGGAAAATGCACCTGTGCTTTTACCAGAACATGTGGGCTTCAGCATTTGAAGACTGCTATAGAGGAGATGAAACAAATGGTAGAAGCTGCATTTTCAGTACCGAACCATAAGCTGATTGATGCAGAGACTGTGGAAGCACTGCAATATCAGGATATCAGATATCCACAGAACATAGAAGCAGGTATAATCCGGGAACTTCGGAACGGACATGGAGAAAAAGCTGTGGATTACGGAAAGAAATTTGCAGATCAAGTAGTGAATGGATCTGTAAAACCGGAAATGATCAAAGAATACACGCTCCGGTTAATGGCTAATGTATTTCGGGTATATACGGAAATAAACGGATTGTCAGATGAAGAACAGAATATGAAATATTTTATGGAAAGCGTCATATCCGGTGAAACAATGGAAGAAGTAAGATATCAGCTGGAAAAATTTTTCCACGCCTTATACAGAGAGAATGAGGAAGAGGTCAGCGTTGAAAATGGCATTGTAATGAATGCAATTTCCTACATCAGAGATCATTACAGGGAAGAAATTTCCCTGTCAGAAGTGGCGAGAATCTGCAGGGTGACACCGGAATATTTAAGTAAAATATTTTACAATGAGACAGGAATCAATTTCAGTCATTTCGTCCAGAATTTCAGAATCAGTGTGGCAAAACGAATGTTATTTGCAGAAAATTGTAAAGTATATGAAGTGGCAGAAGCAGTAGGTTTCCGGGATCAGAAATATTTTGTGAAAATATTCAAAAAGCTTTGTGGTGTAACACCTACAGAGTACCGAAAGGAGTTCAGGGAATGAAAGTGAAATATATGTTTGCAGCTTCTATTACGGTACTTCTGCTGGCATTGGTGATTGTGTACTGTTCTTTTCAGAAACAGGGAAATACCAGGGACAGTTACACAGAGGAAAAGGAGAAAACGATACAGGTACTGGTATCAGATGAAGTATGTACAGGGCAAAAAGAACTGGAGGACATTGCAGAAAAATTTTCAGAAGAAAAAGAAGGAACAGAAGTTCACATCGAATGGGCAGATCGGGAAGATATTAAGAAAAAAGTCTGTGTAGGTGCCAATGATGAAAAGCAGCCAGATCTGGTAATTTGCAGCAATAAAGAAATATCGGGATTCATGGAGATGGGACTGTTACAGGAAATTTCGTCAAAAGAACTGATAGAATCCCTATACAGTGAGACAATTTACAGTGGACTGTGGCAGTCTGCGATGTCAGACGGAAAACATTATGGAATACCATTTACAGTAGACCCTTACGTTTTGTACTATAATTCAGATTATTTTGAAAAGAAAAACTTACAGAAACCGGAATCCTGGGAAGAAATTATGGAGATATGTGCAAGTATACGGGAACCGGGATTTTATGGAATCAGTTTTGGAATACGAAGATCTGGAGATGCTTCAGACTTTTTTGACTGCCTGCTGTATTCCTGTGGGGGAAATTATTACAGCCTTGACAGTGAGCCTGGAAAGATGGCAATTAATTATCTGGATGAACTGAAACGTAGAGGATATTTCAGCAAAGATGCGATAAATAACAGCCCTAAAGATGCCGCTGCGAATTTTAAAGAGGGAAAAGCAGCAATGTTTCTGGCACCTCTTAGCATGGCAGCTTATCTGAATGAAGGCAGTGGCAGTGTGAAATTTGCAATCAGTCCGTCTCCGTCAGCAATTAAAGAAGGGTATGCACTGACCGGAAACAGCCTTGGCATTCTGGATGAAGAAGACGGACTGACTCAGGAGTTTATAACTTATCTTTATGAAACACAGCAGAGAAAACAGATACTTACCTGTACAGGAACACTGCCTGTTTTTGAATGTGAACAGAATATTTCTGTGACAGACCGGGAACTGTCAGATATTTTTTATAAAAACGGAGTTGTTTTGCCGAACTACAACAGCTGGTTTGAGACAAGCAGTATTCTTTCAGAATATGTATATAAAGTTCTGGCACTCAGAAACATCAATCTGGATAAAAATGCATCAGAGTTACAGGATAAAATCAGAGTGGCAATTATGGGATAAGATTAAAAAAGTCTCCTGTTCTTAAAATAGTAGAATATACAGGTGCGTGAAAGAAATGCTAGAATATGATCATCAAAAAGAGGTAACGACCGAAAGAAAAGGAGAAGGGAAATGATGAAACGTAAAGTAATGGGGGCTCTTTTAACAGCAGCAATGGTTGCAGGAATGCTGGCATCCGTAGCAGTTACTGCATCTGCAGAAGATGGAAAACAGAAGCTGACAGTTACATTTAAAGATGATGGACAGGGAGAAAATCACCCATGGTATGTATGGGTAAACAGTGCATATGAAAACTGGGACCTGAAAGATCAGTATGAGCTGGAAATTGCAACAATCACCGGATCTGAATCAGATTATTATACCAAAGTAGCACTGGAACTTGCAGATGCCAACACTTGCCCGGATGTGGTATTTGAAGATACTTTCCAGCTTCCAAATGACGTAAGTGCAGGATATCTGACAAATCTGGATGAATACCTTGCAGGCTACGATGCATGGAATGATGGAACGTATTACGACACTATGAAAGCCGGTTCTATTGCAGCAGACGGATCAGTATATGGTGTTCCATATTGTACAGATACGAGAGGAATCTGGTACAACAAAGAGATCTTCAAACAGGCTGGTCTTCCGGAAGACTGGCAGCCGGAAAGCTGGCAGGATATTCTGGATGCATGCGCAGCAATCAAAGAAAATGTACCGGATGTGATTCCATTCTGGTGTAACTCAGGTGTGGCAACTGGTGAAGCAACATCTATGCAGACCTATGAAATGCTTCTCTATGGAACAGGCGAAAAACTGTTAGATGATGACGGAAAATGGATCGTAAAGAGTCAGGCAATTCAGGATACTTTGCAGTTTATCAGTGATATTTATACAAACGGATATGGCCCTTCCTTATCGCTGGTATTAAATGGCCAGGCAACCAACACTGCAAGAAGAGAATATCTGCCACAGCAGAAGCTTGCAATCCTGATGGATGGTGCATGGATCAGTGCAAACTGGAAAGACACCGGTGCAGCACCATGGGCCGAATATGAAGATATCATGGGATTTGCAGCAATGCCAAAACAGAACGGAGACGGAACCGTTACCATGTCAGGAGGATGGACACTGTCGGTTCCAGAAAATTCAGATGAAAAAGATGCAGCATTCTCATTTATCGAGCAGTTAATGGAGCCGCCTGTCTATACACAGTCTGTCATTACACAGGGAAATATTGTAACAAGAACAGATGCTGCTGAAGATGAAGAATACAAATCACAGCCTTATAAGGAAGAAGCAACCGCACTTCTTGACAATGCATTCTTCAGACCACAGAATGAACAGTACTCTGTTGTAACTACCTACATTCAGTCTATGGTGGAGACTGTTGTATCAGGCGGATCACCGGAGGATGCCATGAATCAGTATGCATCTGACGTGACACGTACTGTTGGCGAAGAAAATGTAGTGGAAAAATAAGCTGATTTATGTATGCGAGGCAGTTCTCGGACTGCCTCATTTTTTTAGGAAAGGATCGAAACGATGTTCACAAAACAGAAGTATGGGATTGTAGAGGAATTAAAAAAATCGGTGTTATTGCTGCCGGCAGTGATTGTCTTACTTTGCTTTTTCATAGTACCGATTATTCTGACAATCTATTATTCATTTACGAATCTTGCACTCAGTGGCTCAAACGCTCAGAATCTGCAGTTTGTAGGATTGTCAAACTATAAAAGAATGCTTACAGATCCAACAACAATCACAAGTATTAAAAATACGCTGATCTTTCTGGTGGGAAGTCTGGCAGGGCAGACCATACTGGGATTTCTGATTGCGTATTTTATGAAACAGAAAGCAAGAGTATTTCGCAGTGTGGTAGGACCGTGTTTTTTGATTGGATGGGTAATGCCAGAGATCGTAGTAGCCCTGTGTTTTATGGCATTTTTTAAAGAAAACGGAACTTTAAATGCGATTCTTGGAATCGTTGGAGTGAGAAATATTTCCTGGCTTTATGAACATCCGATGCTTTCCGTTATTATTGCCAATATATGGCATGGTACTGCATTTTCTATGTTGAATTTCCAGTCAGCACTGGATAATGTGTCAGGAGATATTGAGGAAGCAGCAAGGGTGGATGGTGCAAATCGTGTTCAGGTATTATGGAAAATCATTATTCCATGTATCAAAGATACCATTGCCACAAATATCATGTTAAATACGTTGTCTACCCTGGGAGTATATGGACTGATCTATGCCATGACCGGAGGCGGTCCTGCCAATAAGACAACTACACTGCCTATCTATATGTATAATCAGGGGTTAAAAGGTATGCAGCTTGGATTTGGCACTGCGATCGGTATGCTGATTTTATTTGTGGGTGTGATTTGCAGTATCCTTTATACAAGAATTTTAGGCACGAAGGAAAAATAGGAGGTTACATAGCATAATGAGTAATACCAGAGTAAATCGATTACATTATATTGTTTTAGCCTTTATGGCTCTTACATTTCTCACACCGCTGGTATGGATTGTAGTAGCTTCTCTTGATCCAAATGCCAGTGATGCATTGAAAGCACCGCTTTCTGTGACAATTGGAAATTATGTCAGTGTACTGACAAATGCAGATAATCTGAAAGCTTATGGAGTTGGTTTTGCAATCTCTTTTGTAGAATCTTTGTTGGTAGTGGTGTTGTCCTGCCTGGCGGCTTATCCATTATCCCGATACAGATTAAGTTATAAAAAAGCATTTATGAATATTATTCTTTTCATGACCGCATTGCCAATGATTGCAGTAATTGTACCGGTATATAAGATGTACCTGTCACTTGGCATGCTTGACAGCCTGTGGGGAGTCATCCTGTATCTGTCAGCAGCATCTTTGCCATACGGAATCTGGCTGATGAAGAATTTTATGGATGCTGTACCGGCAGAACTGGAAGAAGCAGCCTGGGTAGATGGCGCTACGACAATGACCTCCATCAGAAAAGTGGTACTTCCGTTGATGTTCCCTGGAATCTGTACCGTGTTTATCTATACATTTTCCAAGAGCTGGGGTAATTTCTTCGTTCCGTTTATTTTACTGAGTTCAGCAGATAAACTGCCGGCATCTGTGAAATTGTATCAGTTCTTTGGGCAGTATGGACTGATTGACTATGGACCATTGGCAGCATATTCCATTATCTATACGCTGCCGTCTGTATTGTTGTATGTATTATCACAGAATTATATGTCAAAAGGCTTCAGCCTTTCTGGTGCAGCGAAAGGTTAGGTGAAAAGATGAATCAGGTAGATGCATTTGAACTGGAGAGAATCAGTCAGGCAATTACGGATATTCGATCCTGCATGATGACAGATGTTTTTATACCGGAGAAAATAAAGTATTGTGAAGGTCAGGAAAGACCGGAAGATCCGGAACAGATGGAAGATTTTTATCCGATGGATAAATGGGGAGGATTTGACCGGTATGGATGGTTTCGGTATGGCTTCACTGTGCCGGAAGTCATGGAAGGTAAAAAGCTATGGGTAGAGATTGCCCAGGATAAGAGAGACTGGTATGCACAGAATCCACAGTTTTTGCTATACTGTAACGGCGCACCACTGCAGGGTATGGATATCTATCATGAAGAATGCCTGTTAAGAGAAAAAGCTCATGCAGGAGAAACAGTAGATCTTGAAATTCAGGCATGGTCCGGAATGTCTATCCGTGACCGCAGCTGGAGTGACAAAGAGAACCGCCCTGGAATGTTTGCTATTCGTCTGTATTGTACGGAGCCAATAGTAAAAGAACTGTATTATGATCTGAAAACAGCCTATGAAGTTGTAAAATATGCAGATCAGGAAAGTGAAGCAGGACGGAAAATTATCAGGGTACTGAATCAGGCAATTAACGAGGTTGATTTGCGCTGCCCGGGGAGCACAGAGAATTTGGAATCCATGGCGAAAGCCAGAAAAATTATTCGGGAAGGGTTGTATGAGAAAGAAGAGTCGGGAGATGGTCTGGCTTATTCCGTAGGACATACCCATATTGATGTGGCATGGATGTGGCAGTTTTCCCATACGAAAATGAAAACTCAGAGAAGCTTTCATACAGTATTGAAGCTGATGGAAGAGTATCCGGAATATCGCTTTATGTCATCCCAGCCGCAGTTGTATGAATATATGGAAGAGGCACAGCCGGAACAGTTTGAGAAGATTCGTCAGTATATAGAGCAGGGGCGCTGGGAAACAGAAGGCGGCATGTGGATAGAGGCAGACTGCAACCTTACATCCGGGGAAAGTCTGATCAGACAGTTTCTGGAAGGAAAAGCATATTTCAGGGAAAAGTTTGGAAAAGAAAATGTCATTCTGTGGCTTCCGGATGTGTTTGGATATTCCGCAGCCTTACCGCAGATCTGTAAGAAAAGCGGCATACAGTATTTTATGACGACGAAAATAAGCTGGAATGAACTGGACAAAATTCCGTATGATACCTTTATGTGGAAAGGAATTGACGGAACGGAGATTCTGACACATTTTGCTCCGGCGAAACAGTATGATACGGTAAATTATAATCCATTTGGATTTGCAAGAAGTCCTCATATCACAACTTATAACGGTGTGTTGGAACCGGATTATGTAATGGGAGGATGGAAAAGATACAGTCAGAAAAGTCTGAATCAGGAATTTCTGATTCCGTTCGGTTATGGAGATGGCGGCGGCGGCACCACAAGGGAAATGATTGAAAAAGGTATCCGGATGGAAAAGGGGATACCAGGCTGTCCAAGAGTGAAGTTTTCCACATCCCGTGAGTTTTTTGAAGATCTGGAAAAAAGTGTACAGGGTCAGAAACACCTTCCGGTATGGAATGGAGAATTGTATCTGGAATTCCATAGAGGAACTTATACATCAGTGGCAATGGTCAAACGCATGAACCGGCAGATGGAAAATCTTCTGCAGAGAGCTGAGTTTATGATGACGGCAGCACAGAGTATATGTGAGGACTATATATGGGATAAGGCAGAGTGGAAAAAAGCATTGCATCAATTCCTGACCAATCAGTTCCATGACATATTGCCTGGATCTGCGATTACGGCTGTTTACGATGATGTGAAGGAAATATACAGACAGGTAGAGAAGGTATTTCAGAATAATAAAGAAAATGCCGTGCAGATTCTTGCGGAGACGGTTCCGCAAAATCAACTGGCAGTTGTAAATACACTGGGCTTTGACAGAAACGGACAGGTTGAATTTGAATATGAGTCTCAGGCAGAAGTGATTCAGATGCAGAATGCATCAGGGGAGAAATGGTATGCACAGAAAACAGGTGAGAATCATTATCTGGCTCATGTCTATGCAAAAGCCGGAAGTATTTCAGCATATGATATAAAGGAGTCTTCAGTTTCAGGAAAAGAATGCTGGAACTGGGATGGAATCACTTTAGAAACATCCTGTCTGCGTGTAGTATTTGATCAGGATGGTACGATTGCATCCATCTATGATAAAGAGGAAGAACGGGAAGTTTTAAGAGGAAATGGAAATGTGCTGGAAACTTTTGAGGATCGTCCGTATCAGTACGATGCATGGGAGTTAAGTCCATATTACCGTGAAAAAGAATATGCATGCAGAGAACTGGAAGAAATGACCGTTACAGAAATGGGACCGGTAAGAATGTGTATCAGACAGGTTCGCAGGTATCTTTCTTCACGAATCTGCCAGGATATTTATTTTTATCCTGACAGTAAACGTATTGATTTCCATACGACGATTGACTGGAAAGAGGAACACGTACTTCTGAAAGTGTTATTTCCGGTGGATGTTCTGGCTGATCAGGCAGTGTATGAGATACAGTTTGGAACAGTACAGCGTCCGACACATACGAACACTTCGTGGGATGCAGAGAGATTTGAAACCTGTGCGCAGCGCTTTGCCGATCTGGCTGAGCCAGACTATGGGGCAGCACTGATGAATGACTGCAAGTATGGATATGATATTCATGATGGGGAAATGAGACTTACACTGCTTAGGTCACCGTCTTTTCCAAATACAGTAGATCAGGGATATCATGAATTTACATATTCCTTCATGCCTCACAGGGGAGATTACAGGAAAGCGCAGATACAAAAAGAAGCATATAGTTTAAACCAGCCACTGATCAGTTTCCTGGGAACTGGATTGGAAGATTCAGGGTGTGTATATCAGCCACTGCTTATATGCAATCATCCTGGAATCTTTACAGAGACTATAAAGCCGGCTGAAGATGGCAATGGTTTTATTGTAAGGTGCTATGAAGGATTTGGATGCCGACAGCGTGCACAAATGACAGCAGCAGCCGGATGGAATGTAAGAGAATGTTCTATGATGGAAGAAGAAATTGAGGTGGAAGAAAATCGAGATACATTTGTCATGTCATTTATGCCATTTGAAATAAAAACATTGCGAATTACAAAATAAAAAGATCACCGTATTGGAGATATGAATTTCTCTGATACGGTGATTTTTACGAAAACCATTATTTGATATCCAACTCCGGTGGTTCATCCAGATGTTCGGATACGTATTTCCCATTTTTTTTCCGCTGTCGGACACATTCGGTCAGCAAGTACTCGATCTGTCCGTTGACGGAGCGGAAGTCATCTTCTGCCCAGGCAGCGATAGCATCATATAACTTGGCAGAGAGACGTAAGGGAACCTGTTTTTTCTTATTGTCTTTTTCAGCCATTAATACAGACTTCCTGAATTGACTACCGGCTGGGCGTCATGATTTCCGCAGAGAACGACCAGAAGATTCGATACCATGGCTGCCTTACGTTCTTCGTCCAGTTCTACCACGTCTTTTTCACTTAACTGTTCCAGTGCCATTTCAACCATGCCCACGGCACCGTCTACGATCATTTTTCTGGCATCGATAATAGCAGAAGCCTGCTGTCTCTGAAGCATCACGGCTGCGATCTCAGGCGCATAAGCCAGATAAGTAATACGGGCTTCGATGATCTCCAGACCTGCATCGGAGACCTTTTCCTGAATTTCATTACGGATTCGCTCTGCCACAATCTCGCTGGAGCCTCTCAGGCTTCCTTCGTCTGCAATACCATCTCCCGTAGTGTCTACATCCGGTGCAGTATCATATGGATAGAGACGGACAATATTACGCAGAGCGCTGTCACACTGAAGCGACAGATATTCCTTGTAGTTATCTACATGGAAAACGGCCTTTGCAGTATCTATCACTCGCCAGGTAACAGCAATGCCGATTTCCACCGGATTTCCCAGACAGTCATTGATCTTCTGACGGGAATTATTCAGAGTCATAACCTTCAGAGAAATTTTCTTATTACTCAGTGAGGCGTCAGAAGAATTGCTTCCACTTAGAAGTAATGTGGAAAGAGAAAGATTTTTCTGTGCACTGGTATCTACATCCCCACTCTGACTGAGCTTTGTCTTAGAAGCTGGGTTCACACTGACACAGAAGGGATTCACAAAGTAGAATCCAGGCTCTTTCAGGGTGCCAATATACTTTCCGAATAAAGTCAGTACCAGTGCTTCCTGCGGTTTTAAGATACGAAGACCTAAAAACAGGATCCATCCCAGTGCCATCCAGGCACAACAGATTACCAGACCCACAACTGGAAAGACCGGAACGGCACCTTTTGCCAGTGCGATGCCACATCCGATACAGCCACCGATAGCAAGAGCATAGAGAAAGATGGTAAGAATCATTACCAACATGCCATTCTTTTTGGTTGATAAAATTTTTTCTGTCATTGTACGTTCCTCCTTTGGAATCACAAAACTATTTGATATCAGAATGATATCACTATAATATTTACCAGTCAAGGAAAAGTTTGACAGTAAAAAAAGATTTCTATATAATAAATCCCTGTGAATAACTACACGACAACAAAAGGAAGTGACTACATGGAAATTGTTAAGACTTATGGACAGACAATTGAAAAATTAAGTGAAAAAAATCCAGATCGTGCACAGAAGCTTTTGAAACTGGGGTGGCAGGCGCAGAACCTGAAGTTCCGTTTTTTTCCCAATAAGCAGCTCCTGCCAGCAGACCGATATCTGGCAGAACTGATGATGGATACCATGATTGCCCCGTTAAAGGATCCGGAGCATTCAGCTATTGTCAGTATTTTTACGCCCTGTGAACTGCTACAGGAAGTGGGATTGCATCCTTACAATGTGGAAGGATTTTCCTGTTATCTGACAGCCTCAGCGGCGGAACGTGTCTGTCTGCAGCAGGCAGAGAATCAAGGCATTTCTGAGACACTTTGCAGCTATCACAAGGCTTTCCTGGGAGCGGCGCAGAAAGGAATCCTGCCAAAGCCAAAGTGCATTGTATACACGAATCTGACCTGTGATGCTAATCAGCTGACCTTCCGGACACTGGCAGATCTTTATCAGGTTCCGGCATTTGCCATTGATGTACCGATGGAACCAACAGAAGAGAATATAAAATATGTGGCTGATCAGCTGCGGGAATTATGTGTTTTTCTGGAACAACATACAGGAAAACGAATCGAGGAAGCGGCGCTGAAAAAACGGACGGAGCGAAGCAAAGAGACTCTGGAAAAATATCGAAAGTTTCAGGAGGAGCGGGCCGGGAAGTATGTGCCGGCTGATCTGGTGACACCGCTGTATGCCGGAATGACCAATAACCTTCTGCTTGGAACTCCAGAAGAAGCAAGATACGTAGATCGGCTCTTAAAAGACATCAAACAGGCAAAGCCGAAAAAGGGAACACGTATTTATTGGATGCATACGATACCGTTCTGGTCAGAATCAGTAAAAAATGCTTTATTGTTAAAAGAGGAAGCGCAGATTGTAGGATGCGAGCTGGCGGAAGTCTGCGAACCGGACTTTGACCCGTCTTATCCATATGAAGCCATGGCAAGACGAATGGTTTTTCACAGTTTAAATGGCAGCGCTTTTCGAAGAATCGAAAATGGCATCCGCAATGCCAGAAGAGCAGGAGCCGATGGTGTGGTCTGGTTCGGACACTGGGGGTGCAAGCATACTCTGGGAGCGGCTCAGCTGGCAAAGAAGAAGTTTGAAGAAGCAGGCATCCCACTGTTGATCTTAGATGGGGACGGATGTGACCGCAGCCACGGAGGAGAGGGGCAGACTGCTACCCGTCTGGAGGCATTCTTAGAAATGCTGGGAGGTGAAGCACATGAATAAGACTTATTATGTATGTAAATATACTCCGATAGAGTTGCTTCAGGCTTTTGGCGGAGAGTGTGAGATCTTTAATCATATGCCGGAAGGATTTGACCTGGCAGATCAGGTGGCTCATCCGAATATCTGTGGATTTGGAAAGGCATTGCTGGAAGCAGTGCTGTCTTCCGGAATTCGGGAGCTGGTACTGGTGAACTGTTGCGATACCATCCGCAGTGTCTATGATATCCTGCTTGACAGTGGAAAGCTGGACTTTCTGTATCTGCTGGACCTGCTTCACTGTGACAGTGCCTGCAGTCAGGAACGGATGGCACTGCAGCTGAAGAATCTGGCAAAGGCCTATGGCGCCTATAAAGGAACTGAATTTGATGAACAGGTATTTCGAGCTTCATTCCAGGAAAAAGAGAAAGTGTTGACACCTCATATCGGAGTCTTCGGTGCCAGAATGGGCGCAGAACTTTTCGAGATGACGCAAAGTGCAATGCCTCTGCCTGTAGAAAATGAGACCTGTGTTCACAATCGTTCTGTTGGATATGCCCGGCTGCCGGAGGATGGAGACTTTGATGCTTTGATGAGCTGGTATGCAAAAGAACTGATGGGGCAGATGCCGTGTATGCGTATGAATGACCCGACAGGAAGAAAGAAGCTGTATCAGGATCCGTCATTGAAAGGTATCATTTATCATACGGTAAAGTTTTGTGATTTTTACAGCTTTGAATATGCAGATATAAAGAATCACACAGATGTGCCGATTCTGAAGATCGAATCGGATTACACGATTCAGAGCAGCGGGCAGTTGCTAACCCGTCTGGAGGCATTTGCGGAGAGCCTGGATACCGGAAATCTGACAGAGAAAGAAGACAGAAAAGAGGAACATAGAATGGGAAAAGGATATTTTGCTGGAATCGACAGTGGTTCTACCAGTACAGATGTAGTGATTCTGAATAAAGAGAAACAGATTGTGGCAGATATCATTCTGCCGACCGGGGCAGGCGCAGCCATCGGGGCTGAGCGTGCTCTGGAAGAGGCACTCAAGAAAGCCGGGCTGAACAGGGAAGATATTGATGCTATGGTCACCACGGGATATGGAAGAACTGCGATCCAGGATGGGGATAAGAGTATCACAGAGATCACCTGTCATGCCAGGGGAGCGCATTTCCTGGATCCTTCTGTGCGGACAGTTATCGATATCGGCGGACAGGACAGCAAGGTCATCCGCCTGGACGAACAGGGAAATGTAGTAAACTTTGTCATGAATGATAAATGTGCGGCAGGTACCGGGCGCTTCCTGGAAATGATGGCCAGAACCATGGAGATGCGACTGGATGAATTAAGCAAACGTGGACTGGAATATCAGGAGGATATCACCATATCCAGTATGTGCACGGTATTTGCAGAGTCTGAAGTAGTGTCTCTGATCGCACAGAATAAGGCAACGGATGATATCGTGCATGGACTGAATAAGGCAGTAGCAGCCAAGACAGCGGCACTTTCCAAACGTGTAAAAGGAGAAGAGCGCTATATGATGACTGGCGGCGTATCAAAGAATGAAGGTCTGGTGAAGACACTGGAAGAAAAGCTGGGGACGAAGCTGGTGATCAGTGAAAAAGCGCAGCTGTGTGGTGCACTGGGAGCCGCACTTTTTGCAGCTGATCTTGGTTAGACGAAGACTTTCATGCGGTCTCTTCTGGCTGCGCAGATCAGAGTCAGATGATATTCTCTGGCCAGTTCAATGGCTTCGGAAGTAGGAGAAGCCTTGCTGGATAGAACCGGAATACCTGCCTGAATGGCTTTCATAGTCATATCGGTAGGTATTCGTCCGCTGGAATAGATCATGCACTGATGCAGATCAATGTTATGGCGAAGAGCATAACCGATGACCTTGTCCAGAGCATTGTGACGACCGATATCCTCGCAGGAAAACAGAATCTGATCTTCTCTGGCAAGAAGACAGCTATGGGTGGCAAACGTAATGCTGTGAAGAGGAGAACCATCTGCAAAAGCATCGGCCATATGGAAGATCCATTCTGGTTCCCAGTGGATCGGTGTAAGAATCTCTGGCTCTCTGGCAGAGATAAAATAATCGTTCAAAATATGATTACCGGTACAGCAGGTCGGTGTGATCTCCACATAAGAATCAGAGGTGGACACATCCGCACCTGCTGTTTGCTTCAGATAGACTTTGGCGCGCCTGCCGTATTCACAGATATAGATATGCTCCACATCGTCTGCCGAAGTAATGAGTGTCTCGGTCAGAAGCCTCCCCAGAACCAGTTCAGCCAGGTGCTGTGGCAGGCAGATCAGCTTCATGGTCAGGCGGTCATTAACAAAAACATCCATAACATGTTCGTTCAGCACCTGTTCTTCTTCAATACAGATTTTCCCGTCTCTTCCAATATATTGGTATTCTTTTTTTTCCAGTAAAGACAGATTCTGGTATTGTTCGTTAATATACATAATTTCTCCAATCAAAAAAGATATTCTTTTATTCATGTTTGCTATGTGGTATGATAGATACAGTATAACAGACATCTCACTGTTTCGGAAGAGAGAATCAGGGGATGAAGGAGGAAAATCAAATGGGAAAGATTATGGCGGTCAATATCAGTGAAAAGAAGGGCACGCAGAAGAAAAATATACATAGTGCCAGGCTGATTGAAGACTTTGGAATTGAAAAGGATGCCCATGCAGGAAAGTGGCACCGTCAGGTGAGTCTTCTTTCTTATGAAAAGATTGAAGAGTTCAAGGCAAAGGGAGCACCCATTGATGATGGAGCATTTGGAGAGAATCTGATCGTAAGCGGATATGATCTGAAGGCTTTGCCGGTAGGAACCAGACTGCGCAGCGGGGAAGTGCTTCTGGAAGTAACACAGATCGGCAAGCAGTGTCACAGCGGATGTGAGATTTACAAGATCATGGGAGACTGCATTATGCCAAGAGAGGGGATTTTTACCAGAGTACTTCATGGCGGCGTTCTGACAGAAGGTGATGAGATTCATGTAGAAGAGCAGGCAGGTGAGACCGATGGAGAATAAGCTGAATCATTTTGATCAGAAGGGGAATGCAGTGATGGTGGATGTATCTGGAAAAATACCCACTTCCAGAACTGCCATAGCAAAGGGAAAGATTCGTGTCTGTCAGGAAGTCATGGATGCAGTGAAGCAGGGAACTGTGAAAAAGGGAGATGTGCTGGGAGTAGCCAGAGTGGCAGGCATCATGGCAGTGAAGCAGACGTCTCATCTGATTCCTATGTGTCATCCACTGATGATCCAGAAATGTTCGGTAGATTTTGAACTGGATGAGGAACGCCTGGAGATCACTGCAATTTGTACGGCGAAGACGGAAGGACAAACCGGAGTAGAGATGGAGGCACTGACCGGAGTGAATGTGGCGCTTCTGACGATCTATGATATGTGTAAGGCAATTGATAAGTCTATGAAACTGACTGGCATCCATCTGGTAGAAAAAAGTGGAGGAAAAAGCGGGCTTTACCGAAACCCGAACGATTAGTATGAAGGATAGGTTTGGAAGAGAGATAGATTACCTGCGAATATCCATTACGGATCGATGCAATCTAAGATGCGTGTACTGCATGCCGGAAAATGGAATTGCACAAATACCACATAAGGAGATTCTCACTTATGATGAGATTACCAGAATCTGCCGGTGTATGACAGGACTTGGCGTTCATAAGATTAAGCTGACCGGAGGAGAACCCCTGACCCGGAAAGAATGCGCCACCCTGGTAGCGATGTTGAAGAATCTGAATGGTATCGAGAAAGTAACACTAACGACTAACGGAATCTTGCTGGGTGAGCAAATGACCGGTCTGGCGGCTGCAGGAATCGATGATATCAATATCAGCCTGGATACGTTAGATGCTGCTTCTTTTGCTAAAGTTACCAGACGGGAGAATCTGAATCAGGTATTGGAAGGCATCGAAGCAGTCCTTCAGTATCCGCAGATTGGACTGAAGATCAATTGTGTGCCGGTGCTGGAGGATCCGGAAAATCTGGTATCGGTAGCGGGACTGGCGAAAAGGTATCCGCTTCATGTCCGGTTTATTGAGATAATGCCGATCGGATATGGAAGGGAATTTCAGTTCCGGGGAGAAGAAGAGATCTGTCAGATACTGGAGAAGGTTTATGGTACCATGACACCGGTGACGGAGCGATATGGAAATGGACCGTGTCATTATTATAAAATAGAAGGATTTCAGGGAAAAATTGGTTTTATCAGTGCCATGACTCATAAATTCTGCGATCAGTGTAACCGTGTACGGATGACGGCGGAAGGATTTTTAAAAGCCTGCCTGCAGTATCAGACAGGAACAGATCTAAAAGGGCTGATGCGCTCAGGCTGCACCGATGAAGAACTGACAGAAGCAATACAGAAAGTCATATGGGAGAAACCGGTCAGCCATCATTTTACTTCCAAGGAAGTGGATGAAGACGAAGCCAGACTGATGTCCCAGATTGGAGGGTAAAGTATGAAAGCGGCAATTATTACATCCAGTGATTCTGGATATGCAGGAGAAAGAGAAGATAAGAGCGGCCCGGTAATCCGGGAGATTCTGGAAGCAAATGGATATGAAGTGGTACACACCATCCTTTTGCCGGATGACAGAAAGATGCTGGCAGAGGAGATGGCGAGAATCGCAGATGCGAAAATGGCAGAACTGATTGTGACCACGGGTGGAACCGGATTTTCACCAAGGGACTGTATGCCGGAGGCAACAAAAGATATTGTGGAGCGGGAAGTGCCGGGAATACCGGAAGCTATGCGGGCATACAGCATGACGATCACACCCAGAGCCATGCTCAGCCGTGCGGCAGCAGGGATCCGAAAGAGCACACTGATTGTGAATCTGCCGGGAAGCCCGAAAGCTGTCAGAGAAAGTCTGGAATATATCATTCCGGCACTGGAACACGGATTGCAGATCCTGACCGGAGAGGCCACCAACTGTGCCAGAAAATAATCATAAGTTACAGGAAGAAGTATCGGCAGTAGCGAGTGACCGCTATTTACCAGAAGATTTCACATTGGTAGTTCTGGCAGGCGGTGCCAGCAGCCGTATGGGAAAAGAAAAGTCAGACCTGATTTTAGATGGACAGACTTTTCTGGAGACGCAGATCAGAAAGGGACGGCAGCTGGGAGCAAAGAAGATCCTGATTTCCGGTTATCATGGAGATTGTTGCAGCGAGGAGGTCGTACCGGATCGAATTCCGGGACAGGGGCCACTGGGTGGTCTGGAGAGCTGCTTACGAAAGGCAGAGACAGCAAAATGTCTGGTACTGGGGGTAGATACGCCACTGGTACCGATGGAAGAACTTCGCAGTTTGCTAAAGTATACGATGGAAGAAGCAGACAAGCCTGTGACGATGCTGTGCCATAACGGAAAAGAAGAATCTCTGATGGCAGTATATGATGCCGGACTTTATAAAGAAATTACAGATTTTCTGGAGTCAGGAAGATCCTCGGTGTATCGATTTTTAAATACAGTGGGATATTCCCTGTATCATACCGGTGCACCGGAAAGATATTTTCAGAATATCAATGATTCGGCAGCCTATGAGAAAATATGTACAGAATTTCATAATATTTCTTCATAAAATCATCATGTATTGAACACAGAATGAACATATTTGGAACGTATAGTTGTTTCCAGAAACAAAGAAAGGAAACAACGAATTATGAAAAATAAATATGTAAAATCTATGATGGGACTTATGCTTAGTGTATCACTGATTGCAGGAGGAACCATTGGCGTATATGCATCTGATACAACTGAGACAGCAACAGAAAGCACAACAGAGGCAGGAAGTGAGACAGACAGTGAATCTACTTCTGAAGCAGCAGATGCAAAAGAGGATGTGACAGAGGAAGATGCTGTATATGGAGAAGTAAAGAGTGTTGACGGTGATACCATTACCTTTACCGTAGGTACTAGAAATGAAGCATCTGGCATGGACAAACCAGATGGAGAAGCACCACAGGGTGATAAGCCAGATGGAGAGGCTCCACAGGGAGAACAGCCAGATGGACAGGAACCGGGCAGTGAATCTTTCTTGACACTGACTTCAGAAGAACGGAAAGTGACCGTCAGTACAGATACCGAGATCGTCAAAGGAATGATGTTCAATGGTACAAAGCCGGATGGAGAAAAACCAATGGCTGAAGAATCAGATCAGAAAGACGCAGAAGCAACATCTGAGGAAGAGACAACGGAAGCTACTTCAGAAGAAGTCACAACCGAAAATGCAAAAGCAGTACCGGAAGCAGAGGCACTGACCATCGATGATATCAAGGCAGGTGATATTATCAAAGTTATTTATGATAAAGATAACAACGTAACAAAAATCGAAGTCATGAATACACCAGAAGAAAAACCGGATGAAGCAGTAGAAAAGGCAGCTGAGCAGGAAGAAGGAACGGAAGAAGAAACCACAGAAGCTGCGACAGAGGCTACGACAGAAGCTTAGTCAATGAAGAACGAACATACTCCCAGAGAAAAAACTCTGGGAGTTATTTCGTTTTATGGATATCTTGTAAATTGTTGACAATTGACAATAACTGCAATTGATTATATAATAACAATAATTCGTATGTAAAAGTTACGATTTAGGGATGATATGAGTACAATGGGGTACACAAAGAAGGAATTCAGGCAAATTGTGGAGCATGCCAGAACTTTTTAGGCATGCTTTTTCTAACATCTGAATTCTTTTTATGGTATTTTTGCGCTTCTGACTCTCTGGGTTGTAGCAAAAAGCAAGAGAGGAAGAAGAAAGATGAGAAAGTATACGATTAGAAGAATTTTCATGGCAGTCGTTACCCTGCTCGTTGTTGCCTGTCTTACATTCATACTGATGAATGCGATACCAGGTAATCCGTGGCTGTCTGAAAAAGCGCCATCTCAGGCGACAATTGATGCATTAAATGCAAAGTACGGACTGGATCAGCCAGTTCCGGTACAGATGGTCAAGTATCTTGGTAATATTCTTCATGGAGATTTTGGTACTTCTATTAAAATGCAGAAGAACAGAGCCGTATTATCCATTATTATGGAAATGTTTCCGGTATCTGCAAAGATTGGAAGTATCGCACTTTTATGGGCTGTTTTGGTAGGTGTGCCGCTTGGCTGTCTTGCCGCATTTAAGAGAGGTACTTGGGTAGACAGTCTCCTGCGTATTGTGTGTACATTGGGTATTTCCATGCCTGGTTTCGTAGTTGCTACGATTTTGCTTCATACTTTATGTGGAGGAATTTCTGGAGTAAAAGTATTTCCGGCTTTATTTGATGGTTCAGCCAAGAGTTATGTACTGCCATGTCTTGCACTGGGATTTTATCCGATGTGTTATCTTTCCAGACAGACCAGAACTGCTATGCTGGATTCCATTAATCAGGAATATATCAAGACTGCAAAAGCAAAGGGCCTGAAGAACAATAAGATTATTTTCAAACACGCTCTTCGTAATGCATTGATTCCGGTTATTACTTATCTCGGACCGCAGATTGCATTTACACTTTGTGGTGGTCTGGTAGTAGAAAGAGTATTTTCAATTCCGGGACTTGGAAGATATTTTATTCAGTCAATACAGAACCGTGATTATCCGGTAATTATGGGAACAACGATCTTCCTGGCTACCTTTATTATTATTATGAACCTGGTAGTCGATCTCTGTTATAAACTGGTGGATCCGCGTATTAATTTGTCGAATGGAGGACACTAGAGATGGCAGAGAACAAGAGATATAAAAAGTTCGGTTCACTTCAGCCGAATGTAGATGATATTATGAAGTGGAATGCAGAATTGCCGGAGAATGCATTTGAACCGGCAACTTCCGAAGAAAAAGAGAATTTCATTCAGGACCGTAAGAGTGTGTCTTACTGGAAAGATGCATGGAGAAGACTTCGCAAAAATACGGTGGCTATGGTAGCCCTGGCTATTATTATTATTTTGACCTTATTCGCATTTGTCGGACCAATGGTAGTTCCTTATACTTATAAGCAGCAGATCCGTGGCTCTGAAGCCCTGGGACTTTCTCATTATACGTATGAAGATATACAGGCCATTCATGCGTACATTGAAGAACATACCGGTACCGGTGTACTTTCACCGGATGAAGCAGTAGAACAGGCAAGAGCAGAAGCAGAAGCAAACGGTAAGAAGCTTTCCAGAATTGAAGAGGCAAAGATTCGTGCACAGGCATCAGTGAATGCAGAGAGTTCTGAGGCGGAAGAAGAAACCATTACCGAGAGTCAGGCAGCAAAAGAATTAGGTTTGAAGAAAAAACCATTTGGTTATTCAGAAAAAGAACTGGAGCGTAAAGCGTCAGGCGAAAAAGTTTTCCCACATGTGTTCGGAACCGACGATCAGGGACGTGATATCATGGTACGAGTTATGGTAGGTACCCGTGTTTCCATTACCGTTGGTATTTGTGCAGCACTTCTGGTATTGATCATCGGTGCTGTGTATGGATCCATATCCGGATACTGTGGTGGTGCAGTGGATGCAGTTATGCAGCGTATCGTAGAAATGATTTATTCCATTCCGGAGATGCTGATTATTCTGCTTTTATCCGCAACCTTGAAGCCGGCATTGGAACAGTTCCAGAATTCCGGTAATGGTATCTTACAGAAACTGGTTACCATTCTGGGACCAAACCTGATTTCTATGTTTATTGCATTCGGTTTATTATACTGGGTAACCATGAGCCGTATTATTCGTGGACAGATTCTGCAGTTAAAACAGCAGGAATATGTAACAGCAGCCAGAGCACTGGGAGCAAAAGGTGGAAGAATTATTCGAAGACATCTGCTTCCAAACTGTATCGGACAGATCGTTACGACGACTTTCCTTCAGATTCCGTCTGCGATCTTCCTGGAGTCTTTCCTTTCTTTCGTAGGTGTAGGTGTATCTGCACCGCTGACCAGTCTGGGTTCCATGTGTTCAGAAGCATTAAGCGGTCTGAACACCTATCCATACAGACTGTTCATTCCGGCCGTAATACTGAGTCTGATGATTCTTTCACTGAACCTGTTTGGTGACGGACTTCGTGATGCGCTGGATCCAAGATTGAAGAAGTAGGAGAAGAGAGATTATGAGCGAAGATAAGAAACAGAAATTATTGGAAGTAAAGAATCTGCATGTCTCCTTCTTTACCCCGGCAGGAGAAGTAAAAGCTGTGAATGGTATCAGCTATGATGTGGATTATGATGAAGTAATGGGTATTGTAGGAGAGTCAGGATCAGGAAAGTCTGTAGAGGCATATTCCATTATCGGACTCTTACAGTCTCCAGGTAAAGTAATGGAAGGATCCATTACTCTGGAAGGAGAAGATATGCTGGCAAAGACCCCTTCTGAGATGGTTGACTATCGAGGAAGTCAGGTTGCCATGATTTTTCAGAATCCGATGACATGTCTGAATCCGGTATATACGATCGGAAATCAGCTGACCGAAGCACTTCGTGCACATGATAAGAATATTTCAAAAGAAGATGCAGACAAACGTGCTATGGAGATGCTGGAGCAGGTTGGCATTAATAATGTAGAAAAACGTATGAAGCAGTATCCACATGAACTTTCAGGTGGTATGAGACAGCGTGTTATGATAGCTATGGGACTGATCTGTCATCCGAAACTGCTGATTGCAGATGAACCGACTACAGCATTGGATGTGACAATTCAGGCACAGATTCTGGAATTGATGAAAGAACTTCAGAAGAAGAATCATATGGGCATTATTTTCATTACCCATAACCTTGGAGTAGTGGCAGAAGTATGTGACAAGGTATCTGTTATGTATGCAGGTAAGATGGTAGAACAGGGACCGGTAGATGATATTTTCTACGAACCAGGTCATCCATATACCACGGGACTTCTTCGTTCCATGCCTCGTGTAGACGCAGAAAGCTATGAACGACTGATTCCGATTGAGGGATCTCCGGTTGATATGTTGAACCCACCTGAGGGATGTCCGTTTGCTCCGCGTTGTGAACATGCTATGAAAGTTTGTCTCCAGAAGATGCCACCTTATGTGGAACTGGGAGACAATCACAGAGCAGCATGCTGGCTGAGAGTACAGGATGCCATTGAGGCACAGAAAAAAGAAGGAACGGAGGGAAAAGAAAATGAGTAATCAGAACGATATCCTCGTTTCCGTTGATCATTTAAAGAAATACTTTCCGGTGAAAGGATTAAAAGGACCGGGAGTACGTGCTGTAGAAGATATCTCTCTGTTTATCCGCAGAGGAGAAACCCTTGGACTGGTTGGAGAATCAGGCTGTGGTAAGACTACTCTCGGACGTACGATTCTTCAGCTTCACGATCCGACTTCCGGAAAGATTGTATACGATGGAGAGACTATTTTTGAAGGCGAG
Organism: uncultured Lachnospiraceae bacterium; assembly: GCA_900544685.1. GTDB lineage: Bacteria > Bacillota > Clostridia > Lachnospirales > Lachnospiraceae > Marvinbryantia. The sequence continues at coordinate 58,344 of UQWA01000002.1, read as the reverse complement.
AATCCATGGGTGACAGAAGCAGACGGTACATTGAAGCAGATCAAAGTACCGAAGCCAAAGCAGGTGAATATGCTTCCATATCGTCGTAAGATGCAGATTATCTTCCAGGATCCTTCAGCCAGTCTGGATCCGCGAATGACAGTTGGAGAAATCATTGGAGAAGCACTTGATATTCATAAATTATATTCTTCTAAAAATGACCGTAATGATCGAATTAAAGAGCTTTTGGGAAAGGTTGGATTAAATACAGAACATGCTAACCGTTATCCGCATGAGTTTTCTGGTGGTCAGCAGCAGCGAGTAGGTATTGCAAGAGCTCTGGCTGTAAATCCAGAATTTATTGTCTGTGATGAACCAATTTCCGCACTGGATGTGTCGATTCAGTCACAGGTAGTAAACATGCTGGAAGATATGCAGGAAGAAATGGGACTGACCTATTTGTTTATTGCCCATGACTTGTCTGTAGTACGTCATATCTCTAATCGTATTGGAGTTATGTATCTGGGAAATATGATGGAGCTTGCTGAAAGCTATGAGTTGAACCGCAATCCGATTCATCCATATACCAAGACGCTTTTGTCAGCAGTACCGGTTCCGGATCCGCAGCTTAGCAGAACGAGACAGCGTATTATTTTGGAAGGAGATATTCCATCTCCGATGAATCCTCCGACAGGATGTAAGTTCCACACCAGATGTCCTTATGCGACAGATAAGTGCCGTAAAGAGGTACCAGAATTTAAAGAGCATGCACCGGAGCACTGGGCAGCATGCCACATGCTTGGATAATACAGCTAAGACGCTGTTTATCAATCATATATCATATTTCATAAGGGAAATGGAGGAAGAGACTATGAAAATGAGAAAACTGTTGCCATTTATTGCTACAACAGCAATCGCAACTTCCGTGTTTGGCTTCGCAGCAAGTGCTGATGATTTCAATATCACAGTAAACCTTGCTTCCGAACCTCAGACAATGGACCCACAGAAGAACACCACACTGGATGGTGGTACCATGATGCTGCACCTTTTCGAAGGTCTGATGACATGGGAAGATTCAGGAGAAGAACAGGTGGGATCTGACGGAACCTGTGATTCATCCACACTTACCTATGGACAGGCAGAAAGCTATGACAGAGAAGAAAATGAAGACGGTACTGTAAGCTATACATTCCATCTTCGTGACGGTATCAAATGGTCTGACGGTGTACCTGTAACAGCAAATGATTTTGCATATGCATGGAGAAGACTGGTAGATCCTAACACAGCTGCAGATTACAGCTATATGATTGCAAATGTCGTAAATGCACAGGATATTATCGATGGCAAGAAAGATCCATCTGAACTGGGCGTAGAAGCAGTAGATGATAAGACATTTAAAGTAACCCTTACTACAGACCTTGCTTACTTCGAAGAACTTTGTGCATTCCCAGCACTGATGCCTGTTCGTGAAGACATCATCGAAGCAAACGGAGATCAGTGGACATATGATGTAGATACTTATGTTTCTAATGGTCCTTACAAGATGACAGATTGGACACATAACTCTGAAATCGTAGTAGCAAAGAACGATGAATACTATGGAGCAGAGGAACTTGGGCCTGATACCATTACATTCAAACTGATGGATGATCAGAACGCGATGCTGTCTGGATTTAATTCAGGAGAACTGAATTTCATCGAGGACGTTCCACAGGCAGAAATCACAAGTCTGGTAGCTTCTGGCGATCTGAAGATTCTGGATTACATTGGAACATACTTCGTATGCTTCAATAACGAACAGGAACCATTTGACAATCCACTTGTAAGAGAAGCATTTACACTGGCAGTTGACCGTACTTACATTGTAGAAAAAGTTACACAGCAGGGTCAGGTAGAAGCTGGCGGATTCGTACCTTACGGTGTATATGACGCAGATGGTGCAACAGGCGATGACTTCCGTACAGTTGGAGGAGATTACTATGCACCAACAGATGCAGATTACGAAGCAAACTGTGAAAAAGCAAAAGAACTCCTTGCAGAAGCTGGATATCCGGACGGAGAAGGCTTCCCTGTAGTAGAATATTTGTATAATACAAGTGAAGCTCACAAAGCAGTTGCAGAAGCTCTGCAGTTTATGTGGGAAGATGTACTTGGTGTAACGGTTACTCTGAACAACCAGGAATGGGTATCCTTCATCGACAGCCGTAAGAAAGGTGATTACTCTATCGCACGTCACGGCTGGATCGCTGACTACAATGATCCTATGACTTTCATCGATATGTGGGAAACAGGCGGCGGAAATAACGATGCGAAATACAGCAACGCTGATTACGATGCACTGCTCGATCAGATCCGAGGAACAATGGATCAGGGAGAACGTATGAAACTGATGCACGAAGCAGAAGATCTGGTAATCGGACAGGATTATGGTGTTTGCCCACTGTACTTCTACACACAGAAATACATGCTGAGCGAAGGTATCAAAGGACTGCATTATACAACACTTGGATACTTCTTCTTTGGACACACATCTGCTGAATAAAAAGAATAAGTAATTAAAAAAATCCCGGATGAACAGATAAAAGTTCATCCGGGATTTTTAAGATAAAAATTAAAGTTCAAGATATGAGCTCATCAGTTTCAATGTAGCCATCATGCCAGACAGATGCGTCCGTTCCATGCCGTGAGAAGCATGGACGCCAGGACCAATCAGTGCTGCCCTGGTATCCTTTCCTGAACGCCACATTGGACCGGCATCGGAACCGTAGTGAGGATAAATATCTACTGCGTAATCGATACCATGTTCATCAGACAGATGAATCAGTCTGGAAGTTATTTCATAATCATATGGTCCAAGATTATCCTTGGCACAGATACTTACCTGCTGTTCAGTGCAGTTCAGGTCATCTCCTACACATCCCATATCTACAACTAACAATTCATCCAAATCAGATGGTAAAGTAGCACCCCCATAACCAATTTCTTCATGAGTGGAAAAACAAATATACGTGGTATGAGCTGGTGTCAGAGATTGCTCTTTCATCAAGGTAAGTAAAGTCAGTTCCAGAGCGGCACAGGCTTTATCGTCAATAAAACGGGACTTAAGGAAGCCGCTTTCTGTAAACATTGTTTTCGGATCATAGCAGATAAAGTCACCGGTCTGGATACCAAGAGCCAGCACATCTTCTTTGGAATGCACTTCTTCATCCAGACGTACTGCCATATTTTTCTCATCCCTGGGGCGGGTATTGGCATCATCAAAGACATGAACAGCCGGAGAAAGAGAAAGGATCGTTCCGGTATAGACTTTTCCGGAACGGGTATAGATTTTGCAGTATTCCCCGTCCAGAGATGGAAGAACAGGTCCGCCGATCTTGGTAAACATCAGCTGTCCATCTTTCGTAATGGAACGAACCATCAGTCCAAGAGTGTCCACATGGGCACTTAATGCTACACTGTGCTCATTGTCTTTTCCCGGAATCGGTACAATGACATTCCCAAGACGATTGCAGTAAGCATCATATCCAAGCTCCCTGGTGTAACGAATCAGATAATCCGAAACACGATCAGTGAAACCGGTAGGACTGTCAATGGAATAAAGCTTATAACATAATTCTTTTATCGTTTCTTCTGCGTTTAAAAAATTCATAATCATTGATCTCCTGTAAAAATAATTCCTGTTTTGCTGTAACGTAAATGAGAAGAATATCTATAGTGTTAGTGGAAGCTTTTCACCCAGTTCAGAAGAGAATTCGGGTAGACATTTTCCATCACATCTTTACGCATCTGATCGGTAACAGGACCGTTCTTTGCCAGTTTTTCCAGAATAGCGGCCTGAAGCTCTTCTACGGACATTTCTTCGTAAGGCTTATTCAGTTCGAGAACTTTTGTATCTTTCTTTTCTGGAATATCAGAAACGTCTGGTTTGGTAGAAGTATTTGTTTCGTCAGAAACTTCCTGCGGAATTTCCGATAAAGGTTCTATGGAAGAGGTGGCTGCCATTGTAGCGATGTCTACATCTGAGATAACATCATTTTCAGCCGCATCTGTTTCTGCAGGAATTGTAACAGGTTCTCCATTCAGTGCAGATTCCGGAACCCAGATTTCACCAAAGTTACCTTTTACGCTTACATGAATCTTACCATTCTCCGGCTGTATTTTTGTACCTGTCAGAGTACCAAAATAAGAGTCATTGCTGTCTACAGGTACCCAGAAATCAGCTCCGTTGTCATCGTTGTTGACAGTGATAGCAACAGTACATCCATTCCAGCTTCTGGTGAATGCATACTGGCGGTTGGTCAGTACACATTGCTGATAATCCCCGTAGGAGAGAGCAGGAACGGAAGCGCGTACTTTTCCAAGTGCTGCGATCAGAGCCGTGCATGGATTAGAGGTAATGGCATCTTTATAATTCTCCAGATTCAGCTGCGGACGGAGCGAATCGTCAGAGCCGTATTCTTTCTTTCCCTCGATGCAGAATTCGGAACCATAATAGATAGAAGGAACGCCAGGAAGGGTATACATCAATATGTGCACCGGTGCAAAATGTGCTTTATTATTCAGCTTGGTGTAGATACGTTCTACGTCATGGTTGTCCACAAAATTATACAGTTTCAGTCCATCCGGACGGTTACCACCCATTTCATAGAGACGTTTTACGGTATGTGCAATTTCAAAGTAATTGTGATCGTTATGTCCGGAATACAGGGCCTTATGCAGATGATAGTTGGTGACGGAATGCAGGGTTCCTTCATTGACCCAGCGGATATAATCTCCGTGAATGACTTCACCCATCAGCCAGAACTCTGGCTTCACTGTATTGGCTGTCTGACGAAGAGCCTTCATAAAATCAAAATCCAGAACGTCTGCAGCATCCAGACGAATACCGTCAATATCGAATGCTTTCACCCAGAAACGAATCACATCACAAATGTAATCCTTTACTTCCGGATTGCGCTGGTTCAGTTTCACCAGAAGATTATAGCCACCCCAGTTCTCGTAGGAAAAACCATCGTTATATTCATTGTTGCCGTAGAAATTCACATTGCAGTACCAGTCGCGGTAGAGAGAATTTTCACGGTTTTCCAGAATATCTTTAAATGCAAAAAAATCGCGTCCGGTGTGATTGAATACGCCATCCAGAATGACCCGGATACCCTGACTGTGACATTCTTTTACAAAATTAACCAGGTCTTCATTCGTACCCAGACGACTGTCCAGCTTCTTATAATCAGTTGTTTCGTAACCATGTCCCACAGATTCAAACAGCGGGCCGATATACAGTGCATTACATCCAAGATCATGGATATGAGTGATCCATGGAAGCAGTGTATTCAACCGATGAACTGGCTTCTCGTAAGCATTCTGCTTTGGTGCTCCTGTCAGACCCAGTGGGTATATATGATAAAAAACAGCTTCATCGTACCATGCCATAATGATAATACCTCCAAAAAACAAATTCTTTTTCTATTATAATGTTTTTTCACAAAAAATTCTATACTTTTGTCAAGAACTACTCTATAATAAAAAATGGAAAACGATGCAAAAGAGGAGAGAAGAAAATGAGTCAGTTGGAAAACAAAGGACCAGAGTACGATTTTTACGGGAAGCTGTCATTGAAAAAGGCCATACCCCTGGGACTGCAGCATGTACTTGCTATGTTTGTGGGAAATCTTACTCCGATCCTGATTATTACGGGAGCATGTGGAATTGGATCAGGAACAGAATTTGCAGACGTGCAGATTACCTTACTGCAAAATGCTATGCTGATTGCAGGAATCGTAACATTAATTCAGTTATTTGCCATCGGACCGGTAGGCGGCAAGGTGCCGATTATCATGGGAACCAGTTCTGGATTTATCGGTGTCTGTAACAGTGTGGCATCCGTTATGGGAGGAGGTGTGCTGGCATATGGTGCCATCATGGGAGCTTCTCTGATAGGTGGATTGTTTGAGGGTGTACTTGGATTTATGATTAAGCCATTACGTAAGTTTTTCCCACCGGTGGTGACAGGAACCGTTGTTTTATCCATAGGTCTGTCACTGATTTCTGTAGGTGTGGGATCTTTCGGAGGCGGAAGTGCGGCAAAGGATTATGGATCTGCTGAGAATCTGATCCTGGGTGCCATTGTATTGATTGTGATTATTGCCTTAAAGCATGGAACAAAGGGAATGACCAGTGCATCCTCTGTACTGATCGGTATCATTGTGGGATACGTTGTAGCAGCGATTATGGCAGCAATCCTGCCAAATACCGGAATAGATGCAGAAGGTGTAGAGTATACCAAGGCCTGGGTACTGAACTGGAGCAAGGTGGCAGAGGCCAGCTGGTTTGCTGTACCGAAGCTGATGCCTGTGAAGATTGTCTTTGATGCAAGAGCAATCTTACCGGTTTTGATTATGTTCGTAGTAACTGCAGTAGAGACGGTGGGAGATATCTCTGGCGTAATCGAAGGGGGTATGGACAGAGAAGCAACAGATACAGAGCTTTCCGGTGGTGTAGTATGTGACGGTATCGGATCCTCTCTTGCTGCGTTATTCGGGGTTCTTCCGAATACTTCTTTCAGCCAGAACGTAGGTCTGGTTACCATGACTAAGATCGTGAACCGTTTTGCACTGGCAACAGGAGCTGTATTTTTGATTCTCTGCGGACTGTTTCCAAAGCTGTCTGCCCTGATCTCCATTATGCCTCAGAGCGTACTGGGAGGAGCGGCAGTCATGATGTTCTCTTCTATCGTAGTCAGCGGTATTCAGCTGATCACCAGAGAGAAGATGACCGCAAGAGATATCACGATTGTATCGGTAGCACTGGGACTTGGTTATGGATTTGGTTCCAACAGTGGTGTGCTGTCAGGACTTCCACAGTCCGTTCAGTTGATTTTCGGTGGATCCGGAATCGTACCGGCAGCGCTGGTAGCTATGGTATTAAATATTGTGCTTCCAAAGGAAGAAGCATAGGTACGTTATGAGTAAAAAATGACTGGAGAGCAGTGATGTTAAAGATAAAAGAAATCATCAGACCACAGAGTCTGGAAGAAGCTTATGAACTGAACCAGAAAAGAACCAACCGGATTTTAGGAGGGATGCTCTGGATGCGTATGAGCAACATTCAGATTCAGAAGGCTATTGATCTGTCGGATCTTGGACTGGATAAGATTGAAGAGACAGAAGAAGCATTTTCCATAGGCTGTATGGTGACCTTACGGGAACTGGAACTTCATACAGGATTAAATACCTGTTTTGAAGACCTGATCCGCAGATCTGTGGAAGATATTGTTGGAGTACAGTTTCGGAATTCAGCAACCATTGGAGGAAGTCTGTTTGGAAGATTTGGTTTTTCGGATGTATTGACCGCGTTTCTGGTGTTGGATACTTACGTGGAACTTTATAAAGGAGGGGTATGCCCTCTGGCAGAATTTGCATCAAGAAAACGAGACAATGATATTCTGGTAAGAATCATTGTAAAAAAGACAAAGGGACATTATGCTTACCAGTCTTATCGTAACACGAAGACAGATTTCCCGGTACTGGCTGTGGCAATGGCACAAGCAGAAGATGGCGTGAAAGTAGCTATCGGCGCCAGACCGCAGAGAGCAGAAGTGCGAATTGCCACAGATCTGGAAAGGGATACATTGAAAGCTTTGGCAGATTCTTTTGCATATGGAAGCAATATGCGTGCTTCCGCAGAGTACAGGAAGCATCTGGCGAAGGTGCTGCTGAAGAGAGCTGCAGAAGAGATACAGGGAAAGGAGAATGTATAGTATGATCGTAACAATTACTTTAAATGGAAAAAAGGTAATCGAAGACATCAGTGCAGATATGACCCTGTATCAGTTTGTCAGAGAACATGGGTGTTACAGTGTAAAGTGCGGATGCGAAACCACAAACTGTGGTCTCTGCACAGTATTTTTAAATGACAAACCAGTCCTTTCCTGTGCGGTACTGGCAGCGAGAGCAGACGGACAGAAGGTGGAGACTCTGGAAGGACTGCAGAAGGAGGCAGAAGAATTCGGTCGTTTTATTGCCGATCAGGGTGCAGAGCAGTGTGGTTTCTGCAATCCAGGTATGATCATGAATGCCATTGCGCTGTTCAGGGAAACGTCAGATCCTACAGATGAAGAGATCAAGAGGTACCTGGCAGGCAATTTATGCCGATGTTCCGGATACGAAGGACAGCTTCGTGGCATTCATGAATTTATGAAATACAAGAAAGAAGGAGGGGCATCATGGGCGAAGTAGGACAACCAATACGAAAAAAAGATGCCATGGCGCTGGTAACCGGAAAGCCGGTCTACATGGATGACCTGGCACCAAAGGACTGTCTGATCGTCAAAGTGCTCAGAAGTCCTCATGCCAATGCATTAGTAGAAGAAGTAAACCTTGCCGGTGCCCTGAAGGTACCGGGGATTGAGGCCATCTATACCTGGAAGGATGTGCCGAAGAACCGGTTTGCCCAGGCTGGACAGACCTATCCGGAATGGAGCCCGTATGACCGGTTGATTCTGGATCAGCATGTCCGATTTGTGGGAGATGCAGTAGCAATCGTGGCAGGAGAAGATGAAAAATGCGTCGATCTTGCTATGAAGCGCATCAAGGTAAAATACAAAGTACTTCCGGCGGTGTTGGATTACCATACTGCAAAAGATAATCCGGTACTGGTACATCCGGAAGATAGCTGGAAGTCGATGTTCCCGGTAGGGGCAGATAATCACAGAAATCTGTGTGCACATATGGAAGATGAAAAGGGAGATGTAGAAAAGGTCTTTTCAGACTGTGATCTTACACTGGAGCGTACTTTTCATGTACCAGCAGTAAATCAGGCTATGATGGAGACCTTCCGGACCTGTTGTTATATTGATACTTATGGAAGACTGGTTATTTTAAGTTCTACCCAGATCGTTTTCCATGTAAGAAGGATTATTGCTACGGCTCTTGGCATTCCAAAGTCCAAGGTACGTTCCATGAAACCGCGTATCGGCGGGGGATTTGGAGCAAAGCAGACCGTAGTGTCAGAGATTTATCCGGCATTTGTGACATGGATGACAAAGAAGCCGTCTAAGTTGCTTTATTCCAGAGAGGAAAGCCAGATTGCCGGTTCCCCGCGTCATGAGATGGAAGTGACCGTAAAGGTGGGCGCAAATAATGATGGAACTATTCGTGCCATTGAAGTCTATAACCTGTCCAATACCGGTGCTTATGGCGATCATGGACCGACGACGGCAGGCCTGACCGGACATAAGTCCATTCCTCTGTATACAGCCAATCTGGAAGCGTACCGTCATACCTTTGATGTGGTATATACCAATATCTGTGCAGCGGGCGCTTACCGTGGTTACGGAGCCACTCAGGGTGTGTTTGCCCTGGAATCTGTAGTCAATGAACTGGCAGGTCAGATTGGCATGGATCCGGTAGAGATCCGTATGAAAAATGTGGTACGTCAGGGTATGTGCATGATGGCTTATGATAATGAGATAGCATCTGGATGTCGTTTGGATGAGTGCCTGATGCGGGCGGCTGAGATGATCGGATGGAAAGAAAAGTTCCCATGTAAGGATATGGGAAATGGAAAGGTACGTTCTGTGGGAATCGCTATGGCCATGCAGGGTTCTTGTATTTCCCATGTGGATGTGGGATCCGCTACCATTATGTTAAATGAAGATGGAAGTTACAAATTAACCATAGCAGCAGCAGATATGGGAACCGGATGTGACACCATTTTGTCTCAGATGGCAGCAGACTGCCTGAACGTAACCACCGATGAAATCTTTGTATCCGGTGCAGATACAGACTTTTCTCCTTATGATTCAGGATCTTATGCATCCAGTACCACCTATATTACCGGTCAGGCAGTAGTACGGGCCAGCACAGAGCTGGAAAAGAGAATCCGCACACTGGCAGCACGAATGCTTACCTGTGAACTGGAGGATGTGGATTATGACGGCCATGTGGCAAAGAATGTGAAGACAGGTGAATCAGTGACCATCGAAGAGATCGGATATCAGGCACAGTGTTCCAATGACTATGCACTTCAGGTGACAGAGAGTTATACGTCTCCGGTATCACCGCCTCCATATATGGCAGGTGCGGTAGAGATTGAACTGGACAAAGAGACCGGTCATGTAGAGATCCTGGACTATGCGGCCGTGGTAGACTGCGGAACTGTGGTAAACCCGAACCTGGCAAGAGTACAGGTGGAAGGCGGTCTGGGACAGGGGATCGGTATGGCGTTATTTGAGAATATACAGTATTCCGAAAAAGGACAGTTATATAACAATTCTTTGATGCAGTATAAGATTCCGACCAGAATGGATTACGGAAAACTGCGAGTGGAATTCCGTCCAAGTTTTGAACCGACCGGACCGTTTGGAGTAAAATCCATTGGGGAAATTGTAATCAATACACCGGCACCGGCACTGGCAGATGCTATCTATAATGCAACCGGTCATTGGTTGAGGGATCTTCCGATGACAGGAGAGAAGATCGCTATGTCCATAGCAGGAGAAGCGTAATATGATACTGAACTGGCGGGGAGGCAGATGGCAGGAAGAGGCCAGCCTGTTTGATGCATTGGAATTAGATACGGATTGCCGGGAGATTCTGTCCCTTACCGGGGGCGGAGGAAAGACCACAGTGATTCGGAGAATGCAGAGAGAATGGATGGCGCGGAAGATTTTTCATGCAGTCTCCACCACCACTCATATGCAATATGAAAAAAACGAAAGCTTTCTGGGGACTCCGTCACTGGAGAGCTTTCTTAGAATTTATGAAAGCTGTGGAACGGTCTGGATGGGAGAACCAGTGTCTGAAGTGAAGATGAAGGGGTTCCCGGAAACATTTTTGCAGAAGGTGATCGGAACCGGAGCATGGCTGCTTCTGGAAGCAGACGGTGCAAAGTGTCTTCCGGTAAAGGCACCGGAAGTACACGAACCAGTGATCCTGCCAGAGACCACCAGGGTAATACAGGTATATGGACTGGATGGATTAGACCGGCCCATTGGTGAATGCTGCTTTCGCAGTCACAGAGTAGCGGAGGTTCTGGGAAAAACGGAGAACGATCAACTGACAGAGACAGATCTGTCACTTTTGGCTGCCAGTACGCAGGGCGGTCGGAAAATGGTAGGAGATCGCGCCTATCATGTGATTTTAAATAAAGCAGATACACCCAAGATGGTGCATCGGGCAGTAAAGGCAGGAAAAAAGATGCTGGAATACGGGATACAGTCTGTGTGTATTACGTCCCGGCTGATGGAAGATGCTAAAATGGAATAAGATGGATGTAACATGAACCGAAAAGATAAGGAAGAGAAACATGGCACTTAGAATATTAATCAGAGGAGCCGGAGACTTGGCTACCGGTGTAGCGGCAGAACTGAAGGAACAGGGGCATCAGATCGTAATGACTGAGATTGCAGTTCCGCTGACCGTGCGCAGACAGGTTGCATGTTCCAGAGCTGTATATGAAGGAAAAGTGGTAATAGAAAAACATACTGCTTTGCTGGTTCATGATGAAACAGAGGCAGAGACGGCATTGCAAAAAGGGAAGATTGCTGTGCTGGTGGATCCGGCAGGGGAGATTCGGAGGAAGATGCATTTTGATGTGATTGTAGATGCGATCATGGCAAAAAAGAATCTGGGAACCAGTATAAAAGACGGTTCATGTGTGATTGCCCTGGGACCGGGGTTTACAGCGGGAAGAGACTGCCATGCGGTAATTGAGACGAAAAGAGGTGTAACTTTAGGTCAGCCGATTTATGAGGGCAGGGCAATTCCCAATACCGGAGTGCCTGGTATGATAGGCGGTTATGCGATGGAACGTCTGATCCAAGCATCGGCAGATGGCATTATGGATCCAGTGGCAGATATTGGAGATGTGGTGCGAAAAGGCGATCTGCTGGCGGTTACCGGTGGACAGCCAGTATATGCCTTGATTGATGGAATTGTCCGTGGTATGCTTCAGGCAGGTGTGAAAGTCACGAAGGGAATGAAGATCGGAGACGTGGATCCCAGAATGGAACCGTCTCTGGTATATCTGATTTCTGACAAGGCAAGAAAGATTGGAAGAGGCGTGACAGAAGCTATACGGACGATTTTGTTTGCACAGTATGGTATGGTTTTTCTGGCAGCCGGAAAATCCAGCCGTTATGGAGAGGTGCAGGAGAATAAGCTTCTGGCAGAAAAAAACGGAAAGCCGATGTTCCGTTATCTTTTGGATCAGATGAAGGATTTCTCTATGTGCACTAGGACAGTAGTCAGCAGGATCCCGCAGATTCTGGAGTATGCGCAGGATCATGATATGCTGAATGTAGAGAATGCAGAGCCGGAAAAAGGAATTTCCTTATCTCTGAAGCTGGGAATGGAAGCCTGCCGAAAGGAGAATCCACAGCTTCAGGGAATTCTGTTTGCAGTGTGTGATCAGCCGGCATTAAAGGCACAGACCATAGAGCAGATGTTGGAAATGGCGGTGAAGAATCCTGGAAAGATCATCTGTGCCGGAACGAAAGACTGTTTGGGAAATCCTGTGTTTCTGGATAAACGGTATTTTCCGGAGCTCATGGAACTGAAAGGGGATACCGGTGGAAAACAGGTGGTAAAGAAACATCTGGATCAGGTACTTTTATGTGAAACATTAAAGCAGGAACTACGTGATATTGATGAAAAATCACAGGACTGGTAAAATAAGGAAGGTAATATGAAAGAGATACTGGAAGCATTGTCATCAGCATCGCCAAATATAGAAAGAAAATTATATACAATTCTTACCGGAAGTAACGCAGGAAAAAAAATACTTACGGAAAACGGGGAGTTCTGCAGACAAACAGGAGAGACGGATCTGTTCTTTGGGTATCCAGAAGAACTGGGAGCAGCACCGGATAAGGGGTGCTTTAAAGCTTTGGGAGTAAGGATCTATACCGAAAAAGTTGGCAGACAGCCTAAGCTGGTGGTATGTGGAGGAGGTCATGTGGCAGTTGCTGTTATTCGGATAGCTGTACTGATGCAAATCAATGTGACAGTACTGGAGGATCGTCCGCTTTTTGCAGATCATGCCAGGACAGCAGGTGCAGACCGTGTAATCTGCGATACCTATGAGCGGGGATTGGCACAGATTCCTGCAGATACAGAGGTAATCGCATCCCTTCATGCACCGATCGGTCTGAATATACAGGCAGAGACACCGGAGGAGATAGCAGTCTCTGTTATGGCAGAGATTATCCGGGAAAAGGGAAAACGCAATATGGGAAGCGGATTCTCAGATGAGATTATGAAAGCCCTGAAGGATCCACTGAATGAAGGAATCCAGAAGGTGCTTGCCACCATAGTATCCAGAAAAGGCTCGGCGCCCAGAGCAGTAGGAACCAAAATGCTGATCCTGCAGGATGGACGGCTGACAGGGAACATAGGCGGTGGATGTCTGGAAGCAAAAGTGATCACGGCATCACGAGAACTGATGATTCAGCCTGAGAAGAACACGGCATTAATCAAAGTGGATTTGACTGCTGAAGAAGCAGAGGAAGAAGGAATGGTATGTGGCGGTATTCTGGAAGTATTTCTGGAAAAAATTTCCTGAGTATGCCGTACAAAAGTGGAATATGGTTGACTGGAAACCACAGAATATGATAATATAAACTTTAATTACAGACACAGATTACGGACCAGAAGGGATAACGACTGTGCATACGTTTTGTATGCCGTTTGTTATCCTTTTTTGTTTTTCAGGAGGAAATGGAAGATGTATTTGATGATTGATAATTATGATTCTTTTGTATACAATCTGAAGGCTTATTTTCAGGAACTGGGAAGAGAGATTGTGGTAAAAAGATGTGATGAAATCACACTGGAGAATATCGAGAAAATGCAGCCAGAGGGGATTATCCTGTCACCGGGACCGAAACGCCCGTGGGATGCCGGACTTTGCATGGAAACGGTCAGACAGTTTCAGGGAAGAATCCCGATTTTGGGAGTCTGTCTGGGACATCAGGTGCTTGGACACTGCTGCGGTGCGACGGTGAAGAAGGGGGTACGTCCCATGCATGGAAAAGTGACACAGATTCATCATAACGGAACGGGGGTCTTTCAGGGACTGCCTTCTGATTATAAAGTAACCAGATACCATTCACTGGTTGTGGAACAGGATACGGTACCTTCTGAATATCAGGTGGATGCAGTCGCAGCAGATGGCGCAGTTATGGGAATTTCCCATAAAAAATGGCCGGTTTTCGGAGTACAGTTTCATCCAGAAGCAGTGTTGACGGAGTATGGACATGAGTTACTGGAGAACTTCTGTCTGATTGCAGAAGCACAGAAAAAAGCGCATATTGCATAAAGGAGATAAGAAGCTATGTATCAGAAACAGAGAAAAATCAAAAAGCTGGATATATATACTCCGGCAGCAGAACTGTTCCGAATCTATCAGAAAGAGGAAGAATGCGTATTTCTGGATTCCTCTCTGGTAAATCACCTTGGAAAATATTCGATCATTGGACGCTGCCCTTATCTGAAGCTGGTAAAAGATGGAGAGATATTTACCATAAACGGACTGGAGGAGAAAGAGCAGACTTTTGAATCCTATATGAAGACCTATCTGGCAGAGCATGTGGATAAGAATGACAGTGAACTTCCGATAATATCCGGTGCAATTGGGTACTTTTCCTATGATTACGGAAGGGAAAGACAGGGGATAGTATCAGGAGAAGAAGAGATTGTCCATATACCGGAAGCAGCAGTGACTTTTTATGATTTCTTCATAATAGAAGACTGCCTCAAAAAAGAAATCTGGCTGATTGCAGATGGAATTACCGGTGACGCTGCGCAGATGCTGGAAGAAGCAGAGCATCGCTGTAAAAAAATCGTACAACAGAGAGAAGAAAGAACAAAAGCCAGAGCAGAAATAGCAGTTTTTCCAAATTTTGAAAAAGAAGAATATAAGCAGGCTGTGGCAGATATGATTCAGTACATCATAGAAGGGGATATCTATATTGCCAATATGACACAGCAGCTTACCATAGAAAGTAAGAAAAAGCCTCTGGATGTTTTTTACGATCTGCGCAGAGCAAATCCGTCTCCTTTTGGCGGCTATCTGGATTATGGGAAGTATCAGATCATATGTGCTTCACCGGAGCGGTTTCTGCAGATGAAAAAAGGAACAGTACATACCAGACCGATAAAAGGTACCAGAAAACGAGGAGAAACACCAGAAGAGGACCGAATGATGAGAGAAGAACTGCAGAATTCAGAAAAAGATAAAAGTGAACTTCTGATGATTGTAGATCTGGAGCGAAATGATCTGAACCGTGTGTGTGTACCGGGAAGTGTAAAAGTGACAGAACTGTTTACTGTGGAAGAGTATGCCACTGTTTTTCATTTGGTATCCGATATTGAAGGAACCCTTCAGGAAGGAAAAAATATAATGGATCTGCTGGAGGCAGCATTCCCTGGAGGATCGATTACCGGTGCACCAAAATATCGTGCCATGGAGATTATCGATGAATTGGAACATGGAAAACGGAATCTCTACACCGGTTCCATAGGATATCTGACGCTGGATGGAGACTGCGACTTTAACATTGTGATACGTACAGCACTGCATAAGGACGGAAGGTACCATTTGGGAGTAGGGGGAGGAATTACAGCAGAGTCAGATCTGGAGTTTGAATATGAAGAAACGTTGCAGAAGGCAAAAGCAATACTGGAGGCATTGAAATGAAAATAGAACTGGATCAGGGGTATCAGTTTGGGCTGGGAGCATTTGAGACGATTGCTCTGGAACATGGAAAACCAGTATTTCTTAAGAGACATCTGAACCGACTGGCAAAGGCAGCAGATTTTCTGAAGCTTGACAGTCTGGAATCACGCGGCATTACCTGTGAAGGAGTGCTGGATTATCTGACTGGTATAACAGAGGAAGAAAAACAGCATGGCGCACTGAAGGTGATGATTTCTGAGAAAAATGTAGTTTATCAGGTACGGGGTAATCATTACCGTGAAGAACAGTACCGGCAGGGATTTGTAATGGATTTCAGTGAGGTCAGACGCAATGAGACATCACCGCTGGTGTACTATAAGACTATGAATTACGGAGACTGCATTATGGAAAAAAGGGCAGCAGCAGAAGCCAGAAAGGATGAACGTATCTTTTTAAATACCTGTGGAGAGATTACAGAGGGAACAGTGAGCAATATCTTCTTTGTGCGTAATGGAAAACTGGAGACGCCAGAGATGACCTGTGGTCTTCTTCCGGGAATCATGAGGGAATATCTCTGCGAAACCGAGAATGTGCTGGAGACCGTTATTTATCCGGATATGCTGGGGCATTTTGAAGAGTGTTTTGTAACCAATTCACTTATGGGGATCATGCCGGTGAAACGTCTTGGATCTGTATCTTTTCCGAAGCATTCTAAAACTGAGGAACTTATGGAAAAATATGTAAAAATACTCCATAATTCACAGAATATTTTATGAAAAAAACAGTAAAAGTGATGAAGGATTCCCGCTTATCTACTTGGAAAAAAGATTTTTCTATGGTAATATAGAAAATAAAGGTGTTTACGCATATACAGCGTGATAAAGACGGAAGGAAAAGACTACAATGGAAAAGCAGCTTCGGGAAGAAAGGAAAAGTACGGAAAAAAGAATCTGGGATATCCTATGCAAAGAACATTATAAGGCATTGGGATTACTGGATCTGAAAAGCAGATATATTTCTTTCCCGGCACTGTATGGGAAGGACAGTTGGTGGAATGGAGATACACAGTATCCATATGAAAAAGTGATAGATGACATGATAGAAAGGTGGGTGGATCCGTCCTGTCAGAAAGCATTTCGGCGATGTACGTCTCTGGAGACTGTGCGGGAAAATATGACAGTTGCCGGCAAGTATTGTTTTCAGGTATATAATAAGTCGGATGAGACGGAATGTGGTACTTATTATTGGTACGATAAAGAAAAAGAGATCGTTTTGATTGCTTTAAATGATATGCGCGAGGAACAGGAACATGACCCGGTAACAGGTGCACTGAACCGGGAAGGATATATGCACCATGCAGCAAAAATACTGGCGTCTAATCCAGATGAGAAGTTTGCAATTCTGTATTTTAATATCAGCAGATTTAAAACAATCAATGATCTGTTTGGATATGAGACAGGAGATCTGCTTCTGCGTAAAGGTATTAATTCCCTGAGAAGCAGTTTCCTGAGACCGCTTCTGGTGGCAAGAATGGAAGCAGACCGATTTGCAATACTGGTGGAACAGAAGAATCTGGATTATACCAGACTGACAGAGCTTCTGCACACTGTTTATGAAAAAGCCGATATGAAAGTGGATATTTATGGAATATGCGGGATCTATCTGGTACCGGAGCATTGCACCTTAAGTGTGTCGGAGATGTATGATCGGGCGAAACTGGCGAAGAACTGGATAAAGAATCAGTACGTACAGCCATATGCTGTTTTTCAGGAACAGATGAAAGCAGACTATGAGCAGACAAGTATAGCAATCAGTCAGCTTGAAGATGCTATTAAGAATGGAGAAATACAGATTTATTATCAGCCGATTTATGACGCACATACGGAAAAGATTGTATCCGCAGAGGCACTTGCCAGATGGAATTCGGCAGAGCACGGCATTATGCTGCCGGGAAAGTTTGTACCGGCACTGGAGGAGAGCGGTCATATCACGCTTCTGGATACCTGCGTCCATCATAAGATTTATGATTTCCTGAGAGATCGGAAAGCAAAGGGAATGCCGACGGTAAAGATTGCCATGAACCTTTCCAGAATGGATCTGATGGATGACAGTATTATGCAGCTTATTCTGAAGGATATCCGGGATACAGAAGAAGATGTGAAACAAGTCAGTTATGAGATCACTGAATCAGCCTATGCCACGATTTCTCCGGCAGGAATGGATTTCCTAAAAACATTGCACAAGAGTGGGACATCTATATTGATGGATGATTTCGGAAGCGGTGTATCGTCTTTTAGTACAATCCGGGAATATGAGTTTGATGTGCTAAAACTGGACATGGGATTTACCAGGAGGATCGGTACGAATATAAAAAATGACAATATTATTATTTCTGTGATAGATCTGGCGCACAGACTGGATATGAAAGTGATTGCAGAAGGCGTGGAGACGCGTGAACAGGCGGATTTCCTGAAGGAAAATGGATGTGACTTTTTCCAGGGATATTACTTTTCCAGACCAGTGCCGCAGGATCAGTTTGAAGCCCTGCTTGAACGGGATCTTTAGTTATGAATTCTCAAATTTTGTATTGAAAAAAGTACAAAAAACGTATATAATACGAATGTTGTAAAAATACAAGAGGAGAGAGAAGGACAAAAGAGATGGCAGCACAAATCGCAGCAGTAACAATTTTTCTGGTGATGTTTCTGTTAATTATCTTAGAGAAATTTGAACGTCACATCATCACACTGGGATGCGCCGCACTGACACTGATTCTGGTATTTGGTGTCTGTATGCACAGTACATCTGCAGTGACGGAAACGCTGAACTTTGCAGGAATTTTTACAAAGAATTTCTGGATGGTATCGGGGGAAGCTTCAGAGAGCACAGGGGGGATCAACTGGGCTACGATTATTTTTGTGGCAGGAATGATGATTATGGTAGAAGGGATGGCAGCAGCCGGATTTTTCCGCTGGCTTTGTATGTCCATTGCAAAAGCAGTAAAATACCAGGTCATTCCGATTTTTATTACCTTTATGATTATGTCAGCAGTGCTGGCAATGTTTATTGACAGTATTACAGTAATACTGTTTCTGGCAGCAGTTACACTGGAACTTTCACAGTTGTTGGAATTTGATCCGGTTCCGATGGTTTTGGCAGAGATCTTCTGTGCGAATCTGGGGGGATCGGCAACCATGTGTGGAGATCCGCCAAACATTATCGTAGGAACCTCCCTGCAGTTAACATTTGCGGATTTTATTACCAATACAGGAGTACTGGCAGGTATCTCCCTGATTCTTGTGGTGATTTATTACTATTTCTGTTTCCGAAAGGAATTATCCACGGCAGGACAACATACATCAGTAAAGGATTATCCAGATCCGAAGTCTGCAATTAAAGATAAAAAAGGTTTCGCAATCAGTACAGTGATTTTTCTGGCAGCAGTGGTACTTCTGGTAACACATGCCCAGACAGGATTGACGGTAGCTACCATTGGACTGGGAATCACAGTAGTAACACTTCTGACTTCCAAAAATAAAATGGATGTTATGAAAGGTGTGGATTATAAGACACTGTTATTCTTCATTGGTCTGTTTGTTGTTGTTGGCGGACTGGAGCAGACACATATTCTGGAGCTGATCGCAGGTGTGATCGAAAAAATCAGTGGCGGTAACCTGTATATTATGGTGGCAATCATTATCTGGATATCTGCCATTGCCAGTGCATTTGTAGATAATATCCCGTTTGCGGCTACTATGGTTCCGGTTATTCAGAGTCTGGCAGCGTTAAATGGTATTGATATCTCTACGCTGGCATGGGGATTGTCTATGGGAACAGACATCGGAGGCAGTGCAACACCGATTGGAGCATCTGCTAACGTAGTAGGTATGTCAGTTGTGGCAAAGGAAGGTCATATTATTGGCTGGGGCAGGTACTGTAAGAGTGCGGTGCCGGCAACAATCATTGTTATGATAGTGGCTACAGTAGGCATCTGGCTGAGATATTGTTAAAATAAAATTATTCGGTGAAAGAGGAACAGAATAGTTTGTGAGAGAAGTGGGGGATGATAAGATGGGTGAAAAAAAGCAGTTAATTATTTCAATAGGTCGTGAATACGGCAGCGGCGGTCATGTAATCGCAGAGGAACTGGCAAAGAGATTTGAGATCTCTTTTTACGACTATCACCTGATTGGTGAAATTGCGGCAGGTAAGAAAGTGGATGTCAAGACACTGGAGCGTTTTGATGAACTTCCGAAGATACCGTTTTTTTCCAGAACGGTAAATGGATTCAGTAATTCTCCTCAGGAGAATCTTGCCAATATGCAGTTCGATTATCTGAGAAAAAAGGCTGCATCTGGTGAATCTTTTGTGATTGTTGGAAGATGCTCAGAAGATATCCTGAAGGAATACAAGGGACTGATCAGTATTTTTGTGCTGGGAGATCTGGAAGAAAAAGTGAAGCGTATCATGGACAGAGAACATGTGGACAGAATGAAAGCAGAAGAGAGTATTGCTCATCATGACCGAAAAAGAAAAACTTATCACAATCATTTCTGTCAGGGTAAATGGGGCGATTCCAGAAATTACGATCTGAGTATTAACAGCAGTAAGATGGGAATCGAAAGAACCACTGATATGTTGGAAGACTATATCAGAAGAAGAATGGAAGGATAGAGAAGCAGCGGGAGACATCTGTAGAGGTGCCTCCCGTTTTTTAAGCAAAATTTGGCAGGAAAGTCTGATTTTCACTCAGAATATCATTCAGCATGAGGCGGGCTGTTTCAGCAGAATTTACCAGTGGATGAATTGTCAGAGCCTGGAGAGCTGCATCGCGGTCACCATAAATGGCAGCCTGAATGGTAAGCTGTTTTAATCCTCTTTCAGTCATAGTAAAGTCCTCTTTTTGTTACAGTTATTTACAGGTTTCTCTCAGAATAAGCTGTGGCTGGAAACATCTGGTCTCAGGCTGGTGTGCCGGATCACGAATGACAGCCAGTAACAGTTCAACAGCAGCACAGCCCATCTCATACATAGGCTGGCGCATAGTGGAAAGTCCGGGAAAAATAATATCCCTGGAATCCGGGGTATCATCATCAAAACCGATCACAGCAGTTTCCCACGGAATGGAAATGCCTGCGTTCATAAGTGCACGAAGTACACCGTAGGCTGTTTTATCAGCACCGGCAAAAACGGCATCCGGATGGATGTCCCGCTTTAGAAGCCCCGTTATCTGGCGATATGCAGATTCCTCAAAAAAGTCTGCATACAGAATGGAATCAGCATTAATGGGAATATGGCTGTCACGCATAGCACGTACAAATCCGTTTAAACGTTCCAGAGAAGCGGTATAGTTCATATCTCCGGTAACATGAATGATGCGTTTTCGCCCCTGAGCTATCAGGTGCTTGGTAGCTTCGTAAGCACCCATTGACAGAATTAAAAAGAATATTATACTTAAAATATGATGTGTATCGATACACATTTAAACACCAAAATTCTTGTAAAACAGTCAGAAAATCATGGAGGAAAAATGAGTTACATACTGGGAATTGATCAGGGGGGAACAAAGACAGCAGCTGCTGTCATGGATGAAGCGGGAAAGATACTGGGGATTGCAACCAGAAGAGGTGCCTACTATCCGACAGATGGGATGACATCTGCGTTTACAAAAATAAAAGAAGCAGTGGAAGAAGCCATTGCTCAGGCTGGGATTACCAGAGAACAGATTGGGACAGCGATTGCTGGTATTACCGGTATCGACTGGCAGGGTGATAAAGAAAAAGTGACGAATGAACTAAAAAAATACTTGAAATTTCTGATTTGCATGCCTATAATAATGCAGTTATTGCTTTATACTGTGTGGAGGAAGGCAAAGGAGACATGGTGCTATGTGCCGGAACCGGAATGAATGCAGCAGTACGCGATGGGGAAGAGTCTTATTTTGTATTTGGTGATTATATAGAGGAAAGCATGCAGGGGGAAGCGCTCTGGCAGGCAGCGTATTGAAAGGAGAAGAGAATCTTCTCACCAGTCAGGTGATTCGGCAGGTGAAAGCAAAGAAAGAGAATGTGGATGTAATACTGGCAGACTGTGATCCGGTGATCGGTGCCTGCCGTATGGGAAGGATGAGAAAGAATGGAAAGGAAGCAGACAATAAGTGATATGACAACGGGAAGCCCGGCGAAGCTGATTATCCGGTTTATGATACCGATGTTCCTGGGCAACCTGTTTCAGCAGTTCTATAATGTGGTAGATTCTATTGTTGCAGGGCAGTTCCTTGGCGTACAGGCACTGGCTGCCATCGGCAGTACCGGTTCCCTGATGTTTTTTGTGATAGGCTGGCTGAACGGTCTGACCAGCGGATTTGCCATCATGGTGGCACAGTGCTTTGGGGCAAAGAAAGAAGACAGAATGCGTCATTATGTGGCAATGTCTGTGTATTTGTCCGTGGCATTTGCATTGGTTATGACAATTGGACTGACTCTGGCAAATGAGCCGATATTACGGCTGATGAATTATTCTGAAGAGATTATGCCGGAAGTAAAGGCATATATGGGTATTATCTATGCGGGGCTGCTGGTAACCGTTGCCTATGATGCGTTATCAGCGTTCTTACGTGCGCTGGGTGATTCCAGATCACCACTATATTTCCTGATGATTTCAGCAGGCATTAATGTATTTCTGGATATTGTATTTATTGTAGTTATGGGAATGGGTGTGGAAGGATGCGCTTATGCCACTGTTATAGCCCAGGCTATTTCCGCATTTTGCTGTTTTATCTATATTGTGAAAAAGTACCCGATTCTTCATTTGAGAAAAGAAGATTTTCGTTATTCCTGGAATTCTGTGAAAAAGCTTCTGGGACTGGGAATTCCCATGGCATTGCAGTTCTCTATTACGGCAATCGGAACGATTATTGTACAGGGAGCAGTCAATGTCTATGGGGAAACCTATATGGCAGGATTTTCCGCAGCAGGAAAGCTGCAGAACATTCTTGGAACTGTTTTTGTGGCATTCGGAGCAACAGTGGCAACCTATGTGGGACAGAACAGGGGTGCCGGAAGAATCGACCGTGTAAGAGAAGGCGTACGCTGCACTCAGTACATGATACTGGCATGGAGTGTGATAGCCATGATACTGATGTTTTTCTTTGGTAAATACATGACCTGTATCTTTGTGAATTCATCTGAAACGGATGTACTTGCAGTATCAGTAGAGTATTTCCATACCGTGTTCTGGTGCTATCCGTTTCTTGGAAGTATTTTCCTGTACCGTAATACCCTGCAGGGGATGGGCTACGGACTAGTTCCGATGATGGGCGGTATCTTTGAACTTGCTGCACGAACCATCATTGTACTTCTGGTGGCGGGGCACACCAGTTTTCGTGGTGTCTGTCTGGCAGATCCGGCAGCGTGGATCGCAGCGTTGATCCCACTTGTACCATATTATATTTATATTATGAGAAAACAGAAACAAAAGATCTGAAAAAAAGACTTGCCAAATAATGGCAGACGATATATAGTATTCAAAAAGAGCTATTTCGAAATGAAGTTTGCAGGAAAAGACATGCGTCTACCGAAGGAGTAAAACTCTCAGGTGCCGGTACTTACCGGTGCAACTGTAAATGGATCGACTCTCTGGAGACACCCGGATCAGATCGGGGGCCGAAGGTGCAACATATATCATATCTTATTGATATATGAATCTCTCAGGTAAAAGGACAGAGAAGATATCGTTCTAAAGTATATCTTCCATCCCTGTACCAGTATGTTTATGGTGTAAGGGATATTTTAATTTCATGGGCAATTTCATCCTGTGAAATAAGTTACGCTTCATGCGGGCACATACATTTACCAGATCACATTGGGCAGTCTTATTCATATCAGAGTATATCTATAGATCAGTTTGACATCTTTGCGGATTCCATTTTGAAAAACTCACAGACATGCAGTTGTTTGAAAAGCTGTGATAACAGGCACAGAAAAAACGATGCAGAAAAAGAGAAAAGGATAGGAGAAAGTTACAATGTGGAGTGCAATCAATAGTTTTCTGGTGTATGTAGATGATCTGGTATGGGGAGTGCCACTGATGGTTCTGATTATGGCCGGTGGTCTCCTGCTTACCGTACGTCTGGGCGTGATGCAGGTACATAAGCTTCCGCTGGCACTGAAATGGATGTTTAAGAATGAAAAAGACGGTGTGGGAGAGATTACCAGTTTCTCAGCACTGTGTACTGCACTGAGCGCAACCATTGGTACCGGTAATATCGTCGGTGTAGCTACGGCGGTCTGTGCGGGTGGTCCGGGTGCATTATTCTGGATGATTGTGGCAGCCTTTCTTGGAATGGCAACCAAGTATTCCGAAGGGCTTCTGGCGGTCAAATATCGTGTAGTTGCAGAGGATGGACACAGTCTCGGTGGTCCGTTCTATTATATTGAACAGGGTATGGGAAAGAAATGGACATGGCTGGCAAAGATTTTTGCATTCTTTGGAGTCTGTGTAGGTCTGTTTGGTATCGGTACTTTCAGTCAGGTAAATGGTATTGCCAGTGCAGTCAATGGCTTCTTTGATCCGGAGAATCTGCATTGTGTAACACTGCCGTCCCTCGGAAGCTATTCTTGGTCCGTTGTAGTTGCATCTTTGTTACTGGCGTTTTGTGTGGCAGCTGTATTGATTGGCGGTGTAAAACGTATCGCAAAAGTCAGCCAGATTATTGTACCATTTATGGCAGTGATTTATTTTGTTGTAGTAGCTATCCTGATCATCTGTAATGTTTCACATGTACCTGAAGCAATCGTAACGATTGTGACAGCAGCATTTAATCCAAAAGCAGTTACCGGTGGTGTGGTAGGAAGCATGATCGTAGCAATGCAGAAAGGTGTTGCCCGTGGTATCTTCTCCAATGAAGCAGGTCTTGGTAGTGCTCCGATTGCTGCAGCAGCAGCTCAGACCAATGAACCGGTTCGTCAGGGGCTGGTCAGCATGACAGGAACTTTCCTGGATACCATCGTGATCTGTACACTGACAGGTTTGTCTATTGTTCTGACCGGAGCATGGCAGGTGGAAGGTCTTCAAGGCGTGGAAGTGACTACCTATGCATTCCAGAACGGACTTCCGTTTGCACCGCAGTTTTCTTCCTTTGTTCTGATGATCTGTCTGGTATTCTTCGCGTTTACCACGATCCTCGGATGGGATTATTACAGTGAACGCTGTCTGGAATATCTGACAGGCGGTAACATGAAGCCAGTCAAAGTCTTCCGCTGGATATACATCTTTGCGGTATTCATCGGACCGTACATGACAGTGAGTGCGGTATGGACAATCGCAGATATTTTCAACGGACTGATGGCAATCCCGAATATGATCGCACTGTTTGCATTAAACGGTGTGGTAGTCAAAGAAACAAGAGATTTCTTTGCTGCGAAGAAACATAAAATGTAATTTTGGAATGTTATAAATCAAAACAAAAAAGACAGGGCATGTGTGAAAAAGTTTCACATGTCCTGTTTTTTCATGACAAGAAAATGCTCAAAGAATACGCTTAATTATGTCATCTGTGATTTAATTTAGTCAAAAATGGTGACCATAAACTTTTTTCACAGGCTGGCATTTGATTATTTGTAAAAAGTGGTGTAATATATGCAAAGTAACTGTTTGGATACAGTTATATCTGGAAAGAAACAAAAGCAGATACCGTGCAGGAACAGTTTAAAACGAAGGAATAACAGGAAGGAACGTGTTATGGCTAATCATAACCATCAGAAAAAGATCGCATTAATTAATGATTATACAGGGTTCGGGCGATGTTCGGTTGCAGTACAGCTGCCGATTATTTCAATGTTGAAGGTGCAGTGCTGTGCATTGCCGACTTCGATTTTTTCCGATCATACCGGATTTGAGAGCTTTTTTTACACTGACTATACGGACAATATGCAGGCTTATATCGAAGAATGGAAAAAGCTGCAGCTTCATTTCAAGGGAATCTGTACCGGATTTCTTGGATCAGCGCAGCAGATTCAGATTGTGAGTCAGTTTATTCGAGACTTTAAGAAGGAAGATACCATCACCGTTATTGATCCGGTAATGGGTGATTATGGAAAAGCATACCCGACTTATACGGAAGAGATGTGCAGCCAGATGATTGAATTAGTGCGTTATGCGGACATTGTAGTGCCGAATGTGACGGAGGCCTGTATCTTGACAGGAACACCATATAAAGAAAAATGGACCACAAGAGAACTGCTGGCACTGGCAGAAAAGATCGGAGAGATCGGACCGGAAAAGATTGTGATTACCGGAATTCCGCAGAAGACCTATGTATCTAACTTCTGTCTGGAAAAGGGGAAAGGCTATGAACTGATCCGTACGCATAAGATTGGCAGCTCCAGATCTGGAACCGGTGATATTTTCTCTGCGATTATTGCGGCTGATGCGGTAAATGGCGTGGAATTCACCCAGTCCGTTCGAAAAGCATCGAAGTTTATTAAGAAATGTATTCAGAGATCCATCGAGATGGATCTGCCGCTGACGGACGGGGTATGTTTCGAAGAAGAACTATATACATTGAAATAAAATATCAGAAAAGAGGAATGCAATATGAAAAAAGGAATGACTATTTTATACAAGGTACACAATAATCTTTATGTGAATCTGACCAATCGTTGTCCATGTGCCTGTACCTTCTGCCTGCGCCAGAATATGGATACAGTTACCCATGATGACAAGACTTTGTGGCTGGAGCATGAGCCGACCGTGGAAGAAGTGAAAGCAGAATTTGCGAATTTTGATATGTCTCAGTATGAAGAAGTGGTTTTCTGCGGATACGGGGAACCAACCGAACGTCTGGATGCCATTCTGGAGATCGCAAAGTTTGTAAAAGAAAACTATCGGAAGCCGATTCGTATCAATACCAATGGTTTGGCGAATCTGATCTGGAAACGAGATGTGACGCCGGAACTGAAAGGTCTGGTAGATACCATCTCCATCAGTCTGAATACACCAAATGCAGACCGTTATCATGAACTGGTGCGCAGCAAGTTCGGAGATCAGTCCTTTGACGCCATGCTCAGCTTTGCAAAAGAGGCAACCCAGTATGTACCACATGTAGTGCTGACAACGGTAGATACCACACTGACCAAAGAAGAAGAGGCACAGTGTCGCAAGATCTGTGAAGATCTGGGAGTGACATACCGCATCCGTCCATGGGAAGATTAGAAAGAAGTTTTGCAATATTTGGGACATATAGCATTTGTGGCGGTATGGAGTAGATACAAATTTTCTGGAAAATAATTCGGGCCATGTTTTTGAAAATACAAGACATGACCCGATTTTATTCAAATCGAAAGCATGTGGAACACGATATGCGTTTTTAAGCGATTTTAGGAATATTCATCTAACAGACAGGAAAGAGGAGTATGAGCAGGAAAAAATACTATAAAAAGAACTATCGTAAGAAAAAACAAAAGAAGATCAAAAATCCGCTGCTGAAGATCCTTCTACTGGCTATTTGCAGTGCCCTGGCGCTTGCACCGGAGCAGGCGGAAAAGCTGATACAGTTTGGCAGCGGGATCTACGAGAGCATTACCAGAGAACCTACGATTTCACTGGATGAGATACCGGAATATGATGGAGAACCATATGTGGTGCTCAATGGTAATATACCGGATTTTTCGGACGAGGATAAGACCACAGAAGTTTTTGAGATCTATAGTGATCTGGATATCCTGGGGCGGTGTGGCGTAGCCTATGCCAATATCTGCGAAGAACTCATGCCAACCGAGAAGCGGCAGAGTATTCAGGAGATTCATCCAACCGGATGGAAAAATAAACAGTATGATATCGTGGATCAGGGATCTCTGTACAACCGCTGCCATCTGATTGGTTTTCAGCTGGCAGGAGAAAATGACAATGTGAAGAATCTGATCACAGGAACCCGTTATATGAATGTGGAAGGTATGTTGCCATTTGAAAATGAAGTAGCAGATTATGTGCAGGAGACGGACAATCATGTATTATATCGTGTGACGCCGATTTTTGAAGGATTGAATCTGGTGGCGTCCGGTGTGGAAATGGAAGCGGAATCGGTAGAAGATGAAGGAGCAGGAGTCTGCTTTCACGTCTATGTCTACAATGTACAGCCGGGAATCGATATTGATTACCGTACAGGAGAGAATAAGGAAGCGGTTGATTATGAAAAATACAGATAAGAAAACAAATAATATCATAGAAATAACAGACTTTTCTGCATCGGAGCTGGATGTATATGCCAGACTGACAGAAAATCAGCTTTTAAACCGGGCAGAGCCGGAAAAGGGCGTGTTCATTGCGGAAAGTCCCAAAGTAATAGAGAGGGCTTTGAATGCAGGTTACATACCAGTATCCTGTCTGGTGGAAAAAAGACAGATCGAGAATGGTGTAGAAGAAGTACTGGAGGTGCTGAAAAGATGCAATCAGGTGCCTGTATACACAGCAGAATTTGAAGTACTGACCAGGCTGACCGGATTTGCCCTGACGCGCGGTATGCTCTGTGCCATGTACCGTCGTCCGCTTCCGTCTGTGGAAGAGATCTGCGAAAATACCGGAAGGATTGCAATTCTGGAAGAAGTGGTCAATCCGACCAATGTGGGAGCAATTTTCCGTTCGGCGGCAGCACTGAATATGGATGCGGTAATATTGACAGCGGGATGCAGTAATCCACTGTACCGGAGAGCGATTCGCGTCAGCATGGGAACCGTATTTCAGATCCCGTGGACCATACTGGATAAAAGAACTGCCTGGCCACAGGAAGGCATGGAGATCTTAAAGGCAGCAGGGTTCCGCACGTCCGCATTTGCGTTGAGAAATGATTCAGTGACAATTGATGATCCACAGCTTGCCGGAGAAGAGAAACTGGCCGTGCTCCTGGGAACAGAAGGAGAGGGGCTGTCATCGTCTACCATGGCTGAATGCGATTATACAGTGAAGATTCCCATGTCTCATGGAGTGGATTCATTGAATGTGGCAGCAGCCAGTGCAGTTGCATTCTGGGAGCTGGGAAGACGTAGATCATGAATGTGCCACTTGCGTCATTATTAGCTCCTTTCCCGTCATTTTTATTGAAAAAAATGTTAAAAAGTGTAAAATATCTGGTAAAGAAAGCGAAAGGAGTCGGAAACGATGATGAAAAAAAGAGTATTAGCACTCATGATGGCTGGAATGATGGTATTTGGAGGTACAATGCCTGTATTTGCGGAAGCAGATACAGAAACAGAGGCACAGAGCGAAGAACCTATCGTATGGAGTTATGAAGATATTGATCCAGACGTATATGATGGAGAATGGATCTCCTTTGAATATGGATTTGACCTGTACCTTCCGACTGACTGGGAAGAAGCAGACATATCAGACTCTGATAACATGGTATATGCACTGAACAGTCCGGATGGCAAGATGTCTTTGGCAATCACCTGCAATACAGCAGAAGAGATGGGAACCAAAGCAGAACTGGATGCAGTGAAGGCAGCATTGGAATCAGAAGGATTCACAGGTCTGGCAGATGCAGAGATTAATGGTATCAGCACCGTTGGATTTGATGGAGAACAGAACGTAAGCGGTATTGCATTTGTAGGTGAAAGTGGAAATATGTACAGTATTATTGTAGGACCTGTTGAAGATGAAGATTCACAGGCGATTGCTCTCAATATTTTCAGATCCTTCAGTGAAACAGAGACAGAAGCAGACACAGAAGCAGACACAGAAGCGGAATCATAATTGTTCAGCTGCCACTGTCCCGCTGGGTGTGAATCACAAAAGCGATAGTAAGATAAAAGAAGACCGGGCGTATCTTTATGGTATGCCCGGTCTTTTAAAATATGTTATGCAATCGGGATCATGATATCCACGTAAAAGCAGGACGTATCATTGGAAAACTGTGCGCTTCCGTTGTATTTTTCCACAGTAATCTGAGTGGAAGTCAGGCCAATACCATGACCATTTTTCTTGGTAGTCTGGTACTGGTCATTTTTTCGCTTTATATTGCCGTTGAAAGTATTGGTAGAGACAATATACAGCCAGGCATTAAGCCGCGTGGTTACGGTAAGCTGGATACTTCGTTTTCCGGTCGGGAGTGTTTTACATCCGTCAATTGCGTTTTCCAGCACATTTCCAAGAATACTGCACAGATCGATGTCGGTGATGGTAAGCTGGTTTGGAAGATCAATATTCAGATTGATATCAATATCAGCTTCCTGCGCGGAGGGAATTAGATAATTCAGCAATGCATTGACGGAATTATGCTGGCAGTAAGTAACAGACTGATTCACAGGAAGGGTCTTCAGATATTCGTCCAGATAGCGATTCAGAGAGGCGTAGTTGCGTTCTTCTGATAACATTTTCAGAGTATGAAGTGTATGATGGAAGTCGTGGCGGATCCGTGCGGTTTCTTCCATATACCTGCACTGTTTCAGATACTGAGCTTCCTGCATTTCCAGAAAATGATTTCGTTCAGCAATTTTGGCGGATTCCAGCATACCGATTGCGATGAAGTAGAAAAGTACATAGATCATCATCATCATAGCAAACATGATTCCCAGAAGACTCCAGAAAATGAGGAATATACGGTTTACATACAGGGTTTCGTGTTTGTGCGGGATAATCAGAATATTCAGTCCGAGGAAAGTCCCTGAGATCAGAACTGTCATATACCAGATATTGGGGGCGGTAAGGGAATTAATCAGGAAACTGCCATAGCGGGACAAAGGGTATGCGAGCAAAACCAGCATAAGCAGGCTGACGCTAAAGTGAAACAGGTTGGTATCCAGCCTTGCAACAAAGGCGGTTGCCTGAGGATATCGGATAGCATCATAACCATTGGTAAAATTGGCAGAAAAGCTCAACAGTGCACAGACAAAAACAAAAACGGAAAGGGACTGACAGAAAGTAGTGCGCACTGAGAACTGAAACAGAACAAAGAATAAGATCAGCAATGGCAGTGTAAAAAAATTCTCATTCAGTGAAAAAAGGCAGGTAAAATACGAGACAACAGGAATGCAGAGCAGAAATGCCAGGCAGATGCATAGAAACACGTTCTTTTTTTTGAACTTTAACTGATTTTTTACAGGAAAATAGCACAAAAAGGCTGCCGGAAGAAAAGGCAGATAAGAGGTGAGTTCTGCAAAGTACCTGGAAAGTGTCATAGTAATCCTCCTTGTAGGGTATGTTCGGAACGTATTTTCTGAAAAATATAGTTTTTCCACATTTGTTCAATCTGCCGGTAGTTCTTCACGTTTACAGGAAGTTGTATATTCCCTTCCAGATAACAGGAATGATCGGCAAAACGTACGATATAGTCCATATTTACCAGAATTCCGCGGATCAATAGCAGATAACGTGAATCAGTGCTGAGCTGTTCGGCGATGAAACTGAAATTTGTTCGGGTGATATAACTGTGCTCTTTTTTGGTTACGATCTCTGAACGGTGGTCAGCGGAACGGACAAACAGGATATCAGAATATGGAATCTGATGAGTCTCTCTGTTTGCCAGAAAAGAAAGCAGGTTTTCTTCTTTGGTGGTGCATTTCATCAGATCATCCATCAGATGAAAGATCCGGCTGCGGTCAAAGGGCTTGGTTACATATTCGTAAGCATGAAAACGAAAAGCATCTGCCATATATTCCGGACTGGATGTGATGAAGATCAATGGCAGATCAGCATCTGAATAACGGATGACCTGCGCAGTTTCCAGACCTGTTATACCACTCATATAGATGTCAAGAAATATCGCCGCATATTGGCAGGGACGATATTTTTCCAGAAATTCTTCACCACTGGAAAAGCAGCGCAGAATCAGTTCGCCGGAATGATGGGCTGCATATTCTGTGAGAAGGGTATGCAGCTTCTCGCGGTCTTCTCTGCTGTCGTCAATAAGTGCAAAAATCATAATAGATATCTCCGTTGTAGTAAAAATATTTAGGTCAGTTATCATTATAGCAAAAAAGAACTTGAATTTCAAAAAAAAATATGATAGGATAGCCAAGTTTGATTTAGGTAGTAATTGGAAACGCACATCCTTCGGATGATAACGAACAACACTGGAATCAGAAAAGTTTATGTTATCATAAGGAGGATTTTTTTATGCCAAAAACAAAATTTGAAGATGTGATTTTCACTGCGATCATGGCAACTGTCATGGTGTACGGAATGATCGTGTACAATGTTGCACTGAATACAGGGGGAGTGGTCAGCGGCTTTACTTTTCTGGCTGCAACACATGAACTTGTTTTCATGGCGCCGATTGCATTTGTACTGGAGTTTTTTGTGGTCAGCAAGCTGGCTGGAAAGCTTGCATTTACTGTGATGAAGCCGACAGACAGACCACAGTTTATTACCTATGCGGTTTCAATCTGTATCTGTTGTATCATGTGCCCGACAATGAGCCTGATTGCCACGGTTTTATTTAAGAAACCGTCTTTTGGAGAATGGATTCGTACATGGGCAATGAACTTTCCGATGGCGATCTGTTATCAGATGTTTTATTGTGGACCGTTTGTGCGTCTGATTTTCAGACTGATTTTCCGTCGTAGAGAAAAGAAGCAATAATAATAAGATCAAACGCTAACGGAAACGGAATTTACGGCTTTTTACTGGACGAATGGACGCAAATTGAAAAAAATAAAAAAAAGTGTTGACATTTCCAAGATGACATTGTAATATATGTGAGTACGGTTCGTTGGTCAAGCGGTTAAGACGCCGCCCTCTCACGGCGGAAACAGGGGTTCGATTCCCCTACGAACTGCTCACAAAGTAAAAGCTCTCCTTAAGAGATTAAGGAGAGCTTTTTTTGACACAGTAGGATTGGATTGAGAAATGGAGTGGCAGTATGGCAAAGAAGAAAACCTATGATGCAGCAAGTATATCTGTATTGGAAGGACTGGAAGCGGTTCGGAAGAGACCTGGTATGTACATCGGAAGTGTTTCCAGAAAAGGTCTGAACCATCTGGTGTATGAAATTGTGGATAATGCGGTGGATGAACATCTGGCAGGAGAATGTGACCGGATTCAGGTCTATCTGGAAAAGGATGGTTCCGCTACAGTTATCGATAATGGGCGTGGTATTCCGGTGGGAATGCATGAAAAGGGCATGCCGGCAGAACGTCTGGTCTTTACAACACTCCATGCCGGAGGAAAATTCGATAACAGTAACTATAAGACCAGCGGTGGTCTGCATGGCGTAGGTTCTTCAGTAGTTAATGCACTGTCTGTTTATCTGGATGTGAAAATCAGCCGAGAAGGATATGTTCATCATGATCGGTTTGAACGGGGAATCCCAACCATTGAATTGGTGAATGGACTGCTCCCGACACTGGGTAAGACAAAGGAGACCGGAACCAACATTAATTTCCTGCCAGATCCAGAGATTTTTGAAAAGACTTATTTTTCAGCGGATGAGATCAAGAGTCGTCTTCATGAGACTGCCTATCTGAATCCTGCCCTGACGATTATCTTTGAAGACAGAAGACAGGCAGAACTGGATCATGAGGAATTCCATGAACCAGATGGTATTCTGGGATTTGTGAAGGATCTGAATAAGAACAAAGAATTAATGAACGAAGAACCAGTGTATTTCAAGGGTGAGAGTGATGGCATTACGGTAGAATGCGCCATTCAGTATGTGAACGAATTTCATGAAAATGTACTGGGTTTCTGTAATAACATTTATAATGCAGAAGGCGGTACTCATCTGACCGGATTTAAGACTGCATTTACCGGTATTATGAATACTTACGCAAGAGAACTTGGTATTCTGAAGGAAAAAGATGTGAATTTTACCGGAGCGGATATCCGAAACGGTATGACGGCTGTGGTATCTATCAAGCATCCGGCACCACGTTTTGAAGGACAAACTAAGACCAAGCTGGATAACCAGGATGCTTCCAAGGCGGTAGCCAAGGTGGTCAGTGATGAGGCAGTGCTGTATTTTGACCGTAATCTGGAAGTGCTGAAGCAAGTGCTTAGCTGCGCAGAGCGTGCAGCCAAGATCCGTAAAACAGAAGAAAAAGCAAAGACCAATATGCTGACAAAGCAGAAGTATTCCTTTGATTCCAACGGCAAGCTGGCAAACTGCGAAAGCAGAAAGCCAGAGATGTGTGAGATCTTTATTGTAGAGGGAGATTCTGCGGGCGGCTCTGCAAAGATGGCGCGAAATCGAAATTATCAGGCAATCATGCCGATTCGTGGAAAGATCTTGAATGTAGAGAAAGCCAGCATCGATAAGGTACTGGCAAATGCAGAGATCAAGACCATGATCAATGCCTTTGGATGCGGATTTTCGGAAGGATATGGCAATGATTTTGATATTACGAAGCTTCGATATGATAAGATTATTATTATGGCAGATGCGGATGTGGATGGTGCTCATATCAGTACATTGTTGTTAACATTGTTCTATCGTTTTATGCCGGAACTGATTTTTGAGGGACATGTGTATATAGCCATGCCGCCTCTTTACAAAGCCATGCCGGCAAGGGGAAAAGAAGAGTACCTTTATGATGACAAGGCACTGGAGAAATACAGAAAAACACATAAGAATTTTACCCTTCAGCGTTATAAAGGTCTGGGGGAAATGGATGCAGAACAGCTCTGGGAGACTACGTTAAATCCGGAAACCAGAATCCTGAAGCAGGTAGAGATCGAAGATGCGCGTATGGCATCCAGCGTGACGGAAATGCTTATGGGATCCGAGGTACCACCGAGACGTGCCTTTATCTATGAACATGCTCAGGATGCAGAACTGGATGTCTGATAAATGGCAGATAGAACAGATGCAGAGCTGGAGATGGCGTGAATTAGCAAAGAAAGAGGTAGTGTGAATATATGGAAAGAACAGGAGAACAGATCATTCGTACCGAGTATTCGGAAGTGATGCAGAAGTCCTATATCGACTATGCCATGAGTGTTATTATATCCAGAGCACTTCCGGATGTCCGTGACGGGTTAAAACCGGTACAGAGAAGAACCCTGTATGATATGTATGAACTGGGAATCCGCTACGATCGGCCGTATCGAAAGAGTGCCCGTATCGTGGGAGATACCATGGGTAAGTATCATCCGCATGGAGACAGTTCCATCTATGATGCGTTAGTTGTTATGGCACAGGAATTCAAAAAAGGACTGCCACTGGTAGATGGTCATGGTAACTTTGGTTCTATCGAAGGGGACGGTGCAGCAGCTATGCGATACACAGAGGCGAGGCTGCAAAAGATCACTCAGGAAGTATTTTTAGGTGATCTGGATAAAAATGTGGTAAATTTCCTGCCGAACTTCGATGAGACAGAAAAAGAGCCAGAAGTACTACCGGTACGTCTGCCCAATCTTCTGGTGAACGGCTCAGACGGTATTGCAGTTGGTATGGTAACCAGCATTCCGCCTCATAATTTGGGAGAGGTGATTGACGCAGTGATTGCCACCATCAAAAACGGTGACATTACCACAAAGGAACTAATGAAGTACATTCAGGGACCGGATTTTCCAACTGGCGGTCTGGTGGTAAATAAAGATGATCTGTGGGAGATCTATGAGACTGGAACCGGTAAGATTCGTTTGCGTGGAAAAGTAGAAGTGGAGCAGACAAAAGGTGGAAAAGAGAATCTGGTGATTACCGAAATCCCATATACTATGATGGGAGCGAACATCGGTAAGTTTTTGAATGATATCGCGAATCTGGTGGAAACCAAAAAGACCACAGATATCGTGGATATCTCTAACCAGTCCTCCAAAGATGGTATCCGTATTGTGCTGGAGCTTCGTAAGAATGCAGATGTGAAGAATCTGATTAATATGTTGTATAAGAAGACCAGACTGGAAGATACCTTTGGTGTGAATATGTTGGCAGTTGCGGAGGGAAGACCGGAGACGTTAAGCCTGAAGCGTATTATTGAGCATCACATTGATTTTCAGTTTGAAGTCAACACCAGAAAGTATCAGACTTTATTAGAAAAAGAGCTTCATAAAAAAGAAATTCAGGAAGGTCTGATCAAGGCATGTGACGTCATTGACCTGATTATAGAGATTCTGCGTGGCAGCAAGAGTCAGCAGCAGGTAAAAGACTGTCTGGTACTTGGTGTGACGGATGGCATTAAGTTTAAGTCCAGAGCTTCTAAGAAACAGGCAGAACAACTGAAGTTTACGGAAGCGCAGGCAACGGCAATTCTGGAGATGCGTCTGTACAAGCTGATCGGACTGGAGATCGAGGCACTGCAGAAAGAATATGAGACAACTCTGCAGCACATCGATACCTATCAGGATCTGCTGAATAATTATGATTCTATGGCAAATCTGATTGTGAAGGAATTAAAAGCAATCAAGAAGGAATATGGAAGAGAACGCCGAACCGTAGTAGAGAACGGGGAAGAGGCTGTTTACGAAGAAAAGAAAGCGGAAGCAATGGAAGTCGTCTTTCTGATGGATCGTTTCGGTTATGCCAGAACCATAGATCCGGCTGTCTATGAGCGAAATAAAGAAGCTGCGGATGCAGAAAGTAAGTATGTACTGTCCTGCATGAATACGGATAAGATCTGTGTTATGACGGATACCGGAAGCCAGCATCTTCTGAAAGTAATGGATGTACCATATGGCAAATTCCGTGACAAGGGCAAACCGATTGATAATATCTGCAACTATGACGGTAAGACAGAGCGGGTTATTTATGTGGATACTCTGCAGAAAGTACGTATGTCTGTTTTCATTTTCGTAACCGAAAAAGGAATGATCAAGCAAGTGGAAGGCGCAGAGTTTGATGTGGCAAAACGCACCATTGCTGCCACCAAACTGTTGGACGGAGACAAAGTAGTATCTATTGCAGCGCTGGGAGAAGCTCAGACTTGTGTATTCCGGACGCATCAGGGTATGTGCCTGCGTATCGCCATCAGCGAGATCCCACAGAAGAAGAAAGCTGCCATTGGTGTGCGTGGCATGAAACTGGATGGAGAGGACAGGATCGAAGAAGTTTATTATCCAGACAGCGAAAAAGATAAAGTTATTTTCTACAAAGAAAAAGAAGTGCATCTGGATAAGTTAAAGATTGCAGGACGAGATACGAAAGGAACGAGGATCCGAGTATGAATTTACTGACCATAGAACATCTGACAAAGGCATACACAGAACGGAAACTGTTTGATGATACGGATTTCAGCATTCAGGAAGGGGATAAGATTGGTGTCATTGGTATCAATGGAACAGGCAAATCCACCCTGCTGAAGATCCTGGCAGGCAGAGAAGAGCCGGATGCAGGAAAGGTAACGAGAGGAAACAAAGTTCAGATCCGTTTTCTGACCCAGCAGCAGACATTTCCGGAGAATATGACCGCACTGGAAGCCGTTATGGATGGCAATCAGAATGAATGGAATGCATGGACACTGGAAAGTGATGCAAAAACCATGCTGAATCAGTTAAAGGTGCCGGATTTTAATCAGCCGATGCGAGAACTGTCCGGGGGGCAGAAAAAACGTGTGGCACTGGCGCAAGTGCTGTTATCAGAAGCAGATATATTGATTCTGGATGAGCCGACCAACCATTTGGATAATGCCATGTCTGAATGGCTGGAGGAGTATTTGCTGAAGTCCAAAAGTGCAGTTGTCATGGTTACTCATGACCGTTATTTTCTGGATCGTGTATCCAACCGTATTGTGGAACTGGACAAAGGAAAGATCTATACTTATCCGGGCAATTATTCCGAATTTATCCGTCTGAAAGAGGCAAGACAGAATATCGAGATTGCGTCGGAACGGAAACGCCAGAGTATGCTGCGCACGGAATTGGAATGGCTGGCAAGGGGCGCCAGGGCAAGATCTACCAAGCAGAAGGCACATATTCAGCGAATCGAAGAGATGCAGGCACAGAAAGGACCTGTGGAGGATTCTGTTATTGAAATGAGTTCTGTCAGCACCAGAATGGGACGGAAAACCATTGAACTGGAACATCTGACCATGGCTTACGGTGATAGGGTGCTGTTTCAGGATTATAATTATATTTTCCTGAAAAATGACCGCATCGGTATTATCGGGGAGAATGGCTGTGGCAAGAGCACATTACTGAAAATTATTGTAGGGGAAGAAACCCCAAAAGAAGGAACAGTAACGATCGGAGATACCATTCAGATCGGATATTTTTCGCAGGACAGCCGTAAGATGGATGAGAATATGAGGGTGATTGATTATGTTAAAGAAGTGGGAGAATACATAACCACCACAGAGGGAAAGATCACTGCAGCCATGATGCTGGAACGTTTCCTTTTTGACGGCAATATGCAGTACAGCCTGATTGGTAAGCTCTCCGGCGGGGAACGCAGAAGACTGCAGCTGCTGCGTGTCTTGATGAGTGCACCGAATGTATTGATTCTGGATGAACCGACCAACGACCTGGATATTCAGACCCTGACCATTCTGGAAGATTATCTGGATCATTTTGACGGTATTGTGATTACTGTATCCCATGACCGTTACTTTCTGGACCGTATTGTAAGACGTATCTTTGCCTTTGAAGAGAATGGGCATATTCAGCAGTATGAGGGAGGTTATAGTGACTACCTGATTGCATATGAACTCCGTCACGGACAGGAACCTGGAAGCGAGGCGAATACCACAGCTTCCTGTAAAACAGAAAGCCCGTCTGTGAAAGAACAGAAAAATGCAGGAAGAAAGCAACAGACAAAACTAAAATTCTCCTATAAAGAACAGCGGGAATTTGAGACCATTGAAAGTGACATCGAAGAACTGGAAAACAGAATTGCAGATCTGGAGGCAGAGATGATGGCAAATGCCAGCAGTTACGGAAAGCTTTCAGAACTGACGAATGAAAAGGAAGAAAAAGAGGCACTTCTGGAGCAGAAAATGGAGCGTTGGGAGTACCTTACAGAACTTTCTGAGAAAATAAAGGCACAAAAAAGCTGAAAAACACTTGTTTTTTTAGAAAAAGCATGCTATGATGATAACGATATATATGTAACTGGCGTGAATGAGTGGACTTAGGTTCACTCATTCTTTTGTGTATGGAACAATCTTGCAGTGCCATGCCATGACAGATTAAAAGGAGGAGAGACGAGTCGAATGACGAAACGGGAAGAATATGAACAGAAAACAGAAGAGATTCTGCAGCCGATTGTAGATGCCAATGGATTCGAACTGGTTGATGTAGAATATGTGAAAGAAGGAGGTACCTGGTACCTGCGGGCATATATTGACAAACCGGGCGGAATTACCGTAGATGACTGTGAAATGGTAAGCAGGGCAGCCAATGATATTCTGGATGAGAAGGATTTTGTTGAAGATTCCTATGTATTCGAGGTGAGCTCTCCGGGACTTGGAAGACCGCTGAAGAAAGAAAAAGATTTTGCAAGAAGCTTGGGAGAGGAAGTGGAGATCCGCACATTCCGCCCGATTAACAGACAGAAGGAATTTGTCGGCATTCTGAATGCCTATGATAAAGAAACCGTAACGATTGAGCTTGAAGACGGAGAGATGATGCAGATCAGCCGGTCTGACATCGCACTGATCAGGCTTGCATTTGATTTTTAAGGAGGAATGAGGAAAATGAACAGCGAATTAATTGAAGCACTGGATATTCTTGAGAAAGAAAAAAATATCAGCAAAAGCACACTGCTGGAAGCAATTGAACAGTCTCTTCTGCAGGCATGCAAGAACCATTTTGGCAAGGCAGACAATGTAAAGGTAACCATTAATCCTGAGACAGGTGATTTCACCGTTATGGCGGCAAAGACTGTAGTAGAAGAAGTGGAAGATCCGGTAACTGAGATCAGCCTGGTAGATGCCAAGATGAAGGACTCTAAGTATGATATTGGTGATATTGTAAATGTAGAGATCAAATCCAGAGAATTCGGGCGTATTGCCACACAGAATGCAAAGAATGTTATTTTGCAGAAGATCCGTGAAGAAGAAAGAAAGGTACTGTATAACGAATATTACAGCAAGGAACGAGAAGTAGTAACCGGTATTGTACAGAGATACCTTGGAAGAAATGTAAGCATCAATCTTGGTAAAGTGGATGCGATCTTAAATGAAAACGAGATGGTGAAGGGCGAAAGTTTCAAACCAAATGAGAGAGTAAAGGTCTATGTACTGGAAGTAAAAGATACACCGAAAGGACCAAAAATCCTGGTATCCAGAACACATCCAGAACTGGTAAAACGTTTATTCGAGAACGAAGTAACCGAAGTAAGAGACGGTACAGTAGAGATCAAATGTATCTCCAGAGAAGCCGGTAACAGAACTAAGATGGCAGTATGGTCAAATGATCCGGATGTAGATCCGGTAGGAGCATGTGTCGGCGTGAATGGTGCCAGAGTCAATGCCATTGTTGACGAACTGAAAGGGGAAAAAATTGATATCATCAACTGGGATGAGAATCCGGCAATCCTGATTGAAAATGCATTAAGTCCTGCAAAGGTGATCTATGTTGCGGCAGATAACGATGAGAAGACAGCAAAAGTAGTAGTTCCGGATTATCAGTTATCTCTTGCTATCGGTAAAGAAGGACAGAATGCAAGACTGGCAGCAAGACTGACAGGATTCAAGATCGATATCAAGAGCGAAACGCAGGCAATCGAAGCCGGTGATTTTGAGGCATATGACGAAGAAGAGTATTACGAAGACGGATATGACGAATACTACGAAGATGGTGCATATGATCAGAACTATGAGGAAGAACCGGCAGGAGAAGATGCTCCGGTTTCAGAAGAGTAAGGCAGGAGTGAGTATATGAGTCAGGCAAGAAAAATCCCTATGCGCAAATGCATCGGATGTCAGGAAATGAAAAGTAAAAAAGAAATGCTGCGCGTCATCCGGACACCTGAGGAGGAACTTGTGATTGACACAACAGGACGTAAGAACGGACGTGGTGCATATCTGTGCAGACAGTCCGCCTGTTTTGAAAAGGCATGTAAAAATAAAGGCCTGGAGCGTTCTTTGAAAATGAATATCCCGGCAGAGATATATGAAAGTTTGAAGAAGGAGATCGAGCAGATTGAAGCAGAATAGAATTCTCTCTCTCGTAGGTTTGGCAACAAAGGCAGGAAAAACCGTAAGCGGTGAATTTTCCACAGAGAAGGCTGTGAAGACGGGAACTGCATACCTTGTGATTGTTTCAGAGGAAGCCTCCGGTAACACGAAGAAAAAATTTCAGAATATGTGCAGCTTTTATCAGGTACCGATTTATTTTTTTGGTACAAAATTAGAACTTGGAGCAGCCATGGGAAAAGAATTCAGAGCGTCCATGGCAGTGACCGATCAGGGTCTTTCCGATGCAATCATGAAGCAGTTAACATTGGCTAACGGAGGTAGTGAGTATGTCAAAAATGAGAGTATATGAATTAGCAAAAGAATTAGGTAGAGATAATAAAGATGTCATTAACTGTCTGACAGCAAACGGTGTGGAAGTCAAGAGCCACATGAGTGTGCTGGAGGATGATCAGGTACAGACTGTACGTCGTCAGGTACCTGCAAGAGAAACCGTAAGAAGACAGGCAGAGAGTGCACCGGCAGCCGGGGAAGCAAAGACAGGAGAAGCACCGAAGAAAAAAAATATTTCCAGAGTGTTCCATTCCCAGAACAGTCGTACCGGTATTCAGCGTCCGGCAGGAATGCGCCAGCAGGGACAGCGTCCGGCAGGTGGCAGACCACAGGGACAGCATCCGGCAAGTGCTACGCAGGGAAGACCGGCAGCAGTTGCTGCAAAGCCAGAGACAAAGCCGGTAACACAGGAAGTAAAGGCAGTACAGGTACAGCCGGAAGCAACAAAACCAGTTGCAGCGCCAGAGACAAAGCCGGCTGCAAAACCAGAAGGACAGGCAAAGACAGCAGAACCTGTAAAAGCTGAGACTAACAGAAGCGAAGAAAATACAAGAAACGAACGTCAGAATAACCGCAATAACGGTGGAAATAATCGAAATTTCGGAGACAGAGATAACAATCGTGGCGGACAGGGAAGAAACTTTGGAGACAGAGATAACAACCGTGGCGGACAGGGAAGAGGCTTTGGAGACAGAGACAACAACCGCGGACAGGGAAGATCTTTCGGAGACAAAGACAATAACCGCGGCGGACAGGGAAGAAACTTTGGAGACAGAGATAACAACCGTGGACAGGGAAGATCTTTCGGAGACAGAGACAATAACCGTGGCGGACAGGGAAGATCTTTTGGAGACAGAGATAACAACCGTGGCAGTCAGGGAAGAAACTTTGGAGACAGAGACAATAACCGTGGACAGGGAAGATCTTTCGGAGATAAAGACGGAAGAGACAGCAGAGATAACAGAGATAACAGAGGACAGAACCGCAGCCAGGGAAGAAATGGTGGCGGACGTGGTATGGCTCAGCCAGAGATCGCAAGCAAGCCAGTAACCAAAGAGTCCCGTATCCGTGCAGAAAAAGAAAAATACAATAAGCATGACAAGTTCGACAGAGAAGAGAAGGGACAGGGACGTTCCGGACAGAAGAACAATGCACAGAAGAATGAAAAGAAGGCAGGAAGATTCATCAAGCCTGTAAAACCGGTAGAAAAGCCAGTAGAAAAGAAGGAAGATGAAATCAGAACCGTAACACTGCCAGACAGAATGACTATTCGTGAACTTGCAGATATCCTGAAGATTCAGGCAGCGGCTATCGTTAAGAAGCTGTTCTTGCAGGGAACCATGGTAACTGTAAACCATGAGATTGACTACGATGCAGCAGAAGAGATCGCACTGGAATATAATTGCATCGCAGAACATGAAGTAAAAGTAGATGTAATTGAAGAACTCTTAAAAGAAGAGGACGATCCGGAAGATACACTGGTAAGCAGACCACCTGTTGTCTGCGTAATGGGTCACGTTGACCATGGTAAAACATCTATCTTGGATGCTATCCGTCATACCCATGTAATTTCAAGAGAGGCCGGCGGTATCACACAGCACATCGGTGCTTATATGGTAGAAGTAAATGGACAGAAGATTACATTCCTGGATACTCCTGGACACGAAGCATTCACCGCTATGCGTATGCGTGGAGCCAATGCAACCGATATCGCAATCCTGGTTGTAGCAGCTGATGATGGTGTAATGCCACAGACCATCGAAGCAATCAGCCATGCAAAGGCAGCAGGTGTTGAAGTGATCGTTGCTATCAATAAGATAGATAAACCGGCAGCTAACATTGACAGAGTAAAACAGGAACTGGCAGAACACGAACTGGTTCCGGAAGACTGGGGCGGAAATATCGTATGTGTACCGGTATCTGCTCATACACACGAAGGCTTGGATACCCTTCTTGAGATGGTACTGCTGACTGCAGAAGTAGCAGAACTGAAAGCCAATCCAAAGAGAAAAGCAAGAGGTCTTGTAATCGAAGCGGAACTGGATAAAGGGAAAGGTCCGGTTGCTACCGTTCTGGTACAGAAAGGAACTCTTTACGTGGGAGATATCGTGGCAGCAGGTGCAAGCTATGGTAAGGTACGTGCCATGATGGATGATAGAGGAAAACGTGTCAAAGAAGCAACACCATCTACTCCTGTAGAGATCCTTGGCCTTTCTGATGTACCAAATGCAGGTGAAGTATTCGTGGTATGCGAAAATGAAAAAGCAGCCAGAAGCTTCGCAGAGACGTTCATCAGCCAGAGCAAAGAAAAACTTCTGGAAGAGACAAAGGCAAAAATGTCTCTGGATGATCTGTTTACACAGATTCAGGCAGGTAATTTAAAAGAACTGAACCTCATCGTAAAAGCCGACGTACAGGGATCTGTAGAAGCAGTAAAACAGAGTCTTGTAAAACTCAGCAATGAAGAAGTAGCAGTAAAAGTTATCCATGCGGCAGCAGGTGCCATCAACGAGTCTGATGTCAGCCTGGCAGCAGCATCCAATGCAATTATTATCGGATTTAATACACGTATTGATTCCGGTGCAAAGGCAACTGCAGAACGTGAAAACGTAGATGTAAGACTCTATCGTGTCATCTATGATGCAATCAACGATGTAGAAGCAGCTATGAAGGGTATGTTAGACCCTGTATTTGAAGAGAAAGTCATTGGCCATGCAGAAGTACGCCAGACATTCAAGGCATCCGGTGTTGGTACCATTGCAGGTGCCTATGTCCTGGATGGTGTATTCCAGAGAGGATGTTCCTGCCGTATCACCAGAGATGGTGAGCAGATCTTTGACGGTGCACTGGCATCTCTGAAGAGATTTAAGGATGACGTGAAAGAAGTAAAAACAGGTTACGAATGTGGTCTTGTATTTGAAAAATTCAATGACATCAAGGAATTTGACCAGGTAGAAGCATACACTATGGTAGAAGTACCTAGATAGGCAAAAAGGGATGCGTCTGCATTCCTGGATAAGACCTGGAGAAATGG
Organism: uncultured Lachnospiraceae bacterium; assembly: GCA_900544685.1. Lineage (GTDB taxonomy): Bacteria > Bacillota > Clostridia > Lachnospirales > Lachnospiraceae > Marvinbryantia. The sequence goes on along the minus strand of UQWA01000002.1, from coordinate 14,316 downwards.
AGCAATTATGAGAAAAAACAGCATAAAGAATACGCGGATTAACAGTGAAGTGCAGCGTGAACTGGCTAACATCATCCGCGGAGAAATCAAAGATCCGCGTATTCATCCACTTACCTCAGTGGTGACTGTGGAAGTGGCACCTGATTTAAAGACCTGCAAGGCATACATCAGTGTCCTGGGAGATCAGGAAGCGCAGGAAAAGACATTAGAAGGATTAAACAGTGCTGTCGGATATATCAGACGCCAGCTGGCAAAGAATCTGAATCTGCGAAATACACCGGAAATTCGATTCATAATGGATCAGTCTATTGAATATGGTGTTCATATGTCGAAACTGATTAATGAGAATCATGTGGAAGAATCCCGGGAGGATGATGAGGATGATAGAGACGAATAGAATCAGTGAAGAACTGGAAGACGTAAGGACAGTAGCTATATCCGGCCATATCCGGCCGGATGGTGACTGCGTCGGTTCCTGTATGGGACTGTATCTGTATTTGAAAAACAATTTTCTACAGTTAAAGAAGATCACGGTATATCTTCAGGAGATTCCAGAAAGTTATCACATTATCAGTGGAACAGATCAGATCTGCCATAGTTGTGACAGGGATGAAAGCTATGATCTGTTTATCGCACTGGACTGTGGAGAGTTGGGACGACTGGGAGATGCGGCAAAGTATTTCCAGAGTGCAAAGAAGACACTTTGTTATGACCATCATGTCAGCAATAACGGATTTGCCGATACCAATTATGTGGATCCGGAAATCAGTTCTGCTTCTGAACTCGTCTATCATGTGATGGATCCTGATAAGATTACAAAAGAAATCGCAGAGGCACTGTATATGGGAATTGCTCATGATACCGGTATATTCCAGTATTCCTGTACCTCGCCTCATACGATGGAAGTGGCGGCAGATCTGATGCGCAAGGGAATTGACTGTAGTTATATCATTGATACAACCTATATGGAAAAGTCCTATGTGCAGAATCAGATTCTGGGAAGAGCACTTCTGGAAAGCATTATGGTACTGGATGGCAGATGCATTATCAGTGCCATTAAGAAAAAAGATATGAAGTTCTACGGCGTGGGACCGTCAGATCTGGATGGAATTGTCAGCCAGATGCGACTCACCAGAGGTGTAGAAGTAGCCATTTTCCTGTATGAAACCAATCTGCAGGAATACAAAGTCAGCCTTCGTTCCAAGTCCTATGTGGACGTCAGCAAAGTGGCACAGTATTTTGGCGGCGGCGGACATGTGCGTGCAGCCGGATGTACCATGCAGGGATCTATGCATGATGTAATCAACAATCTGACCCTTCATATCGAAAAGCAGATGAAATAACAGATGAAATTACAGGAGACGAATGAAAGAGAATGATTCATGGCGTCATTAATATTTACAAAGAAAAAGGTTATACCTCTCATGATGTAGTGGCGAAGCTGCGGGGAATCCTGAGACAGAAAAAGATCGGGCATACCGGTACATTGGATCCAGATGCGGAAGGTGTACTTCCGGTGTGTCTTGGCGGAGGTACGAGACTGTGTGATATGCTGACGGATAAGGACAAGACTTACCGGGCAGTGATGCTTTTGGGGAAAGAGACAGATACCCAGGATATTTCGGGAACCGTTCTAAAAGAAATGTCGGTGACGGTGACAGAAGAACAGGTAAAGGCAGCAGCAGAGAGTTTTATCGGGGATTACGAACAGATCCCGCCCATGTATTCTGCACTGAAGGTAAATGGAAAAAAGCTGTACGAGCTTGCAAGGGAAGGTAAGACCATCGAGCGGGAAGCGAGACCGGTGAAGATTCTGGATCTGACCATTGAGAAAATGGATCTGCCGAGAGTCACCATGACAGTTACCTGCTCCAAGGGCACCTATATCCGTACTCTGTGCCATGATATCGGACAGAAGATGGGAGCCTGTGCCTGTATGGAAGAACTGACCCGTATTCGTGTTGGGATCTTTGAGATTCAGGGTGCGCTGCGGCTTTCGGAAGTAGAAGAACTGCAGAAGAAAAAGGCAGAGGGAGAGAGTATCAGTCAGGAACTTCTGGAGCACATTATTCCGGTGGATCAGATGCTGAAGCAGTATCCGGCTTTCGAGATGAAAGAAGGAATGGACAGATTTTTGTATAACGGGAATCCGTTATTTCCAAATCAGTTCACAGGAATATCATCAGAAAAAAAGGTTTTCGGCTGGGTACGTATATATGATTCACAGGGACATTTCTGTGGGGTTTATCAGTATGATATGCAGAAAAAACGTTATCAGCCGGTAAAGATGTTTCTGGACTGGCGCAGTGAGAGATAGAATAAGAAGATATCGGGAAGCATGATATCATAAAAAGGAACAGAACATGAAGTATATAGAAGGCTTAATGGACGATTATACCATGGACAGAGACAGTGCGGTGACACTGGGAAAGTTCGACGGACTGCATCTGGGACATCAGCAGTTAATCCGACGGATCTGTGAGAAGGAAAAAGAAGGACTGGAGAGTGTGGTAGTAACCATCTGGCCGAATCCGAAGAATCCGGCACTGCTGACCAAAGGTGAGAAAAAAGAACTTTTAAAGAAGATGGGTGTCTCCTGGTGGATTGACTGCCCGTTTCTTCCGGAGATCTCCCATATGAGTCCGGAAGATTTTATCCGTGATATTCTGGTAAAACGTTTGCGGGCAAAATACATTGCAGTAGGTGAGGATTTCCGTTTTGGCTATCAGCGAAAGGGAGACTGCAAGCTCTTGCAGGTGATGCAGGACGAGCTTGGGTATCAGCTGGAGATTGTGCCGAAGGAGATGCATCAGGGACGGGAAATCAGCAGTACTTATGTAAAGGAAGCACTGGAAGCAGGCAATATGGAACTGGTGACAGAGCTTCTGGGTTATCCTTATAATGTCCGTGGAGAAGTACTTCACGGCAGAAGAATCGGAAGAACCTTAGGGATGCCGACCACGAACCTGATTCCATCTGTTGGGAAATTACTGCCTCCAAACGGAGTCTATGCAACAAAGACAGTTATGGAGGATGGAACGTTCAATGGAGTAACCAATATCGGGTACAAGCCTACGGTGGGAGAACTTTTCCGTGGGGTAGAGACCTATTTATTTGATTTTGAAGGAGATCTGTACGGAAAAGAGATCGAAGTACAGTTGTATTCCTTTGAGAGACCGGAGCAGAAGTTCCCGGATCTGGATGAATTGAAAGCACAGATGCACAGGGATATCTGCTTTGGAAAAGAATATTTTGACAATAAAGAGTAAAAAAAGATCATAGTTGGCAATGTCATACCTTGACAGAGGTATTGGTTTGGGTGTATGATTAATGCCAATAAATAAAGGGGAGTAACTTACGCTTAACAATTTTGCGTTTGTGGTATCGTCAGTACGATGGAAGCATCCGGTATCATAAGGAAATGGTGAGACTTTTATTGCATTTTTATAATGCAATAAGGGTCTCTTTTTTATCAAAGAGCTCTTTATTGTATAAAAAATTAAGAAAAAGTGGAGAAAAATAATGGATTTAAGCAAAAAATCGATGAAGAAAATTCAGGAACTGATTGTGTTTACAGCATTTCTTGTAGTTGCTTTATGGAAATTTGATGTAGTGATTGAAGTCTTAGAGACAATATGGAAAATCGTGTTCCCTTTTGCACTTGGTGGTGCAATTGCCTTTGTGATTAATGTACCAATGAGTTTTCTGGAAAAGAAAATTCTCAGAAAGATAAAAGAAAAAAATAAAGCAGGCAAAAAAGCTGCGAGACCGATAAGTCTGCTTCTTACAATTATAGTGGTGGCTGGTGTAATTGTATTGGTAATGTTTGGTGTGATACCCCAGCTAACACAGACAATGGGAAATCTGATGACAAGTATTTCGGATTTTATTCCACAGATGCAAAACTGGATTAGAGAATTTTCACATGATAATCAGGAAATTATGAAGTTGGTAGATCAGCTGCAGTTTCAGCCTGATCAGGCAATTAAATGGGGGATAAGTCTTCTTGGAAACGGAGCCGGAAATATGATGAATACGACGATGTCAGCAGTAGGTTCCATTGCCAGCGGATTAGCGACCTTTTTTATCTCTTTTTCCTTTGCGTGTTATATTCTTTTCCAGAAGGAAAAATTGCACTTGCAGGTAAGAAAAGTGATTTTCGCTTTTATTCCAAAACAAAAAGCAGATGCAATTCTTAAAATATGTTCTCTGACCTATCGAACTTTTGCACACTTTCTTACCGGACAGTGTCTGGAAGCTGTGATTCTCGGAACTATGTTTGTCATTACGTTAAGTATTTTAAAAATGCCATATGCACTTTTAATTGGTATTTTGATTGCATTTACTGCATTGATTCCTATTTTTGGGGCTTTTATCGGTTGTGCAGTGGGAAGCTTTTTGATTTTTATGATAAATCCCAAACAGGCAGTTTTATTTATTATAGTATTTCTGGTTTTGCAGCAGATAGAAGGTAATCTGATCTATCCACATGTTGTTGGCGGATCCGTAGGACTGCCATCGATATGGGTACTGGCGGCAGTTACAATCGGTGGAAATCTTATGGGAATCGTAGGTATGCTTATTTTTATTCCGCTGGTATCGGTATTTTATACGATTTTCCGTGAATTCGTATATAGTCGTCTAAAAAAACAACATATAAAACAAGTGACAAGAACAGATGTGGTAGAATATACGGCAGAGGAAAGTGAATCAGAGAAATTATGCTGACCCATAATGGTACGGTACAAATTGTATCAGTACTTGACTTTTCTTAATGGCTGAAATATGATAGCTAAAGAAAAAACAGGTGGTGAAAAAATATGCTGACAGCAAGTATCGTATTTATTGGGCTGGGAGGTCTGCTGGTTCTGGCAGGGTATTTCTGGCTATTATCCATAGAGGGAAGACAGAAATACAAGGGAAAAACAATTGGTGTAGTAGCAGAGATTGTGGCGGGAGAACCAGATACTTTTGGACGACAGGCAGGTATACATGATTATTTTTATCCGGTAATTACATTCTATGCGGATGGAATTCTTCATCGGGAACAATATGCAAAAGGAAGCAATCCCTGTCTGTATATGGTGAATGAACAGGTACAGATACGCTATAATGAAAAAAAACCGGAAGAATTTGAACTATACAAAAATGATAAAAGAACAGAACTTGCCAAGATGATATATTATGCAGGATTTTTGTGCTGTTGTATCGGTGGGATATTCTTTCTGATATTTGCAACAAGAGGTTGACGAAGCAGAAAGATCATGTTATACTTTGAAAGTATGGAATGAGCCGACACTCAGAGATAGGACACTCCGACCATTTCTTAGTGTAGGGCGTTTAAAATTGAAAGGAGAATAAGACATGATTTCAAAAGAAAAGAAACAGGCAATTATCGCTGAGTACGGACGTAAAGAAGGAGATACAGGATCACCTGAAGTACAGATTGCAGTATTAACAGCAAGAATTCAGGAACTGACAGAGCATCTGCAGAGTAATCCGAAGGATCATCATTCAAGAAGAGGTCTTCTGAAAATGGTAGGTCAGAGACGTGGTTTACTGGCATACTTAAAGAAAACTGATATTGAAGGATACCGTGCTTTAATTGCAAAATTAGGAATCAGAAAATAATTTACATGGGGACGGGTAACCGTCCCCGTTGTTTTCCGCAAAATTTATTGCGGGCAACGTTTCACACAGATGGCAGAGAGCCGAGACCACTGAAAAGCGCATTTCTTATAAGTGTTTTTTTCAGTCGTTTCGGAAGACTTATGCCGCTGTAACAACAAAAAGAAAAGGAGAATGACCATGTATAAGAGCTATTCCATGGAACTGGCTGGCAGAACACTGACAGTCGATGTAAATCGCGTAGCAAAGCAGGCAAACGGTGCAGCACTGATGCACTATGGTGATACCACTGTTCTTTCTACAGCAACTGCTTCCGAGAAGCCAAGAGAAGGGATCGATTTCTTCCCACTGAGCGTAGAATACGAAGAAAAGATGTACGCAGTAGGAAAGATCCCGGGAGGATTTAACAAGAGAGAGGGAAAGGCATCTGAGAATGCCATCCTGACCAGCCGTGTTATTGACAGACCGATGAGACCGCTGTTCCCGAAGGATTACAGAAACGATGTAACCCTGAATAACCTGGTACTTTCTGTAGATCCGGACTGTGCACCGGAGCTGACTGCTATGTTGGGTTCTGCAATTGCAACTGCAATTTCAGATATTCCATTTGACGGTCCGACAGCTACCACACAGGTAGGTCTGATTGAGGGAGAATTTGTATTTAACCCGAATGCAGCACAGAAGGCAGTATCTGATCTGCAGCTGACGGTTGCATCTACCAGAGAAAAAGTCATTATGATCGAAGCAGGTGCCAATGAAGTACCAGAAGATAAGATGATCGAAGCAATCTTTGCAGCTCATGAAGTAAACCAGAAAGTTATCGCATTTATCGATACCATTGTAGCGGAATGTGGCAAACCAAAACACAGCTATACAAGCTGCGCAGTTCCTGAAGAACTTTTCGAAGCAATGAAGAAGATCGTTACTCCGGAAGAGATGGAAGTTGCTGTCTTCACAGATGAAAAGCAGAAAAGAGAAGAGAACATCCGTCAGATCAAGGAAAAACTGACTGAAGAATTTGCTGACAATGAAGAATGGCTGGCTGTACTGGATGAAGCAGTTTACCAGTATCAGAAGAAGACCGTTCGTAAGATGATCTTAAAAGACCATAAGCGTCCAGATGGACGTCAGATCGACCAGATCCGTCCGCTGGCAGCAGAAGTAGATCTGATCCCTAGAGTACATGGCTCTGCTATGTTTACCCGTGGACAGACACAGATCTGCAACATCTGTACACTGGCTCCACTGTCAGAAGCACAGAAGATCGATGGACTGGATGTGGCTGAGACAAGCAAACGTTACATGCATCACTACAACTTCCCAAGTTACTCCGTAGGTGAGACAAAGCCATCCAGAGGACCGGGACGTCGTGAGATTGGTCACGGAGCACTGGCAGAACGTGCACTGGTACCGGTACTTCCAAGTGAAGCAGAATTCCCATATGCTATCAGAACAGTATCCGAGACCTTCGAGTCCAACGGATCTACTTCTCAGGCAAGTATCTGTGCATCTTCCATGTCATTGATGGCAGCTGGCGTACCGATTAAGAGCGCCGTAGCAGGTATTTCCTGTGGTTTGGTTACAGGGGATACAGACGATGATTACATTGTACTGACCGATATCCAGGGACTGGAAGACTTCTTTGGCGATATGGACTTTAAAGTAGCTGGTACTCATAAGGGTATCACCGCTATCCAGATGGATATCAAGATCCACGGTTTGACCCGTCCGATCATTGAAGAAGCCATTGCCAAGACAAAGATTGCTAGAACCTACATTCTGGATGAAGTTATGGCAAAAGCCATTGCAGAACCAAGAAGCAGCGTAGGAGAGTATGCTCCAAAGATCTTACAGATCAACATTGATCCACAGAAGATCGGTGATGTTGTTGGTCAGAGAGGAAAGACGATCAATGCGATCATCGAACAGACAGGCGTAAAGATTGATATCACAGATGATGGTGCAGTATCCATCTGTGGAACAGATAAAGAAAAGATGGCAGAAGCTATGGATATGATCCGTATCATCACCACAGACTTCGAAGCAGGACAGGTATTTACAGGAAAAGTTATCAGCATCAAAGAATTCGGTGCATTTCTGGAATTCGCTCCTGGAAAAGAAGGAATGGTACACATTTCAAAGATCTCCAAAGAGAGAATCGATAAGGTAGAAGATGTACTTTCACTGGGTGATGTAGTGAAAGTAGTATGCCTTGGAAAAGACAAGATGGGCAGAATCAGCTTCAGCATGAAAGATATTGAACAGTAAGAATAGAAGAAAAATGAGGGCATCCGGGATGAACCGGATGCCCTTTTTCAGATTAGACAAATAATTCATTATTTCCATTTTCCAGAGGAGAATAAAGTAATATACAGTACAAACAGCAGCAGATTATGTGCAATCATGCATCCCCAGGCAGCAATCAGTCCCAGACCAAGAAGCTGAGTGCAGATGAAAGTGCCAACGATGCGCACACCCCACATACCGATGATATTGAAGACAAATGGAATCATGGTCTTTCCAAGTCCCTGCATCATACCCTCAAGAACGATTGGTACGCCGTAAAATGGTTCTGACACGGCAACCATACGAAGCACAGTAGTTCCCAGAGAAAGTACCTGAGGATCTTGTGTGAAGATTCCCATCAGGACAGGTGCAAACACAAAAAGCATACCTCCAGATACCAGCATCAGGCTGATTTCCATCGGAATAATGGTGCTGGACAGCCGATGGAGACGTTCATCGTCCTGAGCACCTCTGGCATTGCCGGAGAGGGTAGCGGCTGCTGTCTGCATACCCCAGCCAGGAATGTAAAAAGCAGATTCTACGGTATTGGCGATGGTATGTGCTGCGGTAGACAGTTCTCCCAGTGAATTGATCATGGAAGCAAAAGCTACGTATCCAAGGGAAGTGGCAAAGCGCTGCAGCATATTTGGAAATGCCACACGCAGGCAAGGTTTTAACACCTGAGGATCCGGTCGGAGGGACTGTCCTTTTGGCGAGACCACATCGTGATGCCATAGTTTCCACGCAATCAGGATGCCACCACAAGTGTATGCAATCGCGCTGGCTATGGCTGCACCTTCAATACCCCAGCCGGCACCCGGAACCGTGAGAATCCAGCTGCCTAGATGTACAGCACGGGTGTTATAGATCAGGAAGAAATTCAGCACAATATTGATCACATTCATGGTGATGCCGGCAATCATAGGAGATTTGGCATCTCCTGCGGAGCGCAGTACTGTCCCCAGAATGATATTCATGGTACGGAACAGCATTGGAGAATATAATATCAGGAAATACCGTGCGGCCATATCCCGAATGGAAGGATCAACCCGCATCCATACCGGAACCAGATGGCTACAGGAGCAGGTCAGCAGTGTAAAGAAAATACCAACCAGAATCGTAGAAAAAACAGCTTGTCCGGCTGCTTTTTTTGCCTGCAGGATCTTCCCTGCACCAATAGACTGGGAAATATAATATAAGAATCCGATCCCGATAGCAGAGATCGTACTTTCGATTAGCCAGTTGACGGTACCGGTGGAACCGACTGCTGCCGTAGCCTGTGTGCCAAGAGTTCCAACCATAGCAGTATCGATATATTGAACAGCCGTCTGCATAAACTGTTCAAGCATAGTCGGCCAGGCCAGAGAGAAAATCACCGGTAGCATGGTGCGGTCAAATTGAAATGGCAGACGGATAGAAGATGTCTTTTTATTCATGTATGTAGTCCTTTGTAAGATATATCAGATTTTATGTTGGATAGTTTTGAACAGTCCAATGTCAGGCATTCTTGAATCTGAAATAGTGAAATCAGAATTCATCGTGCTTCAGTATGACGGTATTCTTATGGTACTCGATTAACCCATCCTGCTGCATTTTCCCCAGTTCCTTAGAGAGGGCACTGCGGTCAAGATTCAGATAATCTGCAAATTGCTGACGGTTAAATGGAATCTGGATTATGGAACTGCAACACTTTACAGACAGTCTGGAAAAGTAGGTCAGCAGACGGCTGCGGATCGTCTTTGGTGAGGTACAGAAGATCCGGTTGGAAAGAAGGAGATTCTTCTGCATGGATACCTGAAGTAAATTCGACAATAGTCTGCCATGCCAGGAAGCGCTTTGATAAGATGGATTCCGCAGTAACTGTACGTTTAGAAAAAGAACCTGACAATTTTCTACAGCGGTCACATCTACCATCATTGGTTCCTGGCAGAGCGCATAGGTTTCTGCAAAGATCTCTCCCGGATCAATCTGGCTTAATATACTTTTATTGCCCCACAGATCATGATTTTCAATATGAATGCAGCCGGAGAGCAGTACACCGAGCTCACGGATCTGGTCACCCATATGGAAAATCCGTTCATTTTTTTCATAAGAAGTGATGCGAATGCCGGACAGCTCTGACAGCTGATCCCAATCTTCATCGGTAAACCCCTGAAAAAGTATGGATTGAATTTTTCTCATAAAAACCTCTTTTTTGTGGTTATAACCACAGAATGAATAGGTTTATTATAGTATGATTGCATCAGAAAAGAAAGGGGGAACCTGAAAATGATCAGAAAAATTATTCAGATAGATGAAACACGTTGCAACGGATGTGGAGCCTGTGCAGTAGCCTGTCACGAAGGAGCCATTGCTATGGTGAACGGGAAAGCAAAACTGATGAGGGATGATTACTGCGATGGACTGGGAGACTGTCTGCCAAACTGCCCGACAGGAGCCATTACTTTTGTGGAGCGAGAGGCAGCAGCTTATGATGAAGCCGCTGTGCTGGCAGCAAAGAAAAAGCGGGAAGCAGGAAAACAGAATGCTGCGCCGGAATATGTCAGTGCCAGCAACGGGAATGGAGCGGAAAATGGTGCAGAATCTCAGCTTGTCCAGTGGCCTTGTCAGATAAAACTGGTTCCGGTACAGGCACCATATTTTCACGGCGCAAAATTACTGATTGCTGCTGACTGTACAGCTTATGCCTACGCCCGCATGCACCAGGAATTTATGAAAGATCATGTGACGATTATTGGCTGCCCGAAGCTGGACGGCGTAGATTACAGCGAAAAACTGACTCAGATACTGAGACAGAATGAGATCAGAGAAATAGCTTTGCTTCGTATGGAAGTGCCTTGCTGCGGCGGATTAGAATATGCAGCAGCTACAGCATTAAAAAACAGTGAAAAAAATATCCAGATGCAGGTGACAGTGATTACCATAGATGGTAAAATAAAAGAAGTAAGGTAAGACGAACGTAACTGTTTCTCATTTTTGCGGTGAATAGTTATAAATAGAATTATTATGGAGAAACTATTCTCAGAAAGAAGGATACAATCATGACAGGAATGAAAAACATCAACAAAGCAGAAGTAATGGTATTAAAAGAACAGGTAGCATACCAGGATGGACAGGTAGTCAGCAAGACACTGGCGCAGAACGAGCACGTAAGTGTGACATTGTTTTCCTTTGACAAAGGAGAAGAGATCAGCACCCATGAGTCCGGCGGAGATGCATTTGTAACCTGTCTGGACGGCGTTGGAAAGGTTACCATTGACGGTGTGGAATACATTCTTAATGAAGGCGAATCCATCGTTATGCCTGCAAAACACCCACATGCAGTATTCGGACAGGAAAAATTCAAGATGCTGCTGGTAGTAATTTTCTAATGAACGAAAAAAAGTTATTTCGCATCGGTGAGGTGACACCGCATACCTATCTGGATCTGGAGTATGCTATCCGTAAGCTGGAAGAGAATCAGAAGGAATCTATGGTATTTCTTGGCAAAGTCGGTGTGGGAATTCCAAAGGAGAAACTGGAAAAACGGGATGTGGGGAATTACTAGCTCACATTTCTGGTGCTGGATGAGGAAGACTGCTACGAGGGTCAGACAGAAGAATTACCGGAAACCAGATGTGTTACCATACGTTTTTGTGGAAGTCACAGGGAAGCTGGTGTATACTATAAGAAACTGCTGGATTATATTGATGCACACAGACTGCAGATTACCGGATTTTCCAGAGAGATCACGCTGATTGATTATGGTATGACCAGTGATCCGGAAAAGTTTGTCACAGAGATCCGAATTTCGGTAGCCTGAATAGTTGCCGACAGGAAGGTACAGGTGCTGCATGAAGGTTTTAGCAGGGAAAATTCGAAAAATGGGGGGAACAACCACACATGAGTGAACGGACAAGACAGCCAAAGTGGCTGGACAATGCAGTATTTTATGAGATTTACCCGCAGTCTTTTCAGGATACCAATGCAGACGGTATTGGCGATCTCGAAGGTATCATTCGTCATCTGGATGATATTCAGGAACTTGGATGTACAGCTATCTGGCTGAATCCATGTTTTCAGTCACCATTCGGAGATGCCGGATATGATGTGGAAGATTACTGCCGGGTAGCACCAAGATACGGAACCAACGAAGATATGGCACGGCTTTTTGAAGAATCCCACAGACGGAATATGCATGTGATCCTGGATCTGGTTCCGGGACATACTGCAGTGACGCACAGATGGTTTCGGGAGTCTATGAAAGCAGAGAAAAATGAGTATACCGATCGGTATGTATGGACGGACTGTGTGTGGGAATCACCGGATGGCATGGGCTGTATCCGCGGTATTTCGGACCGTGACGGCTCCTGTGCAGTGAATTTCTTTTCCCATCAGCCAGCGTTAAACTACGGTTTCTACAAGCCGGATAAGCCATGGCAGCAGTCCTTTGATGATCCGGGACCACAGGCGACACTGGAAGCCATGAAAGACGTGATGCGTTTCTGGCTGAAGATGGGATGTGACGGTTTCCGTGTAGACATGGCAGGTTCCCTGGTAAAGAATGATGAAAAAGGAAAAGGTACCATTCGTCTCTGGCAGAATGTACGTGCATTCCTGGATGAAGAATTCCCGGATGCGGCAATGGTATCGGAATGGGGCGAGCCGGATAAATCCCTGCAGGGTGGTTTCCATATGGACTTTTTACTCCAGTTTGGTCCATCTCACTATATGGACCTGTTCCGCTGTGAAGAGCCATTCTTTTCTTCCAGAGGAAAAGGAAATATTGCAGAATTTGTACATACCTATCAGAAAAATTATGAAAAATCAGAGCGCAAAGGCCTGATCTGTATTCCGTCAGGTAACCATGATATGGCTCGCCTGGCGCGTAAATTGCAGGGAGATGAACTGAAAATTGCTTTTGCATTCCTGCTATCTATGCCTGGAGCACCGTTTATCTATTATGGGGATGAGATTGGCATGCGTTATGTGGAAGGGCTGACCTCGGTAGAAGGCGGCTATGAACGTACCGGCTCCCGTTCTCCGATGCAGTGGGATGACAGCGTGAATGCAGGCTTCAGCCATGCACCGAAGGAATGCCTCTACATTCAGCAGGATCCGGCAGCAGATCGTCCGACTTTAAAAGCACAGAAACAGGATCCAGACTCTCTGTATCATGAAATCCAGAAGCTGATTCAGATTCGTATGGCACATCCGGCACTGCAGAGCAAGGGAGACATCGCTTATGTCTATGCAGAAGAAAACGCCTATCCGCTGGCTTATGTAAGAAGCAGCGAAGAAGAGAAGATTCTGGTGGTCATCAATCCGGCAGCCAGAACGGTAGAATTCCCGTATGATGGACAGACTGGTGAAGTGCTCTACCAGTTTGGAAAAGGCTTATCCAGTGATGGCAGCAAGATCACCATACATGGACAAAGTGCTGTATTTGTAAAAATATCTTGACCTGAACCTGACTTTAAGTTGTATGATAAAGAAAATACAATTTAAAGTCAGGAGTTTTTTATGGAATATCGTAAATTACCTCATGGAGAGGAACAGATTAGTGTGATCGGTATGGGATCTTCTGTGGTAGGAGAACAGAAGGACGCAGACATGTTCCATTGACTGGCAGCTGCAGCATTTGAAAACCGATTACATCGACGTGGGCTTTATCCACTGCCTGGATGAGGAAGGGGATCTGTCTGCCTACGAGAAGCATGGAGCGTTGCAGTACATCCTGGATCTGAAGAGCCAGGGAGTGGTGAAATACATTGGTTTATCCACTCATGCGCCGGAACTTGCAAATAAAGTACTGGACATGCAGATCCTGGATATGATGATGTTCTCCATTAATCCAATGTATGATTTTGGACAGGGAGATTATGCGATCGGAAGCAGTCAGGAACGGCAGAATCTGTATCGCCGCTGTGAAAAAGAAGGAGTGGGAATCTCTGTCATGAAGCCGTTTAATGCAAGACAGCTTTTGGATGCGAAAAAGTCACCTTTCCATCAGGCACTTACCACAGCACAGTGTCTGCAGTATGCACTGGATAAACCGGGATTACTCCATCATAGGATCTTTTACGCCAGATGATTCTGTAGGCAAATGTGTATATTGCCGCCATTGTCATCCATGTCCGGCGGGCCTGAATATCAGCCTGATCAACAAGTACTATGATCTGGCAAAGCAGGGGGACATCCTTGCAAAAGATCAATATCTGACGCTGGAAAAACATGCATCCGACTGTATCCAGTGTGGTCACTGTAACAAGCGCTGTCCATTTAAGGTCTGTCAGATGGAGCGTATGGAAGAGATTCAGAATTATTTTGGAAAATAAAAACAGGAAAGAAATGGGCTGTCTGAGAATTGATATGCTCCCTTCTAGGTAGACAAGTGAAATAATAAAAACTTGTCACTTAGGA
>UQWA01000001.1 GCA_900544685.1 uncultured Lachnospiraceae bacterium | reverse complement strand
TTTCCAAGTGATACAGCGCTGTTAAAAGCCTTATATCTGGCCACTTTCGAGGCTACTAAGAAATGGACAACTACCATCCGGGACTGGGGCCAGGTCTATGGAGAGTTTAGTATCATGTACGAAGGACGACTTCCAGAATAAGTAAAAACATAATCTAAGACAGGCGGCCAGCCGCCTGCTCTTGACATGCCTAGCAGTAACTGTTATATATAAAACAAGGGTGAAAAGCCTGATTTGTAAGCTTCTCACCCTTCATTATCATAGAAGAATCTAATTTACAGAGATTTTCTCATAGTCTCAACAAAGCTGGAGCCACCACATGACTCCAGCTTATATTTTTATACTGGTTCAAAAAATGTATCAGGATAATTTGAATCAAAGATTTCATTACATGTCATTACTGTTACCAAATCATCTGTTTCTGATAAATTAATGATATTATGTGTCCATCCTGGAATCATATAGATTGATTCAATTTTATCTCCTGAAACTTCAAATTCTACAGTTTCTCCTGTATTGATATTGCGTTCCTGAATCAGTCCGTGTCCGTGCACTACGATGAACTGCTCCCATTTGCTGTTATGCCAGTGCTGTCCTTTTGTAATTCCAGGTTTGCTGATGTTGATAGACACCTGTCCACAGTCAACTGTATGCACTAGTTCTGTAAAGGATCCGCGATCATCACAATTCATCTTCATAGCATATTTAAACTTATCCGTTGGTAAATAGGTTAAATAAAGACTGAAAAGCTTCTTTGCAAATGATCCGTTCGGACATTTTGGCATCATTAATGAGATTGGCTGTGACTTGAATTCTTCTAATAAGTCTACAATTTCACCTAATGTAGCTTTATGAGTAACTGGTACGCAACAATAACGTCCATTCTCGTCTAATACTGTCTCTACACCATCAAACTCACAATGCTGCTCTTTTCCTTCAAGGAGATCGAACATTCCTTCTACAAGGTCATCGATATAAAGTACTTCCAGTTCTGTGCTTCGATCATTTACTGTAAACTCTTCATCGTTTGCTACTGCCCAGCAAAATGTTGAGATTGCGGAATTATATTTTGGGCGGCTGTGTCCCATTAGGTTTACAAAACGATACACGTATACTGGCGCACCTGTTTCTTTTCCATAGTCAAAGAATAACTCTTCTCCTGCCTTTTTACTTCTTCCGTATTCACTGTTGCCAAAACGTCCTGCCAGTGTAGCCTGAACAGAAGAAGAAAGCATAATACCTGCTTTATTATCGTGTTTCTTTAATGTATCAAGAAGCTGCGAAGCAAATCCAAAATTACCTTTCATGAAATCTTCTGGATTCTCCGGACGATTTACGCCTGCAAGATTGAATACAAAATCAGCTTTTGCACAATATTCATCTAACTGAGCTTCTGTACTGTCTAAATCATATTCATAGATTTCATTAATCTCAATGTTTCTGGTTCTGTTTTTTCCATCTCTGATGTTCTTTAAGTTATTTACAAGTGCGGTTCCTACCATTCCTTTTGCACCGGTAACAAGTATATTCATAATAATACTACCTCCAACGATAAAAATGACGAGCCCGGTGCAGTTTCAACATGAGTACCTGCCCGTCATTAAGTTTATATTTTACTGATCTTTTCTCCAAACCATCTTGTTGACTACATTCACATATCCCTGAATGATTCGAACAACCTTCATAGATACTGTTTCGTCGACATAATCCGGACAAGGTTTACCAAGCACACCGTTCTGCTTCATCGCAATTGCCATATCTGTAGCATTTAAAAGTTCTTTTGTTGTAATACCCGCTAGGATAAAATCTCCTGCTTCTAATGCTTCCGGTCGTTCTGTTGATGTACGGATACATACAGCAGCGATTGGATGGCCGATAGAAAGATAGAAAGAACTCTCTTCCGGCAATGTTCCTGAATCAGATACGATAGCTAATGCATTCATCTGAAGCTTATTGTAGTCATTGAAACCAAGTGGCTCATTGACTCTTACTCTTGGATCAAGCTTAAATCCACTCTTCTCTAAACGATTCTTTGATCTTGGGTGACAAGAATACAGAATCGGCATATCATATTTCTCCGCAAGTGCATTGATTGCTGTAAAGAGACTTAAAAAGTTCTTCTCGGAATCAATATTTTCCTCACGGTGTGCAGAAAGTAAGATGTATTTATCTTTTTCAAGTCCAAGTCTTTCTAAGACATCACTCTTCTGAATCTTATCCAGGTTCATGCGAAGAACCTCTGCCATTGGAGATCCTGTCTGATAGGTTCTCTCTTTCGGAAGACCTGTATCTGCCAGATACTTACGTGCAAACTCAGAATAGCATAAATTCACGTCAGAAATAACGTCCACGATACGTCTGTTTGTTTCTTCCGGAAGGCACTCATCCTTACATCTGTTTCCAGCTTCCATATGGAAAAGTGGAATATGTAATCTCTTTGCTGAGATTGCTGAAAGACATGAGTTTGTATCTCCTAATACAAGATATCCGTCTGGCTGTAATTCAGAAAGAAGCTCAAAAGATCTTCCTAAAATATTCCCACAAGTTACTCCAAGATTCTCTCCAACAACCGGTACTAAAATGTCCGGTCCAAATTCTCCGAACGTATTTGTCAGTTCAAAATCTTCCCAGAAAACAGTAGAAAGATTTTTATCCCAGTTCTGATTGTAATATACAACACAACAATCAAAATATTCTCTACATCTTTTGATTACCGCAGCAAGTCGGATAATCTCCGGACGCGTTCCACAACCAATCATAACTTTTGTACGACCATCGTTTTTCCATTTAAAATTATGTTCTATCATTCCAATATTTCTCCCATCAATCCAACTACACTCTTGTAGCTCGTTCTATGATTTCTCCTGCCTCTATCTTCTCAAAATGTGAGATACGATTCTCACCTTTCACAATGCAACGCACGCATAAATGCACTCCATCTTCGATAACGACATCATGATCTACCGTAGCTCCTAGGTTTATAATACAGCCTTTTCCAACTTTACTTCCGGTATTCACAATGGCACCCGGTAAAATCACACATCCTGTAGATACTTGTGCTTTGGGAGACACGTATGCAGTTGGATGAACCAAAGTAGCGAGTTTTCCACCTGCCTCCTCGATTCTATGAATCCATTGTAAACGAAACTCGTTATTTCCAAATGCTGGGATAAATTCTGTATCATCATCTATATAGCGTTCAAAAGAAGCAAGTGGATGCTCTTTATCTGTATCATCTAAAACAGTAATTGAATAGCCCAGTTGTTCTGCGATATCATAGACAGTTCTTCCATATCCGCCAGAACCTAAAATTATTAACTTCTTATTCATGAAATCACGCTTTCTTTTATTCTTCGACTAATCTTTCCTGGATGTATGCAAGTTCTTTCATTTTTGCAATAATCTCTTCTTTATTAAGAAGTTTTGTATTATTTGAATTGAACTCTGTCAATTTGTTTCGTTCAACATTGCCCTCTTTGAAATACTTATCGTAATTTAATCCACGATTATCAGCAGGAACGCGATAAAATCCACCAAGATCAATTGCCTTTGCGCACTCCTCATTTGTAAGTAATGTTTCGTACATCTTCTCACCATGACGAATACCAATTACCTTAATATCTTCTTTCTTTCCACCAAACATCTCACAAACTGCTTCTGCCTGAAGACCAATTGAGCACGCCGGTGCTTTCATAATAAGCAAATCTCCATTCTCACCGTGCTCAAATGCATAAAGAACGAGATCAACTGCTTCTTCCAGAGACATGATAAAACGAGTCATGTTTGGCTCTGTAACAGTAATTGGATTACCTGCTTTAATCTGATCAATCCAGAGCGGGATTACGGATCCACGAGAGCACATTACATTGCCATAACGTGTACAGCAGATTTTTGTTTTTCCACTATATCTGGATTTTGCAATTGCCACAGATTCTTCCAGTGATTTAGATTTACCCATTGCGTTGATTGGATAGGCAGCCTTATCGGTTGATAAGCAAATTACAGCTTCAACTCCTTCTTCAATTGCAGCTGTAAGGACATTGTCCGTTCCAATAATATTTGTTTTTACAGCTTCCATCGGGAAGAATTCGCAAGATGGAACCTGTTTTAATGCAGCAGCATGGAATATGTAATCAACACCGTGCATCGCATTCTTACATGATTGAAGATCTCTTACATCTCCAATATAAAATTTAATCTTGTCTGCAACCTCTGGCATTCTTATCTGAAAATCATGACGCATATCATCCTGTTTCTTTTCATCACGTGAAAAAATTCTAATTTCTCCTATATCTGTTTTAAGAAAACGATTTAAAACTACGTTTCCGAACGAACCAGTACCACCTGTAATCATTAATGTTTTTCCTTTGAATAAAGACATTTTTCTTTCTCCTTTTTTGTTTTATAGTAAGCGCAAAATATTGCTACGTTACTCGTAAATTGCGCTTGCACCAAAATGATAGATGCAAGCGTTTTACTTTATTTTAGTTTTGACAGTTCGCTTTCGCAGTCTCGCTCCATGGAGCAAGCTGTTCCAGCTGTTAATCTGACATTTTATCGTTTGGCCGTTGTGATAAGAGATATGTCAGATATTTATAGGTATTCAGATCATTCGCTTTTGCCATCTCAACCATTGTATACACAATAGCACTAGCGGTGGCTCCTTTAGGACTGGCGCTGAACAGCCAGTTCTTCCGGCCAACAGTGAATGGTCTGATTGCATTCTCGCTAAGTTATACTGATATTAGGATAATGTGCAGAACAGGCAATCCGGCCTTTTACCATTGGCCGTAAAAACTTCGTAATGATTGAATCTTCCAATGGTGCAAAGGCAAGTGCGATCCTCTATAGTCTGGTTGAAACAGCAAAAGCAAACATGATAAATACTTTCGAATATTTCAATCTGCTGCTTACTGAGATTCCTCAGCACATGGATGACAAAGATCTCAGATTTATTGATGATCTCCTTCCATGGTCACCCAGAGTCCAGAAAGAATGCCCAAGCCGATACAAAAAGTCTTGATTTTTCAATGTGCATATCTATTCTGTAAAATCTGCTCAATCCCCGCTAGAATGCGGGGATTCTTGATACCCAGTACTCATGTTTGAGGATTTGCCTACAGACAGCTTCATTGGCTCTGCTACAGAAGAGAAAATGAAGTGAAATGTTTGCATTCTCCAATGATTATTATGAATTGATTTTTAGGGCAACACAATCCGTCGAATTATTTTGCGCTTACGATTGAACATCAAACCACACCCGCCCAAAAAGCCATACTATAATATGCCACTTCCCATTATCATTAACACGTTTTTTACCAAAACACAATTGTCCATTTTTTTTGATTAATTATAAGGGCTTTCATAACTCCCATTCCTTTAGGTAAGGTAATACTATTAGCTCATCTTTTATACAAACTATTTTTTATCTTATTTATACTTTTTTTTATAACTGATCTTATATGTGTGCGATAAAATATCGTATTTATTACCACACTGATAAGCACTACCAATATTGATATTTTAACTGCTAAAAAAATCCAAGAAACATAAGTCACACTCTTCATTTCAAACCATGTTTTAACAAAATATAAATTGATAATCAAATGTACTAATACTACTATAACTACATCTACAAAAATTTGTTTAAGGAATTTCTTGAATGGCCACTTGATTAAGTTTTTAGAATCATACCAAGCCATCCAAACAGTCTGATAAAACATAGCTATAACTGTTCCAGTTGCTACACCAACTAATCCCCATGCCTTAACTGCTATCACTGATATAATAATATTAAGAGCAGACGCAATTATATAATTGTTTTGCGTTTGTTTGTAATGCCCTCCTGCCAAAATCATTATGTTGTAAGGAAGTCTTAAACAATGTCCCGCATTCGCTATAACAATCAAGATTGCAAACAAAGGTTGTACATAGTTAATGTCGGATATACCCTTAGTATATACTTCAACAAATGGGACAATAAGAGCAGACGTAATTCCAAAAATCAGAATAGTTCCCGTATGTAGAATCCATTCAATCCAACCGAAAAACTCTTTTAATTCATTCAGTTCCTGTTTAGCCCACATTTCTCCCATTAACGCCTGAATACCATTAGTCATAGAAAGCAGTAATTGCTTAACACCAGACGTTACTATGCTGTAAACAGAATATATGGATACATCTTTTAAATTAGAGAAAATTGTTAAAACAATATTGTCAGTTCCATCAAGAATCACTGCCGAAACATGTTGAGCTACTCCATTCCATTTTTGTTTTATTGGTTCTTCTGTATACTTAATATTCCAATTCAGATTATAGTGTCGTCTAACATATATTGCCAATATTAAAGGACGTATAGCATATATTAGCGAAGTAACCAATTTTACAACATGTATACCTGCCCCGAATTTTATTAGTATAAAACAGGCAGCTGTATTCATAACTAAAGTAACAGTCTGTGATATATATGATACATACCCTTTCTGATCTGATGTCAATAAAAGGCTGTTTATAATTCCAAAATAATATTGTGCAAAAGAACTAATACTCATTACGCCAATCATTGTTGCAGTATATACAAATTCAAATTTTTGATTAGCTATAAACGGATAAGATACCATTAAAATAACTACATATGCCGTAAGTATTTTTGCCAATTTTGAAAAAAACTTCTGTCCTGAAACAATAACTCGACTAATTTGTTCATCATCTTTTTCAGCTAACGGTTTATATAATGATGACTGTATTACTGCACCAACACCTAATTCCAAAAATGATATGATTGCCAAAAATTGTGTAATGGAATTGACTAATCCATTCACTTCTGAACCAAATGATTTCAAAATAAGTCGTGGTAAAATAAATCCACAAATAATTGTTACTACTTGATAAAGTAATGATGTGCTCGTATTTAATGCTAAACGTTTCTTTCTTTCCACAACTTAAGAGCCCCCTAATAATATTTATTGTGTCTTTTGGGGAAGATTAATCCAACTTCCCAGTTTGTAATCCCACTCAATTGGTTCAATCCTATCGAATCCACTTCCATCAAAAAAAGTCATTTCTCCAAAATATACACCTTCTGGAGTTTGATAAAAATCGACTCGAACATGTGGAATATTCGTTGCTAATTTTTCAGCTAATGCTTTCATTAATTCAAATTTCTCTGGTTTTTCCGGAAGCTTATCAGCATTTTCGTATCCCCATTTAATATCTAAATGATTATAATTTTCATCAAAATAATCTGCCTTTGTACTTTTATCTGACATTCGATCAGAATTAATCATTACCAACTTAACCATTCCATTAAAACAATAGAACTTATAATCCTTAAGTTCATAGCCGGACTCATCAACTATATATTTTTCAGCTATTATTTTTCTAGGTACATTTTTATAAGGCCATTCTCTAGCTGTTATATAATAATCTTGTTTTAATCCTTTTTTTAACTCTGATATCACCCTGGTATAATCCATATTATTCTTATTTTTACATATATACATTCCTGTTCCTGAGTTATGATTACATTTCAATACAAATTGATCAGGCAATTTATTAAAGTCTATATCATCTGCATTGTCCCATACACCTAATAATGGTATCAGATATTCTTCACCTATCATTTCTTTTACATATTCTCTCACTAGATATTTGTCCACATACTGTGTATATTGCGGTTTACGATCATACAGTTTTAACCACTGTAATTTTTCATTCATTGTTTTTGGATTTTCCAGATCTAGTTTCCTATGAAAAACCGCTTTAAATTTTTTTTCTAAGAATTCTCTATCGCCCATTCTGTTGTGTAATCCATAACAGGATGTTATATAAAACCTATAATCTGAATCATAAATTATTCTTAAGACAGTTTTACAAACTTTCTTTATTCTCATCTCTTTTTCTCCTTAAATTCTTTGCGCTAATATACATAATCATAATATAAAAATAATTTAATTTATCAAAATAAGAAACTACTCCATAATCCATAACCAATAGAATTGGCGCCATGATTATTGAAAGAATAGCAGTTGTATCATATTTTCTATATATTAATATTTCTTTTATTGGTTTTAGCCAAATCATATAATATATAATTGTTCCGATTAACCCCCCACATACTAATAATTCCACATAATTATTGTGAAAATAAGTCTCTTTTCCGCCAATTGCATTAACCAGAACCTTACCGCTATTTCCCATACCATAACCTAAAATCGGATGTTTTTTAAATTGCTCTATTCCAATTGTAATAAATTCTGCTCTAACAGAAGTTGAAGCATCTACGGCACCCTTTCCTGTTACCATTGCAACAAGACCATCCATTCTGTCTACAATCCCTTTAAACATTTCTATATTTCTCAATTGCGATAAAGCAAAATACATAATTAAAATAATTGCTAAAATTTTTAATAGAGTAAGAAGAAAATAGTTACTCTTAAATCTAATAGAAAACAGGAGAAATCCTCCTAATATAAGCATAACTAATGCCTTTCTACTCCCTGTAGCGGCAATGACAATTATTCCAAATATAGATAAACAACTACATAAAACTGTGCTAAAAATTCCCATTTTTTCAAATAACACTTTATATACAAAGGCTATAATTGCAACGCTAATAATCATGGCTATACTATTAACATTAGAAAAAATATCTTCTAATCTATCTCCACGACTAAGTACCGACATAATAGTTGCTATTCCATACCTGTAAAACGAATACATTGCCACTATAAATCCACTAACCATTAAAATCATATATAAATCACTAACCGAATTATACTTACTGTAATATATATATAACACTGACATACATATTAATATTTCCGTTATAGTTAGAGCTTTTCTTATTGCTAAATATGGAACATATGACCAGATTGAAGAACACATTGCAAATAAGATAAATGATAAAATATATTTATGAAAACTATCTATTTTTACTGTAATTTTAAAATTATTACGCAGTGCAAGCAATCCAAATATTAATATTGTCATTCCTAACAAAATATAGCTCACTCTATAATCCATATCAAATATGATAAACGAAGATATCATTATTGCAGTGCAAATATGAATTAGATAATCAATTTTTGTCTTCTTATTTACATGTTCCATTCTATTCCACCTTATATTAAAACATTTTAATTATCAATTTTTTCAGTAAAATGCTTTTTATTTCTTTTTGAACAAAAACTCTTCCCATTTGTTAAAAACAGTTTCAGGTAAAAAATCAATAGATTTTTTCTTTGCCTGATCGCGATAAAAAATATTCTTTTCTTCACTCATCATTATGTCAATCGCTTCTGCCATTTTCTCTGCATTGTTACATGGCACAAGTATTCCTGCATTTGATTCTTTTAATAGATATTTGGGACCACCTGATGGACAATCCGTTGAGACAACCGCTGTTCCACATGCCATAGCTTCCATCAAAGCATTTGGCAATCCTTCATAATCTGAGCTTAAAACAAATACTTTAGTCTTACTTAATTCAACATTAACATTAGAAATTGATCCTGGGAAAACAACACATTTTTCAATTCCCATATTACATGCATAGTCTTTTAGCTCATTCTTTAAAGGTCCTTCTCCAAAAATAATCAACTTTTCATCCGGATATTTTTTTGCAATTAAGGAAAATGCATGTATTAGCAATTTATGATTTTTTTGTGGAAATAATCTTCCAACAGTAACAATATTCTTTCTTTTTTCCGAAGAAGGAGTATTAAAAAATAATTCATTTACGGGATTTACTATTATTGTAGACTTTCTTCTTATTTTATTAAAAAAATATTTTGCTGCATCTTCTGTTTGAAACACACATCCATCTGCCAAAAGGAATATGCAATTCGTCAAATATTTCTTGATTATATTTTTTCCATATTCTCGATTTGGATCATTTCTAACAGACACCACTTTTCGACATGATAAAAAAATACTTGCAAGTAACATTCTTACATTAGGCGGTCCCATAAACGATAGTACACAATCTGGTTTTTCTTCAAGAATAATTTTCCTCAACTTTTTTATTCTATTTAAATTTGAAATGATTGCATTCGTTCCAGATTCATTCAATATGATACGTTTAGCCAATGGATTCACTTCATATTCTGGAACCCTGTCACCAGAAATAATGTCATTAACTAAAATTACCTCATATTTATTTTTTGAAAAATAATCAACAAGGTTTGCCATCACTCGATTAGCACCACCTTTTTGCATTGAGTCTATATAAAACATTACTTTCTTCATAATTCCAACTCTCTTTCTAAACTATTTTAGCTGGAACCCCTCGTGCGATTGCTTCTGGTGGTATATCATTAACAACAACAGCACCTGCGGCAATTACAGCTCCTTTACCAATGTGGACCCCCTTTAATATAACTGCCTGAGCCCCAATCCAAACATCATCATCAATACAAATACTTTCAGAAACAAAACTATCTTCTAAAGATTCTGCCTTCAAATCATGATCATGATCATATATACAAACATTTGGACCTATCGTCACCCTGTCTCCTATGTCTATTTCTTTCCTCGAAACAATTACACAATTACGATTTATAAATGCACTGCCAATATGTATTTTTCCACCAAAAGCATACAGCAAAGAGTTTGCTTCCATATTTAGCATTTTTTTTATAAATATACATCCTTTTTCTTCAATCCTAAATTCACTTCTGGATGAAGCTAATAAATATACTGGTGATTTAAATTTTCTACCGGTAAATACTTTTAAAAGAGGGATTCGAAAAAAATTAAATAATAAGCGGAATAAATATCTAAACTTTCTACTCACTTTTATCTCCTTTTCGACATACTGCTGCCACTTTTTTTATAAATTCCTCACAAGTAAATCTTCTTGAATATAAATAATTAGCATGTTGAACTTTTAACAAATCATCCGGGTTAGTTATATAAAACGCTATTGCCTGAGCCAATGCATCTATATCTCCGGGTGTAATAATTTCACCATTTTCTTTTTGCACAACTTCTGGTATTGCTCCTACATTTGTAGATATTACTGCACACCCCGCACTAAATGCTTCAAGAATAACCATCGGTAATCCCTCACCGTATGATGGTAAAATCATAATATCCGAATTTTTATATATAAGATCACGCTCTTTACCAGAAACAAATCCATGAAAAACTAAATTTTTTCCAAGCTTATCTTTACATTTTTCAAATTCACTTTTTGACGCATCATTTGTTGGTTCACCACATACATGAAGCTCATATTTATTTCCATCAATATTTTCTAAAGCTTTCACTAAATCGAAGAAACCTTTTCTCTTCCCTATTGTTCCTACAAATAATAAACGAACCACTTTATGCTCATGATTAGATATAGCAGTTTCATTCTCTTTCAAGGTAAGTGTATTATAATTATAAATTACTGAGCATTTACTGCTTTCAATTCCATGTTCAATAAAACTGTTCATTGTAGTATTTGATAAAAAGACAATTTCATCAATATATTTTTTTAAAATTGATAAAATTATATTATCTACCAAACTAATACCTGTCATTATTTTCTCATAATCAGCAAAATGTATATGAATAACTGTTTTTATTTTTGTCTTAATTTTTGCATGTCTTAAAATTAGCAAATCCTTCAACAGTGCATATCTTATAGAACTATGATAATACAATACATCCGGTGTACACTCTAATATACTTTTAGATATTGTACAATATAAAGAAAACGCATTTTTGATATTATCTATATTAAAATTTGCATCAGAACCAGCTGTACGCTCTACAACACATGTATTAAATTTAACTATCTCTAAATCACATTCATCAAGAATAATTTGTTGAAGTAACATATTATTTACAACCGAACTAATACCTCCTTTATATCTGCCTTTAGCCTCAAATGGTGCCGCCATCAAAACTTTCACGTTAATACCTCCTCTTTTGGCACATTTTTATACCTTATATCCATCGAACTTATGAATTTATGCTAATCCCTGTACTCCCTAAAGCTACTACCAAATCTTTATATTCTCTTACACAAATTTGTTTAGAAGCCTTTTCTAACACGTATTCTCTTAACTCATTATGATCCGAATTATTTTTTTTCATCCTACTGGCTTTTACAATAGCATCAGATAAGGCAAATACATCTTCTGGATTAATGCAAACTCCTGCACCTGAATTTCTGATAACATCAGCCAAATCGCTCTCTTCATCAAATGAGGCAATAATCGGAGTATTACAAGCCATAATACTCCAGGTCTTACTTGGCATACCTGCATTACCTGTTCCTTTTTTACAAGTTATTAATGCAACATCTCCAAGACTATACACTTCGGATATTCTATTTTGTGGCATTAACTCATAAATAAATACATTCGGTAGATTTTCAGATTGTTTCTTTGCTTCCTCAAAATATGGCCCGCCACCAAAAATCACAAATTGAATATTATTATACTCTTGTAATTCCATAGCTGCTTTAATTATGATATCTGCTCCTTGTGCGGCACCAAAATTTCCTGCGTAAACAACAAAATATTTACTTGGATCTAAATTAAACTCATCAATCAATTTATTATCTTTTCTCTCTACAGGATGAACAGATTCTAAATCAATCCAGTTGGATATAATTTCTACTTTTTTCTCTGATACACCCTTAGCTAATAAATTCTTTTTGAAGGATTGACTAATGACTATAATTTT
The DNA here is from genome assembly GCA_900544685.1 of uncultured Lachnospiraceae bacterium. Lineage (GTDB taxonomy): Bacteria > Bacillota > Clostridia > Lachnospirales > Lachnospiraceae > Marvinbryantia. Next base: position 195,728 of record UQWA01000001.1, on the reverse strand, counting down.
ATCAGCATGACGATATGTAAAATTCTCAAGTTTCCTTCCTATTTTCCAAAGGATACTGTCCTTATGAGTTAAATTAGAATTTACAAGAGAATCTGGAAAAATATCCTGAAGGTTATACAAAAATGGAACTTTTTTCCCAGTCTTCTTGCTTAATTTTCGAGCTACCAAGGCACTTAATGCTCCTTGTGTTGGTGGCGTACTGTTTGAAAAAACAATATCAATATCTTTATTCTTTACTGCAATTTGATATGTTCTAAAATTACACCAAAAATATCTAAATGCTCTTCCTAACGGATTTTTTCCCTCTTGTGGTGCCATAAAACGTTTCACTGTAACAAAACCGTTGTATTTCTTTTCTGGTTTTTTATTTTTATACTTCTCTCTTGTTTTCTTATCAATTCCACGCGTTGGAATCGGACAAATAATATCAATTTTATGTCCGTCTGAGATTAATCCTTCAATCAAATCTCTTTCCAGGTGAGTGTATGCAATTGTTTCTGGTTCGTAATAAGCATCTAGAAAAAGTATATTCATTTCTTTTCTCCTACAAATTTATACTCGTACATCTTTCGTCCTTCATCAGTCTCAAACATTCTTTCTCTCACAAATCCATTCTTCTCATAAAAATGAATCGCACCTTCATTATCAACTGCATCCGTTTCTAAATTAATATAAGCATACTTGTTAAAATCAACGTTATCTTTTAACGCATCTATCAACTTAGAACCAATACCCTTTGATTTTACATCAGGATCAACACCAATTGAAGAAAGTTCTACATACTTTTCTTCACGTTTAGCCTCTCCTGGCTTTAAGAAAGCACTAATAATATGCATAAATGCTGAAGGTCTTCTAAAAAATGCACCAATACTATACCAACCAAACTGAATCAAACGAGTTTTAATCATAAACTTATATAAACCACTAAAGTTAGATGAAAAAGCTAAGAATCCTAAAGCATTTCCATTTTCTTCAGCTACTAATAATCCAGATTCATCATGATCACAATATGACTGATACATCTGTCTTAAAAAACCACGACCCATGAATGTAAGGAAGAATCCAGTAAAAGTATTTAAATGTATTGTCACTATTCCATCTATTAACTTTTTTTCTTCTGACTTTACTTCTCTTATAGTAACCATTCTTGCCCTTCTCCTTACTCATAATCCTTTCCAAGTACCGCAAATACAGTTCTAAACAACGTAGCTATTTCTCCTAAAAAAGAAAATTCCTTAATACTTTGAAGGTTATACTTCATCTTTCCTGGAAGTACTTCATCCACATAAACTCGATCCACATCATCTGCTGCATCTAATAACTCCGCCTCATCCTTATATCGAATACTCGCTTCACTGGTGATCCCAGCCGGAAGAAGCAATGTTGCCATATATTCGGGTTTATACTTTTTAACGTACTTTACAGCTTCTGGTCTGGTTCCAACAAAACTCATATTTCCAGAGATGAGATCAAAAACCTGTGGCAATTCATCCAATCGGCAGCCTCTAAGTTTTGCACCTACTTTTGTTATACGGCTATCGTTTCCAACAGTTACCGCTGATCCAATCTTATCAGCATTACTAACCATTGTTCTGAATTTATGAATTTTAAAGTGTTTTCCATATGTTGTAATTCTCTCCTGCCTATAGAAAACCGGGCCTTTTGAATCAAGTTTTATCCATATAGCAATAAATAACATCGGTAGTGCTAATAATACTAAAAGAATTATTCCACCAACAAGATCCATTATTCTTTTTAAAGCAAGACTGATTTTTTTCCTTTTTAAAATCTCATAATAAGGTCGTACCTCATCTGTTTTCATGAATTCAGGCAAATCTTCCCATCTCTTAAGCATCTAATCCTATTCCTCTCTATAAAGTACCGGTGTTGCAAGGACATCACAATCGCAATCTTCATACACACTCACATAAACCATTATTTCCGTCGTTTTGGTCAATGTAAACTTTACTTCTTTATTTACTGCTCCTACATCCGGTGCAAATCGTTGATTATATGCTTCAAGTTCTAATCCTACCGTATTCTCTTTTATATCTGATAGACCCGAAAATGAATAGCAACCTGGTTCAAGAACCACAGAACCAATTGGCCACCATGACTGCTTATCCGCTGTTCCTTTGATATGAATACTGCCATCACTAAGATACTTTACAAACACATTTGTGTTCCAGGCATTCCCATTTTTTCCATTTAAAATTAGAAGATTTTTTGTTTTTTCGTCGCGATCATGACTTGCTGCTAATTTAACCATCTTTTGATATTCTATTTTTTGGTAACTAAATGGAACTAATACACATAAAAAGATTGAGACCAGAACCAAAACTACGCTCTTCCTATTCATTTTAATCCGAAAGTTTCTCACAAATCTTTTTGCCAACATAAAACCAAGCAGTGATCCAAGCGTATTATGCATAATATCATCGCATTCAAACGTTCCTAGAGAAAAAAGAGTTTGAAGCAATTCGATAGTAATTGAAGAAAGAAGTCCAATCAAGCTAGTTCTTTTGAAAGCATTCACACCTATACAGCTTAAAATAGCACCCAAAGGCACAAACAAAACTACATTTCCAATATTTTCTAAAAGAAATTGTTTGCTTCCTTTTAAAATTTCCCTATAGGAATGAAATGGAAACAAAAACGCTCTGTATTCGCTTCCAATTCTTGAAAGTAAAGTGATCCAAAGAACTGATGCTACATATGCACCAAATAAAAAGCAGAATATATACTTTCTATTTTTAAATGTATTTCCTAACAACATCTGTATAGTTCTCAATCACATATTCCACATCCTCATCGCTCAGCTTTGTATGCAGTGGTAATGTGATTAAATTTTCATAATACGCATACGCATTCGGGAAGTCTTTAATATCCCATCCCATTGCTTTATATGCGCTCATCATCGGAAGTGGTTTATAATGAACGTTCGTATTTACACCACGTTCAGCAAGCTTGGTGATGATTTCTCTTCTTGTTTCATCACTGATTCCCGGAATACGTGTCAGGTACAGATGATGAGAAGAGTTAAAGTATTCTCCACTGTGAACTAAGTGTTTCACTCCAAGTTCGTCACACATCGCATCATATTTTGCAACAATTTCTTTTCTTCTTTCAAGCATTCCCGGATAACGATCTAACTGGCGAAGTCCAATTGCTGCCATAATATCTGTCATATTACATTTATACCATGGACCTACAATGTCATACTCCCACGCACCAAGCTGTGTTTTTGCGAGTGCATCCTTACTCTGTCCATGAAGACTGTATAACTGGAACTGTTTATAAATCTCTTCATTATCAATGCCTGGGATATCACGCCATGTACTTGCTCCACCTTCTGCGGTCGTAAAGTTCTTCACCGCATGGAAGGAAAAGCTTGTGAAATCTGCCCATTCACCGGCCATCTTTCCTTCTTTGCTTGCTCCCAATGCATGGGCACAATCCGCAAATACCATTACACGACCGATTGCCTGCTGGATTCTTGCTCCAAGGCTGTCGCCTTCTTTTGCTTTGAATAAATGTTTTTTACTTTCAATCACAGCATATAATTTATCATAATTACAGATAATACCGCCAAGGTCAACTGCTACAACTGCTTTTGTTTTTTCTGTAATCGCTTCTGCAACTTTATCATAATCCATTTCACAGTTGTCTTTCTGACTATCTACGAAAATCACTTTTGCTCCACAGTGTATTGCCGCAGAAGCTGAAGCAGTGTAAGTATAAGCTGGCACAATCACTTCATCTTCAGGTTCGATTCCACAAATTCTTAAGTTCAACTCTTCTGCTGCTGTTGCAGAATTCAAACAAACAGTTTTCGATGTATGGCAATACTCAGCAAGTCTTCTCTCTAACTCTTTTGTTCTTGGTCCAGTTGTGATCCATCCGGAACGAAGTGCCTCTGCTACTTCTGCGATTTCTAATTCACTTATATCTGGCGGACTGAATTTTATGATTCTCGTTGGTATATTTTTTTCAGTATCGACATTAGACATTTTTGCTCTCTCCTTTTAACCATACTTATTTTTTTATATTGAATTACTATTGTAATTTATTATTATTACCATTGACACCAAGGACTTTTGGTGTATCTTTTCTTGTGTGTAGGAATACTTTTGTATTCTCATATCTTTTATAAATACAACTAACCTGCAAGATTTCTCTCCCAGGCTCAGTTTGATTTTCATCTTATAATACTTTTCGACTACATATAGAAAAGGGCAAAAAATGATCAAAAGGAAGCCTTTATGCCTCCCTTGTCATTTATTTTGTTGTTATATTCATAGAAATGTATTAAAATATAATCAAACCTGAACCGCTGAAACCCTTGTAAATACAGGGGTTCCGAGAATAGCAATTAGCCCTTACGCTGGATGATAGGTACTTACTACCGCCTGCACTCTGTCTCTGATATCATCTCTATTCTTATATGCCGCTTCCATCAGTCCCTCCAGTTCTGCCAGGAACTCATTCGTATCAAATGGTATCGGACAGCCGATATGGATCAAATCATTATCTGTCTTCTTTAGCCCTTCTTCTGCCATTAACTTTTCTTCATACAGTTTTTCTCCAGGGCGAAGACCGGTATATTCGATTTTGATATCTACGCCTAGCTTATATCCAGACAAACGAATCAAATTCTTTGCCAGCGTTGTGATCTTTACTGGTTCTCCCATATCCAGCACGAAGATCTCACCACCGTGAGCATAGGTTCCTGCCTGAAGCACCAGACTGACTGCTTCTGGTATGGTCATAAAATAACGAATAATATCTGGATGGGTAACGGTCACCGGTCCGCCTGCTTCAATCTGCTTCTTAAACAACGGAATCACAGATCCATTGCTTCCCAGTACATTACCAAATCGTACTGCAACGAATTCTGTTCTGGCTTCCTTCAGCGTGTTTTCCACATCTGGATTCTTAATCTGACTGTCCATCCAGTGAGTAAATAACTGTGGAATCTCCGCCGCCTTTCCTTCTTTAATCTTGGCATCAAAAGACTGAATAATCATCTCACAGAGACGCTTGGATGCTCCCATGATATTGGTCGGATTGACTGCTTTATCCGTACTGATCAGAACGAAACGCTTACATCCATATGCCATAGCTGCATAGGCAGTCTTGTATGTACCAATGGCATTATTCTTAATAGCTTCACATGGGCTGTCTTCCATCAGTGGCACATGCTTGTGAGCTGCTGCATGATAGACAATCTCCGGGCGGTAAGTTGCAAATACCTTGAAGATCTTTCTGGAGTCACGCACAGATCCGATGATCACATCCAGATTCATATCCGGATATTTCTTGCGAAGTTCCAGCTGAATATCATAAGCATTATTCTCATAGATATCAAAGATGATTAGATGCTTTGGTTCATGGGCTGCAATCTGACGGCACAGTTCACTTCCGATACTGCCTCCACCACCGGTTACCAGGATGGTCTTTCCTTTTAAAAACCGGAAGATATCTCCCATATCCACTTTGATCGGATCACGTCCCAACAAGTCTTCCACTGCTACTGGCTTCATCTTGCTGACCGATACTTCTCCAGTATAGAGCTGATACATACCCGGCAGATTCATCAGTTCACAGTCTGTCTCATTGCAAATCTGCAGAATCTCTCTTTTATCTTCCGTAGCTGCACTCGGGATTGCCACATAGATCTTCTCGATCCCATACTTCTCACAGGCTTCCAGAATCCGTTCTCTCCCACCATAAACGATCACACCGTCAATATAACGCTCCCACTTGTTCGGATTATCATCAATAAAGCAATAGACTTTTTCACTGGTCTCCTTGGCGCTTTTGATGTCACGGAAGATCATCTGACCGGCTGCTCCGGCTCCGATCAGCATAACACGCTTCACTGGCATATCCTGATTCCGTCTGCCACGGAGAAGTAATATAAACCGATAAGAAAAACGGACACCTAACGTAGTAACAAATTGAAGGAAGATGCCGGACACGTAATAAGATAACGGCATTCTCTGTCTGGTAACTGTCATCACCAGAAAATAACCACAGGCAGTCACTACTGTCGAAAAGGTTACCCTAAGCAGTTCCGAATAACTGGCAAATCTCCAGATGCTCCGATATAAGTGTGCAATCGAGAATATCACGATACAGACTGCTGCATAGACAAATATGGTTCTGGCATACATCTGCAGATATTCCCTCGGTATCAACTGATAACGACAATCAAACCGAATCCATAGTGCTCCAAAATAAGATACCAGAATTGCCAGAAAATCATAACCCATCAAAAACAGAGTCACAACCTTCCAATGCTCCAAATGTTTTTTTGTGTTTTTGTGTTTTTCGTTCATTTTTTCTCTTTCCTAATCCGTTTCTAACTTCTTCTGTCCATCCCTTTTGTTGTCATGAATATGGTCTACTCTGCTGCATCGTTCTTCCCAATAATAATATACAAATCCACATCCTTCGGTGCGGATCCATCTTCCAGTGTAATCTCTGCAGTAAATGCATCCGTAGTCATTTCTGCTCCGGAGAACTGCTCTTTCAGGTCTGTCAGCGCAGTTTCCTCTTCTTCCTTTTCCACATAGATCCTGGTCTGTTCAAGAGCCTGACCTGGGAAACTGGCTACCGTCACATTCGTATAACCGGCTTTCTTCAGCTTCTCTTTCCACTTCGCTGCCATTCCGTCTTTTCCACTGCCATTTAAGAGCAGGATATGCTGCTTCTGCACAGCTGTGCTGTTCTTTGCATTCTCGCTGCCGGTTTCTGATTCCGTCTCACTCTCTGAAGTCTCTTCGGCTGCTTTATCTATTGCAACATCCGCAGAAGTTTTTGCTCTGTCTGCCTGTGCTGCCACAGTAGCGGTCTTCTCAGTAGTCTTATGTTCTTTTACGTCTGTCTCAGTCTCTGTTGTGACCAGTTGCTTTTTCTGCACGAATTCCGTCTCCTGCGCTCCCAGTTCCTGGATCTGTTCCTGAAAAGCAGCCTGTTTCACTCTGGTGCATTTCACCAGATAGGCAATTCCCCCCAGCAGAAGCACAATGATTACGATGTATAAAAATATTTTAAATGGACTGCGCTGCGGTCCATAGGATTCTCTCTTCGCCATAATAAGAATATTCCTTTTCTTTTTTGTCAGCAGACAGAACGCAGCGCTTCCTGCGCCGCCTCTGTCATGCCTTTTGGGGATACTTACTTTGCTGCTTCTCCTTTTGTCAGGACAACAATTGGTCCAAGGCATGGGAACTCAGCTGTGATTTCTCCTGTAACAGGGTCGAAGTCTTTCAGTTCAATGAAATATACTTCTCCTGTCTCAGGATCCACCTGCATGATCAGTAAGTCATCTTTGTTCAGCTCTTTTGCCAGTTCCAGTTTAAAGGACACTTCAATCTTGTCTTCTTTTGCAAGCTTATATGACAATTCACCATTCTCTTCCAGAGCCAGATCTGCGAAAGCAGGCATCAGTGCCTTATACTCAGCCAGATCTACTACAGTGTCATCTGTAGTCTTGTTCTCTGCTGTAACATCCACACCCAGTTCCTTCATGGTATCCTGAATGGTTACGGTAGAATCTTCCGCGTTGAATTCATCTACTTCCTTTTTCACCTTTTCACTGGTGTAGTTCTGTGTCTCTACATTGGTCACAACGAGTTTGGCTCCTTCCGGGATATACTCTTCCTGACCTGCTGCCACTGCTGGTGCTTCAGGAATCAGTTCTCCGATACTTGGAGCTGCGATTGCTGCAATAGACAGACTTGCTGTCATGACTGCTGCGCAAAGCATGGTTGCAAACTTTTTCATGTGCATTTTCCTCCTTTCCCCTAGATTTTCAGCCTGATGGCTGTCTATGTTCAAACCCGTCTCCGGATTCAAACCAGTGTTATATGGAATGTCTGTCATTCCCTCTGTGAGATATGGTATTCTTGAACTCATGTCTGACTGATTGGTTCATAGAACAGATCTATGATCAGCTTCTCCATGTTGTCTTCGTCCAGATAGAACTCATCATGCAGGTCTCCCAGCTGATCTGTTCCTTCCGGTCTGTAATAGTCTGTATCATCAAAGGATACACTCTCCAATAGCTTTGCCAGACCTAAGTACTTGCTTTTTGTAATGCTAGTCTGAAGATGATCGGTCATCTCCTCCGTTTTGTCCCAGGCACTTTCCAGATCTGTCTGAAGCAGTTCTCTGAACTGTCCAATGTATGCAGTAATATATGCCTGCTGTCTCTGGATACGCCCCTCATTACTGAAATCTGTCTGGATATCCCGGTATCGCAGGAAGTCTTCCACGTTACTGTCATCCAGTGTCACCACTCTGCCCTGTGACAGATCCGGATGCTTCGCTGCCAGATCATTGTTCGGCACGGTGACTGTGACACCGCCTACCAGATCATTGATCTCTGTCATGGAAGACCGGTTAGTCACTACGTAATCGCTGATTGGGATATCTCCGATCAGCAACTGTACGGCTTCCTCCAGGTTCTCGCAACTGACTTCGCCGCCGTCTCCATAGCTGTAGGCATATCCCAGATGACTGGTATACAATCCCAGATCATCTCCCTCACGGGTGTAACGGCGAATCTGTGTCATCGTATCCCGGTTCAGTGCCAGAATACTCATCTTCTGCTTCTTCTTATCTAAAATCACCAGGGCAATGCTGTCTGCCCTTGCCTTGTTGCTGTAAGCCGCCGTGGCTTCCATGATTCCTTCGGAATCAATACCTGCATACAGGATGGTGGTAATCAGGGAATTATACTGATATTCCTTACCATCATAAGTACGGGTCCGGTATCCATTCTTCATATCCACAGAATTGCCTGCTGTGACATGTTGTCTTTGTTGTGCCTGCAGGGAACCGTGAAGATACGTACCTCCCACAAGCACGGCCACTGCCACAACCAGCGCACTGCCACCTGCCAGCTTCTTATTGTGACGCCCCCAGCGGCGTATCCGATACCACACACTGTGTCTGTGATGATGATGGTGATGATGTCCGCTCATGCTCTTGTTCTCTTCTTATCTCTGGCTGGTTTTTCTTTCTTAGACGCCTTGGCTGCCTTCGCTGCTTCCTTCCTGGCTGCTCTGGATTTTTTTTCTCCGTAGCCGTAACCATAGCCGTAGCCGTAGCCATATCCGTAACCATAGCCATATCCGTAACCCTTTTTGTTCATGCCTACTTTATTCAGCACAACGCCCAGGATCTTGATCCCGGCATATTCCAGCTGCTTCTTTGCCTTCACTGCCTGAGCACGTTCTGTCAGTCCATGTTCGATGACCAGTACGGTACCGTCACACTTCTTGGCAATCAGTGCACCATCGATCACCGGATTCACCGGCGGCGTATCTACAATCACATAGTCATAATTCTTCTTAAGTTCTTCCAGAAGTTGGACAAATAATGGTCCGGAGATCAGTTCGCTTGGGTTCGGTGCTACTGCACCGGTAAAGATCATATCCAGAAACTGGTCATCTGTGTGGTAGATCATATCCGTCATAGCCACACGTCCGCACAGAAACTCTGCCAGACCACATACACTCTGCTGAATCTGATAACGTATCATAGTTTCTGAATTACGAATATCACAGTCCAGATAAATCGTTCTTTTGCCCAGGGCTGCCAGGCTCTTTGCCAGACGAAATGCGATGGATGACTTTCCTTCATTCGCCTGGGCACTGGTGATGGCAATGACCTTCAGATCATAACCGCTTAACTGTATATTTCCGCGAAGCACATTGATGGCTTCTCTTGCCTGAAATGGCAATTCTTCTATCTGAGGCATTACCTGCCGGTAATTATGCAGGTCTGCTCCCCAATTCTGCTGTTGTTCCATCCTGATGTGCCTCCCTTACTTTCTTTTTCCTTCTTTATAGTATGGCACTGCTGCCAGTACCGGCAGGTGCAGATATTTGTCAATATCATCCTCTGTCTTCAGAGTGGTATCCATGAGCATACGCAGTACATAGATGGCACATACGATAAATGCGCCCAGAAGTCCTCCGATTGCCAGATACTTCTTCAGTCCCGGAGTCACATCCTGTACAGCCTCTGCCACAGAATAGTCGATTACAGTCGGTTCGCTGCTTCCGATGATCTGATAGATCTGGCTGACGCTGATATTCAGCAGTGCATTGGTGATGTTCCGGCTCAGTTCCGGATCATCACAGGTAACCTTAATGTCCACAATGTGAGTGGAATCCGGATTGCTGACGCTGACCAGCTCTCCCAGCTGCTTGTAGTTGAGATCCAGCTGCAGTTCATCGATGACGCGGTTCAGTACAGTACGGCTCTTGATGATATTGGCATAGTCATCGGTCAGTGCTGCGGATAACTGCAGATCTGCAAATGTGATCACAGAGTCGTTGTTTGTAATATAAATCGATGCGTCTGCCTGATAGGACGGCTTCACCATGAATGTATGGTAAACACCGAAGATCAGTGCGCCGACCAGTATTGCCAGAAAGATCTCTTTCCATTTGGATCTGAGCAGATAGAATATCTCCAGCAGATCAATTTCTGTCTCTTCTTCCCGTGCGCTATACGCTGCAGGATGTTTTTCCATTGTGTTTTCCATAGACAACTCCCCTCATTCTTTTCTCATTCTTTTCTCAGTATTTTCTGTATATTTCTGACCACTATCCGCTGACGGATCTCAGGCTTCACATGCTTCTCCATCCACTGCAGGCTCTCCTGTGCATGGTATGGACGGAAATGTGTACCGTGGCAGTCACTGCCCACCAGATCTACAATCCCGCTTTGGAGCAGGCTTCTCCAGTGGTTCCTCTGAAACCAGTGCTTCTTCGCGGTGAAGGTATCAAAGTTCATCTGCAAAAGGATACCTCTACTTTTCAGTTCCTGAAGATGTTCTTCCCGATCCAGACATTTATAACGTTCAAAGTGTGCCAGCACCGGGTAATACCCTCTCTGCTGAAGCTGTGTCAGTCCCTGATACAGCTGTACATAGGGGCATTCCGGCAGGAACTCGGTCAGCACGTATCTGCTTCCTGCCAGTGTGAGGATCTCGCCACGATCCAGTTTATCTGCCAGTTCGGAATAATAAAAGCATTCCTGACCGGGATAGATCCGTATATCCAGTCCCTCCTGACGACACCGATTCTTTACCTGGCGGCACAGCTCCAGAATAGTCTGTGCCTCTGTCTCATAATGCTCCGGGTAATAGTGCGGCGTTGCTATAACGGCACGTATCCCTTGACGATACGCTTCCTGCAATGCCTGCATGGTTTCTTCCATGTCCTGTGCACCATCATCGATCCCCGGTAACAGATGACTGTGCATGTCGCATATTTTCAATGCCATGCTCCGTTCTCCTTCATGTTCAGACCTTTTGTGTCGAATACTGTCTGCTTTTTAAATAATATCAAATATGAAGACATAAATCAAAGGTAGAAGAAACTATTCTTTACATTCGTTAATTAGACATAAAAATAGCATCATGGCATCGTCTTTGATGTGCAAAGTTACGATTCTATCCCATGATGCATATGTTCTCTGTTCCAGTTTCGTATATAATGTAATAGTTGTTTTGCCCCCCCCCCGCACCAAATCTGATCTTTTTATGTCTGACTTATCAGGATTTGAACGCTTTACGGATAGAATTGCATATTAGTTTTACTGGTTTTTAGTGTAGACACTTTCTGACAATCTGTCAATATAATTCGAGCTAACCTTGTGTATTGATTTTCAAATAATTTTTTATGTTGCAGATTATGTCGCTTTTACTGCAGTTTTTGTTCTTTCTGTTTATCCATAGAGGTTCGGTTACTTAGAAGACACACTGTTTCTGTGTGCTGTGTAAATCCAAACATATCGACTGGCTGTATCTTTTTCACTTTATATCCATGTCCGGTCAGGTATTTGAGATCCCGTGCCAGGGTGTCCGGTCCGCAGGATACATAAACAATACGCTTTGGTGCCAGTTTTATCACGGATGACAGGAATGCCTCATCACTTCCGCTTCTTGGCGGATCCATGAAGACCACATCTGCTTTCTCGCCTTCTTCTGCCATAGATACCATGAATTTACCGGCATCTCCTTCGTAGAAAGTGATATTTTTGATCTGATTTAATTTGGCATTGATTCTGGCATCTTTTACCGCATTGCGGTTCAGTTCTACGCCGATGACTTCCCTTGCTTTTTTCGATGCTACCATGCCAATCGTTCCGATTCCGCAATAAGCGTCTATTACCCGTTCTTTCCCGGTCAGTTCTGCGTAATCTATGGCCGTCTGATACAGGCGCTCTGTCTGCACCGGATTGATCTGATAGAAGGACTGTGGGGAAATTCGGAAGGTACATCCACATAAAGTATCTTCGATATAGCCTTTTCCATAAAGGACGATATCACGTTCTCCCAGAACCATACTGGTCTTCTTGTCATTCACATTCAGCACTATTGTGGTGATCTCCGGGTGCTCCTTGCGTAAGGCTTTCACGAAATTATTCTTGGATGGAAGGATCGGTGAGGAAAGCACCAGCACTACCATCACCTGTCCGGTGGTAAATCCCCGACGTACCAGTACGTGACGGAGTAGTCCGTATCCGGTATCTTCATCATAGGTCTTGATCTTGAAGGACCGGATGAGACTGCGGATGGTGCGGATAATGGACTGGGATATCTCATCTTCGATCATGCATTCGTCGATATTGACGATCTTATGTGTTCCTGTCTCATAGGTACCGGAGATGATCTCACCTCTTCTTGTTCTGCCAAAGACGGCATGTACTTTATTTCGGTAATGCAGAGGGTCTTTCATACCGATGATCTGCTCTGGTTTGCCGAAATCTTTCAGGAGCTTGTTCATTTCTTTCTGTTTTTTCTTTAACTGGGCAGCGTAATCCATGCCCTGATACTGACAGCCGCCACACTTCTTCGCGTAGGGGCAAGTAGTGGTTGTATTTTTATTATTTTTCGTTTCCATTTTTCTTCCTTTTCATATCTTATGTTGTGTGTTTCTATTTTATATCTTCAAGAATGCCTCGGCATTCTTGCTGCGAGATGCGCGTCATGCAAAGCATGACATATTTCTTTTGCGCATCTCTGCAATCCTGCCGGAGGCTATATCAGATGGGAGATTGACTACCACCACTGATACTAATTTGCTCCTAGCCACCTGAAGAGGTGGAAGTCATCTCACATCTGATATAATTGATTTGAGGTAGCCGGGGGACGCGCTCTCATCCAATCTGAGCTTTACAGAAAGGGTGATGATTATGGTTTCATGGAATGATATTTTACTTTCGTCATCATGCTAATGGCGATTCTAACCTATATAGACCAACATGGAATATGTAATAGAATCTCGCTCGCGAGATTCTACGCCTGCGGCGGGTCGCTTTTGCGACATATTTCTATATCGCCGCAGTGCGATCCTCACGGAGCGTTTTTATTTCATAGGACGCAATTTCCTATGAAATAAGAAATAGCCGTCCTGATCTCTGGCAAGTTAGGACGACTATTCTTATAGTTTAGTATTTAATTTCGCCGGGTCGGGTGAGTCGCGATCACCTTCCGACTGCTTTATTAAATATAGTGTACACTATTTCTTTCCTTTTGTCAAACTGTTCTATAAGTCTAATTTGCCCTATTTTAACGAAAAATCCGCTTTGAACAGATTCACAGTGAGCCATTAACTCCGTCCCCAATGGCCCCCCAATGGACCACGACCCCACCAATGGCTAGAGTGTATACACTATGACCCCTAGTATGATGATCAGGTTTCCGATGAGTTTCCATTTGGTGAAGCTTTCATGCAGGATGACGCCGGACAGGATCATGACGAAGACGTAAGTGCAGGTGTCGATGACGGCGCCGTATTTCATGTCTACCTGGGTATAGGCGTAGGTGTTGACCAGCAGTACTGCGAAAAATATAAAGTAGGACAGGATCACGCGCCAGTTCAGGTATTCGAAGATGATATTTTTGTGTGTCTGATTCGCGCTCTGTTTCAGCAAAATCTGGGATGATGCGGAAAAGAAGGTCGCGATAAACATAATCAGTAAGTATTTATTCATGGGCAACCACCACCAATACTCCGATGAACACGATGATCATGCCGATGATGTTGTTCACCGATAAATTTTCATGGAATATGACCACCGCCCAGATCTGTGACCAGATCAGGTATACGGTACGGTTAGCATATGCCACGTTTAACTCGAATTTCTTGATTACTTTCTGCCAGATGACCGCATACAATGCACAGTTCAGCAGCATCAGAAACAGGAACAGATAGAGCATCGGTGATGTCAGTCCGTCTCTGTTATAAAAGCCGGATGCTGCTTTGGAGTACACGCTGGTAAAGGAAAACAGCATGACAGTCAAGTGCAGCGTAATGTATTTTTTTATCTTTTCCATATATCCTCCAGAGATACTCCGTCAATGAAGATGCATCGATAAGCTTCCATCATCCATGCATCCAGCTGGCTTTCTTCTTCTGTTCTGGCTATGATATGACCGATCCGGTCTGTCCCGTCTGCCATGGCAAATACCTTATGACCTACCAGGAAATCCAGGGAAACGACCACGCCTTTTTCTTCCAGTCTGCGGATTCCTTCTATATCTATATGGGAAATTTTTCCTTCTGCCGGGCTGAGAAGAAGCTTTGCCATGCACGGCTGTTTTCCGGTGCAGTTGAATTCCACCGTTTCTCCCAATGCACTGCGGAGCATTTTCTCGTAAAAATCAAATCCGTAATAAATGGAAATCAGCTCCGGAATGCAGGTTGCTCCCGTTCTTCCTCCCATCTCAATGATGGATACCTTATTGCCGTCCACAAATACATCTGCGTTGATAGAGCATCTGTCTGCTCCGGATGCAGTCACGGCTGCCTGCATCTGTCTGCCGATCTCGTCATAGACTTCCCGGCTGCAGGTATACGGAAAGGCATGTCCCACCGGAATGGTGGTGTTCTTTCCTCTGTATACAAACTTGGTGTGTGGCGCCAGAAATACCAGCCGGCCATCCTGGACGAATCCGTCCACACCAATCTCAGTGCCTTTGATGAATCCTTCCACCAGTACATAATCTCTGGTAGAACGCTTTGCTGCATGATGGTAGGCTTCTTCCAGTCTTTCCGGCTGTTCTACCACAGTGATACCGCGGCTTCCTGAACTGTCTACCCGCTTTACCACTACCGGATAGCCAATGCGTTCTGCTGCTGCCTTTGCCTCTTCCAGGCTGTAGACACGCATACCCGTAGATGCAGATACGCCCCCCTTTAAAAAAGCTTCTTTCATCAGTGCCTTATCTGTCAGGATGGCTGCTGCTTCCTGTGGAATACCGGACAGTCCCATTTTCTCACAGACATAACCGATGGTGGAAACTGCCACATCGGTACCTGAGGTACAAATGCCGTCGATCTGTTCTTCTCTGGCGGCTTCCAGTATTCTATCTTTATCTCTGGTATCCAGTTCGTAGATCTTATCTGCCAGAGCGAATCCCTGATAATCTCCCGGAATACTGACAACTATGGTGTAGAGTCCCATGCGGCGGGCTGTCTGAATCAGCGGTACCTGATAGGTACCGGCTCCTAAAATCATGATTTTTTTCACTGTTTTTCATCCTCTGTTATGTTAATGGTCTCACGGACAATATACTGCGGTGTCCGGTTCAGAATCAATATCATTTTTCCCAGGTATTCTCCGATAATCCCCAGCACCATGAGAATCAGTCCGGCAAGCACCACCATAATACAGATCGTGGATGCCCAGCCTACAGTCACGGTCGGGTCAATCAATTTATAAATGATGATGCACAGGGCTGCCAGGAATCCGCCTGCTGCAGAAAGACAGCCAAGTACGGATGAGATGCGCAGTGGAATCACAGAATAATTCCAGTATGCCAGCCACAGCTTCATCAGTTTTTTCAGGGTATAATTGGAAGTACCCACTTCTCGCTTGAAGTGCTCTACTTCCACATTGCCGATCTTGTGTGTGGTACGGTAAAATATACCGTCGATGTATGGGTTGAAGCTATCGTACTTGATCACTTCATCCCGCACCTGCTTAGTAATCATCCAGAAATTACTGGATACAATATTCTTCGGACGTCCCAGCAGAATTCTGGAAGATACTTCGTTGATCTTGCTGGAAAGATTCTTCAGCATGGAGTTCTTTTTCTTTGGATAACAGCCGTATACCAGGTCAAATCCTTCTTCCATTTTGTGGATCAGCTTGCTGATCTGTGACGGATGTGTCTGCATGTCGTCATCCATACCAAGGATATAGTCCCCGGATGTATAATGCAGCGCTGCCATCAGCGCATTATGCTGTCCGAAATTGCGCAGAAGATTGATTCCCTTGACATTTGGATAATCCTGTCCCAGTTTCTCAATCTCTCCATAAGTATCGTCCTTTGGTGAACAGTCGTTGACCAGTACAAATTCACATTCATACCCATCCATCTTTTTAAATTCTTCCATGACCATCTCGGTCACTTTGCGAATAGTGGCCTGAGAATTATAGCACGGAATAACGATTGATATTAATTTCATAATGTTCCTCCCGGAAGGCAGTCGTAAAACAGTGGCGTACCACCGGTGTGCATAAAGAGCACGTCGCAATCTTCCAATTTATGTTCTTCTATATATTCTTTCATGCCCCAGAAGGCTTTTCCTGTATAAGTAGGATCCAGTGGAAGTCCGTTGCGGCAGAATTCTTCCCGGATCACGTTCATGATACGGTCGTCGTATTTGCCATAGCCAGCCTGACGGTAAGCCATCTCCAGATGCAGTTCTTTTGCAAAATGCTCAGGCAGCTCCAGATGATGTTTTTCAAAATATTCCCGGATACCGGTCTGCATGACGTTCATGGCACGGTCATATTCTCTGGACGAGATGGAGATTCCGACAATCTTCTCCGGTCCCTGTTCCAGAATCTTGCCACTGACCAGACCGCACTGGGTAGATCCGGTGCCTGATGCGAAAAAGATATGGGAGAACAGAATCCCTTCCTGTTCTTCCCATGCTCTGATCTCACGATAACCATCTACATATGCCTGTACCGGTGTGCCTTCATTGCCTGTACCGAACTTGTCTCCAAATATATAATAAGGATGCTTTCCTTCTGCAGTCAGGCGGTTCATGGTGTCTTCTACAGTCTGGGCAATATTCGTCTTCTCACACGGAATCACTTCTGCCCCCAGCCACTTCATCAGTCGGCTGTTGTTCGTCTCTATCCCTGCTTCTTCTCCCTCCTCACTGGAGCAGATCATATAGCACGGAACCTTGTGGGCGCAGCAAAGGTTTGCCAGTACACGGCACAGATTGGATCGGCTGTTGCCGTATACGATCATGCAGTCCTTGCCCTTCTCCAGCATATCGTTGTAGAAGGCTCTGCCGATGCGCACCTTATTGCCTCCCAAGGAGAACGGTAAGAGATCTTCTCTTTTACAATATAAACGGACATTCCGATCGTTGGGAAAGTCCAGTTTCTGAATTGGTGTGTTCATATAATTTCCTTTATAAATAAGTATGTTGTCTGTAATTCTCAGTGTTACGCGTCATATTATAGACTATGGGGGGAGGGATTTCAACCTTATTCCGTGTTTTATTCACGCTTAAAGAGCAGTATTTTGTCTTGTAACACGCTTGTTTTCTATGATTCGCGTGCACCTGTCAGAGACTGCTCTTTTAAGCTGTGAATGAAAGACGATCATCCTTTATTTTGATTCCACTTCAGTTCCTGTATTTTGTATTCGTACCCGCTTTCGTCCATCAACCGGATATATGGTTCTGGATCAAAATATTCCGGGGAGTAGACTCCTGCTTCTTTCCAGATGCCTTTTCCGATAAGTTCCAGTGCAAGGGCTGCACCGAATCCGGTCTGGGCTGTGACTGCCTGGTTGTCCCAGCGTTTCATGGATTCCTGGTTGTCAAATGGCTGGTACAGGAAGTATTCTTTATCCTGTCCGTCTTTTTTGCCGATACAGTGAACGCCTACCAGCATTTTTCCAACCATCTCATTTCCGATATCTTTTGGCTGAGGAGCGCAGGCTGCTACTACGTCTCTTGGAATAACGGATACATTTCCCACCTGTACCGGATGAATGCTGCGAAGTCCCAGTTTGTCCAGCACTTTTAACGCTGTGATCAGATTTTCATCCAGACTGATCTTGAATGTGGCTTTCTTCAGTCCATACTGCTTCAGAAAACGTGCCATAGTAACGACTTCTTCATGTTCCACTTTGACCAGAGTGTTTGCTCCTACTCCATCCGGCATATCAAAGACTTCCTGTCCGGCGAATGCTTTTTCCACCAGAAATCCACCTTTTTCTTCATCGTATTCCACGTTTGGATTCATCACTTCATCCAGAACTGTCCACACATTAAAGCCAAACATAATATCATCCGGATCTGCTCCCGGAACTGTCAGATTGCCCCCATCTTTTACGTGTGCTTCTGTCATCTCATCAAAGAGATGGGTTGCCGCATATTTGGCAAAGACATTGACCACACCCGGATCGATCCCCATACAGATCACTGCCATATTTCCCTGTTTTTTCCATGCTTCATGACGATCAAAGTTATATTTGGTCATCGGTTCTGTGTAACTGTTCTCAATGCCCAGCCCCAGCTTTGGTTCATCCATCGGCACAGACCAGGTGCCCATGCTGCCGTAATTAACGCCTGTGGCAAAGGCCGCGTCAAAGATCATGTTGCTGGCAAATGGCGGTGCCGCATCCATGACAAAATCAATCTTGTGTGCTTTGATCAGGTTTTTCATATCTTCCCGGTCTGTAGCATTCACTTTTTCTGCCTCAAAACGGGTATCTCCGTGAAGCTTGTCTACTACTTCCTGTGCTCTGTCCTTATCATAGTCGCACACAAGCACATATTCCAGCCATTCTCCTTTTGGATCTCTCCACTGCATTACTTTTACAATACTTTCGCCGACAGCGCCGGCACCAACTAACATCATTCTCATAATAGTTTTCTCCTCTTTTCCTGATTTTGGACTTAGAAAAATCGTATTACTTTTTTATTTTCCCGTCAATTCTTTTTTATAGTTAAAGACTTTTTGCAGCATGGATATAATTGATTTCAATACTCTGGAAATCTCTTGACGCTCTTTTTATTCGGGTGTAAACTGGAAACAATAATTCCTTTAGCAGATTAAAGTGTCTGCTGGGTGATCCACATACGTTAGGAGGAAGTTTATTATGGAAAAGAAAAATATCGACTGGTCAAATCTTGGATTTGGCTATATGCCTACAGATTATCGTTTTGTAGCGAATTACAAAGATGGTGCATGGGAGGAAGGTGCACTGACTACAGATGCTACTGTTACTATTTCTGAATGTGCAGGTGTTCTGCAGTATGCACAGACCTGTTTTGAAGGTATGAAGGCTTATACTACAGAAGACGGACGTACTGTTATTTTCCGTCCTGACCTGAATGCAGCACGTATGGCTGATTCCTGCCGCAGACTGGAGATGCCGGTATTCCCGGAAGATAAGTTCGTAGAAGCTGTAGTAAATGTAGTAAAAGCCAACGAAGCATTTGTTCCACCTTATGGATCAGGCGCTACACTTTATATCCGTCCATATATGTTCGGAAGTGATGCTGTCATCGGTGTAAAACCAGCCAGTGAATATCAGTTCCGTGTATTTGCTACCCCTGTTGGTCCTTACTTTAAGGGCGGTGCCAAGCCAATCGTGATCCGTGTCAGTGATTATGACCGTGCAGCACCTCACGGAACAGGTCATATCAAGGCCGGTCTGAACTACGCTATGAGCCTTTATCCAATCATGGAGGCTCACCGTGAAGGATTTGCCGAGAACATGTATCTGGATGCAGCTACCAGAACAAAGGTAGAAGAGACAGGTGGAGCGAATTTTATCTTTGTAACAAAAGACAATAAGGTGGTTACTCCGAAGTCTAACAGTATCCTGCCATCCATCACACGTCGTTCTCTGATCTACGTTGCCAAGGAATATCTTGGACTGGAAGTGGAAGAACGTGAAGTATACTTCGATGAAGTAAAAGACTTTGCAGAATGTGGTCTGTGTGGTACCGCTGCTGTAATCTCTCCTGTTGGAAAGATCAACGATCACGGCAGGGAGATCTGCTTCCCAAGCGGAATGGAGGAGATGGGACCAGTTATCACCAAGCTGCGTGAGACACTGACCGGTATCCAGATGGGACATATTGAAGCTCCAGAAGGATGGATCAAAGTTGTAGAATAATCTATTTTTATAAAAAAGCTGCCCGGCAGATGATATTTCATCCACCGGACAGCCGTTTTATCGTCCTACTTTGCCGTTGTCCAATCCTCATATGGCGTCATATGTGCAAAGGTTCGTATCGATTTTTTTCTCTGACTTTTATATATTTTCAGGATTTCTTTTTTCTTCTTAATCTCTGTCTTAGACCAGGAAACCGGGCCTTTATATTTTCTGCCATGATATTTACCAAAATATTTCAGTGTGGCTCCAGTCAGATTCGCCTTCTTGAAAGCTTTGGTGGTAAGACTGCTGGTCAGTTTGTGATGGATGTGCCCGTATTCTCCGTTTGGATTATGGGTGGCAACTTCTGTCCAGTTCTTGTAGGCAAATACAGTCATCAGGTCTTCCTGAATCTTTTTGGAATACCGGCTCCAGCGATCTACTTTTCTGTGCTCATTGTAATCCGGATAGTTCAGAATGATACCGGTATTTCCGGTCTTCTTCATCACTTTTTCAAATTCCCTGGCACGGGTTTTGCCATATTTTCTGGTATTGGCATTTGTCAGGCAAATCACAAGATATTTGTCCTTCAGCAAATGCATCCCACCCCATAAGGTTTCATCGTCCGGATGTGCCACTACCATGACTTTATCAATACCACTCAGGTTCATCTGATTCAGTGTACTTTTGGTAATCCGGTTTGCCGCCAGAAATGTCTTCCCCTTTGCTGCCACACTGCTTCCCATCAACAGTATAAATCCTGTCATCAGCAACAGTAAGATCGGTCCCTTTATTTTCTTCATTGATTCCTCCTGTTTATGATCTGCTTACTTCTTCGTAAGCCGTTTTTGTCTTCTTCGATACAACGCGGTCTCTGCCATCAGCAGCATGATTCCCATGCAGCTTATGAATCCCCCCAGTCTCAGATATGGTGTCTGATACCTTAATATAATCTCATGGGTTCCTTTTTCCAGCTCCAGTGCCATATACATAAGATTCGCACGAGATATCTCTGTTTTCTGTCCATCCACCCAGGCGCTCCACCCACTGGAATACGGAACGGACAGACACAGTATCTTATTCTGATCCACGGTTATCGTTCCTTCGATACCATTGTCTGTGATCTTCTCATCTTTCAGAACATTTTCTTTCAATGCCGATACCTGCTCCGGATAGTTGTCCATGCTCTGGCATAAAATGCGAATATCTCCAAAAGTATAGGTGCCTGTTTCCTGAAAAGTAAGAATCATCTTTGTCGTCTTTTTTTCTTTATAGTTCAGGTTCATCAGGAAATCTTTCTTTCCTGCATATCTTTTATACCGATTGGTATAATAATTCAGTGTTTTGGATGAAGTATTTTTATCCTCGTCTTCGCATTTGATCTTGATGTTGGCACGGTCACTGCTTCCTTCATAATTCAAATCCTCTACCTGCAGATAAGTTTCGCTGTTCGCCGTTCCCTCAAATGTCAATAGAACTTTGGCTTTCTTCTCTGTAACGGTGAAAGTCTGTCCTTCCAGTGTCACACCATCTTTACAGGTGATCTCATACGGTATATCCGTAATAGCACTTTCCTGTGGCTGCTCTTCCACCTGATTCGTTCCTTTTTCTAATACAACTGTATGCAGCATCAGTTTCTGCTGATGAAGTACGTCCATGTCT
Organism: uncultured Lachnospiraceae bacterium; assembly: GCA_900544685.1. GTDB lineage: Bacteria > Bacillota > Clostridia > Lachnospirales > Lachnospiraceae > Marvinbryantia. Next base: position 173,893 of record UQWA01000001.1, on the reverse strand, counting down.
TCCACTGCTTCTTCCGACGTTGCCGACGCATACGTGTATCCCAGTGGCAATGTATACTTGTTCTCATAAATCCTGTAGTTGTCTCCGCCAGACCATACTTCTTCATAGCCGTATGGTACCCGGCTCTGATCATCTTCACTGCAGATATAATATCCTACGCTTGCCAGTTCATCCAATGTTGTCCGGTCATCCAGTCCCTTATACATCCAGAGTATCGGTTCATTCACGATCATCTTCTGCATCAGGCTGGATACTGACGGATTCGAAATGCTCCAGTAAAACTGTGTATTATGAAGCTTGCTGTATAAAGTAGAGTTCCAGGTAATATCAGGTCCTGTGAATCGGACAAAAGCGTCTTCTTCTGAAGTCACATTCTTCATCATACTGTCTGTCCGTCCCGGCAGGAGCGTAGCCACTTCATCTGTATTTTTAAAACGTTTTACAAAATCCCCCTCATTTCTGGCATAGCCCAGATAAGACAAGGCAATCATTCCAACCACCGTCACACAGACGGCAGTACGCATATGCCAGGTATTCTGCTTCTTCAGCGCATTCTGGTCTGCGCATATGCCCTGTGCATTTGCCTCTGTTCCAATACTTTCTTTTGCCCGGTCATTTTGTCTGCTTTTTATGATCACAATCGCAAGCAGTATTGCTGCCAGTGCTGCATTAACTGCCATATTCTTGATGTACTTCTGATTCAGGGCTACGGCAGCCACAAAATATACGGCCATCAGTCCCGGCAGTAAGATCATTTCCCGTTTTTTCAGTGAAAAAAGTTCTTCCCACATAGTAACCAGGATCAGTGCCACCACAAAAGAGCATGCCCAGATCCAGCGGTTGCTCACATAGGAAGCACCGTTTAACAGATAACCTGCTTCCGGAATCAGCATAGCCGCAATACAAGCCGTAAATGCTGCTTTTAACTGTCGGTTGCCCTTTCGCAGAAACAGCAGAATGACCGCAGCCAGTGATACTACAGAATATCCTCCGTAACTCCATTTTCCCAGATGAATGTGGGTCAGGAACGCGGTCAGAAAATTCCGGTAGTATGTTGAATCATACAACGGTTCAAAAATGCTTGCCGCTCCGTTTCTCTGGTCTGCCATGAATGCATTCAGGGTCGGCACCAGAAGAGCTGCACTGATCAGTACTCCGGTAAAGGAAATCAGTGCTACTTTTCCAACGAATTGAGCTGCCTCCCGGATCTCGCTTTTTTTATAGCATGCAGCCACACGAATCAATACATAAATAACAGTAAATACAACCAGCATATAGAAGAAATAAAAATTGCTGAATGCTGCCAGTCCTACAGACAGTGCCAGCTGTACCGGACTTTTTTTCTCTCGGATCTTTTCCACACCTGTCAGAATCAGTGGAAAATAGATCATCGGATTCAGGAAGAATGGATGCCGGATAGCTCCGAACAATGCGTATCCACAGAATACATAGCAGAGTGCTCCGGTCAGAACAGCAAGGTTCTTTTTCCTCCCCATATAAAAGCAGTAGCCGGAAAATGCCAGTCCTGCCAGATACAGCCGCAGTACCACCAGAAAACTGTAGAAATATGCCATATATCTGGTGGGTACTGCCACAGACAAGAGATTCAGAGGATCACCCATTACATAATAGCTTAAGGTGGTGATCACATCAGCTCCATATCCGATGGAGTGACTCCACTGCGGGATTATCAGGCGGTGTTCCAGAAACAGTGTCCTGACAATGCTTCTCAGCCACTGTGCATAATAAACCAGCGCCCGGTAATGCTGTGTCCAGCCGTCATCTGTATGAATCAATGTGATCTTTTCCATCCAGAATGGGGAAAACACTGCCGCTGCAATCAGTGCAAACATCACTGTATATCCGGCAAAATACTTTTTCTTCATTCTTTACTCCTGTTTTTGTTATCGTTCTTCCCGGAAGTATGCCTGCCCCAGACCTTCCGGCGGCTGGTCTTCCTTCTTCTTACGGAAACTGATAAATACCAGCACGATGATGGTTACTACATATGGTAATGCTTTAAATATTTCCTGCGTACTTCTTCCAAGTCCCGGAATGTACAGATATAAGATATACAGTGCACCAAAGAGAATGGATCCCCAGATGGCATTGATCGGCTTCCACATAGCAAAAATAACTAACGCTACTGCCAGCCATCCACGGTCACCAAATCCATTATCTGTCCAGGTTCCTCCACTGTATTCCATAACGAAATACAGACCGCCCAGTCCTGCGATACCGGCTCCAATACAGGTGGCAAGGTATTTGTATTTGCTGACATTGATACCTGCTGCATCTGCAGTTCCCGGATTCTCGCCCACTGCACGGAGATTCAGTCCGTTTCTGGTGCGGAACAGGAAAAAGGATAATAAAATGGCAAGTAAAAGTGCCACATAGGTCAGGAATCCGTAGGAAAAGAAAATACTTCCAATGACCGGAATCTTAGACAGCCCCGGAATCTTTGCCTGATATGCACTGGCTGTTGTGCTCACAGAGATCTGTCCCACACCTCCTGCCAGCTTGGAAATAGATCCACCGAAGAAGTTACCGAAGCCGGTTCCGAAGGTGGTCAACGCCAGACCTGTTACGTTCTGGTTGGCACGAAGTGTGATGGTCAGAACACTATAGATCAGTCCCCCCAGCATAGCGCATATGAATGCACAGATCAGGGAAATCAGCATGCCGACGAAAGCATTGGGATTCTCGGTTCCTTTTTCATAGAAGAAGGCTCCCATCAGTCCGGCAATACCGCCCATGTACATGATACCCGGAATACCAAGGTTCAGGTTACCGGATTTTTCAGTCAGAATCTCGCCTTCTGCTCCAAACAGGATTCCCATGCCCTGAACGATTGCTTTTTGTATAAAAATAATAATTGTGCTCATTGCAGTTCCTCCTATTTTCTGTTTCTCTCGATTTTATAGTTAATAAAGAATTCTGCTCCCAACAGGAAAAACAGAATGATTCCAAGCATGATGCTGGATGCATTTTCATTCAGTCCGTACTGGGATGCAATCTGAGTGGCGCCCTTTTCCATAAATACCAGTCCGAAAGCAATCAGAATCATGATGAAGGTATTAAACTTCGCCATCCATGCTACGATGATGGCGGTAAATCCACGCCCATTCGCTGTGGATGTGGAGATGGTGTGTGCGGAACCGCTGACCAGAATGAATCCGGCAATACCGCAGATCGCACCGGAGATTGCCATGGTGCGCAGCATAACCTTGCTGACGTTGATACCTGCATAGCGCGCAGTACTGTCGCTCTCTCCCACAACCGCTACTTCGTAGCCCTGTTTGCTGTATTTCAGATAGATGAACATGGCAACTGTCAGTATCGTAACAATCACCACATTCCAGAAATAGGCATTGCCTGCCACAGATGGCAGCCATCCTGCCTGTGTTGCCTGATTGATGATACCTACACTGTTGGAACCTTTTGGATTCTCCCAGAAGCAAATACAGAAAGTTACCACCTGCATGGCTACGTAGTTCATCATCAGGGTAAACAGTGTCTCGTTGGTGTTCCAGTGTGCCTTGAAGAAAGTCGGGATCAGTCCCCAGATCAGTCCTCCGATGGCACTGCCAGCCAGCATCAACAGAATCAGTACCACATTTGGCACTTTGCCAGACAGATAGATCATGCATGCGGCGGATATCACACCACCGATCAATACCTGTCCTTCGGCTCCGATATTCCAGAAACGCATCTTAAATGCCGGTGCCAGACCAACTGCGATACACAACAGTACCAGCGTATCTCGGATCGTGATCCAGATACGGCGGCTGCTTCCCAGTGCGCCGTCAAAAATTGCCTTATAAACCCCCAGTGGATTCATGTGTACCAGTCCCACAATGACTGCCGCACAGACAATCAGTGCCAGAAGAATGGCTGCCACGTAGATCATGATACGTTTTCCAAGGGTGATGGATTCCCGCTTGGACATATGAAACATTGGTTCTTTATTCATGGGAAACGCCTCCCTTCTCATGCTTTGTCATCAGTACTCCCACTTCATCTTTCTTGGCCGTACGTCCATCCAGTACTCCCGTGATCTGACCGCCGCAGAGTACGGCAATCCGGTCGCACAGCTCCAGAAGGACATCCAGGTCTTCAATGACACAGATCACTGCTACGCCTTTTTTCTTCTGCTCATTTAACAGGTTATAGATGGCATAGGATGAGTTGATATCGATTCCTCTGGTCGGATAAGCTACCATCAGCACCTTTGGCTTCTGGGCAATCTCCCGTCCCACCAGTACCTTCTGTACGTTTCCACCTGACATCTGTCCCACCGGTGCAGAGATACTTGGTGTCACGATCTCTAACTGATCCTTGATCTTCTGTGCCAGCTCACCCGGTGTCTTACGGTCCAGGAAATTGGACTTTCCTCTCTGGTAGCTTCGCAGCATGATGTTGTCTGTCATATCCATGGATCCAACCAGTCCCATTCCCAGACGGTCTTCCGGCACGAATGCCAGACGCACGCCCAGTGCACGGATATCTGCCACATCCAGGTTAGCGATCTCTTTTGACTGGTTTTCTTCTGGATAAAAAGTGATGCTTCCTTCGGATACCGGCTGAAGTCCTGCGATGGCCTCCAGCAGTTCCTTCTGGCCGCCGCCTGAGATACCTGCGATACCCAGAATCTCACCGCCGTATACCGTCAGATCTGCGTGATCCAGGGTTACTACTTCATTAATGTCCTTGCAGGTCACATTTTTCAGTTCCAGACGCTTCACCGGATTCACCGGTTCCGGACGGTCGATGTTAAGTTCAACTTTCGCACCTACCATCATCTCTGTCAGGGACTCTACGGTAGCTTCGGATGTCTTCACCGTATCAATGTAGAGACCTTTTCTCAAAATAGATACCCGGTCGGATACGGACAATACTTCGTGTAACTTATGGGTAATCAGGATGATGGAACATCCGTCTTTCTTCATATTCTTTAATACTTCAAAAAGCCGGTCGGCTTCCTGTGGTGTCAGTACCGCTGTCGGCTCATCCAGAATCAGTATTCTGGCGCCGCGGTACAACAGCTTGATGATCTCTACTGTCTGTTTTTCTGATACGGACATCTGGTAGATTTTCTTCTTTGGATCAATCTCGAATCCATATTTTGCAGCCAGTTCAAGAATCTCTTTATTCACCTGCTTCATATTCAGGATCTGTTTTCCCGGCAGTCCGAGAATGATATTTTCTGCTGCTGTCAGAATGTCTACCAGTTTGAAGTGCTGATGCACCATTCCGATTCCAAGGTCAAAGGAATCCTTTGGAGACCGGATTCTCACTTCTCTTCCGTCTACCTTAATCATTCCCTCGTCCGGATAATAAATACCGGATATCATATTCATCAAAGTGGTCTTGCCACTTCCGTTTTCACCAAGCAGACAGAGGATCTCTCCCTTTTTTACCTCCAGGTCTACTTTTTCATTGGCAGTGACGCTGCCGAAACGCTTGGTGATATTGTGTAATTCTATAGCGTATGTCTGCTCCACGTATGTTCCTCCTTATGTCGGCTGTATTATCAAATACGCCTTGGCGTATTTGCTGCGAGGTGCGCGTCATGCCTGCATGACATGTTTCTTCTGCGCACCTCTGCAATCTGCCAGAGGCTCTATATTTTATAGCTCCTGCTATAAAATATAGGGGCTGCATTGCTGCAACCCCCTTTGATAGGTTTCCCTGTTTCTTATTCTACGATAGAATCAATACCATCGATGATGATATCAAATGCCGGAGCTGATCCATATTCAGATTCGTGGAAATATCCGTCAGAGATATACTCGATACCGTTCTTTTCGTAAGTATCCAGTGTCTTACCATCTACTGTCCATGTAGCTGTATCAAATACGTGCAGAGATCCGTCTTCGATCTGGCTCTCTACTTCGTCTACAACTTCCTGTGTTCCTTCTGCTACTGCCTTTTCATTCAGAGGAGTAATCAGAACAGCACCGTCCTTCAGACCTGCTGTCCAGTCTTTTTCAATCTCTGTTCCGTCGATCATGCACTGTACTGCGTAAGTGTAATATACACCCCAGTTATTGCTAGAGGAGGTCAGAGCACTGTCAGGAGCGGTCTCGATCATGTCTACATTGTAACCTACACATGGAACGCCTGCTGCCTGAGCCGCGGTAGGAGCACCTGTGGTATCTGCATGCTGTCCGATCAGTACACATCCGTCTGCGATCAGCGCTTCTGCACATTCTTTTTCCAGGTCAAAGCTTGCCCAGCTGTTGGTGTATTTTACTTCCATAGTAACGGATGGGCACTGGCTCTTTGCGCCAAGATAGAAGGATGTAAATCCGGAAATTACTTCTGCGTATGGATATGCACCAACGTATCCGATTCTTGCCTGGTCTTCTGTAATGTCACCATTCTCGATCATCTCATTCAGCTTCAGTCCCGCAACCACACCGGATACATATCTTGCTTCATAGATGTTATCGAAGTAGTTGTGCATGTTATCCAGTCCGCTGCTTGCTGCCTGATATCCTGTTGCATGACAGAACTGTACGTCCGGGAACTCGCCTGCTGCCTGCATCAGATAAGTCTCATGACCAAAGCTGGTACCAAAGATAATCTGGCATCCCTGGTCTGCCAGGTCTGCTGCAGCGTCATAACATGTCTCGTCTTCCCCGATCAGCGTCTTCTCAATCACCTGAGATTCTTCCAGCCCAAATGTCTCCATCATCTCATCTATACCTGCCATATGTGCAGCGGTATAACCTTCGTTTTCATCGCCGATGTAGATGGCTCCGACCTTCAGATCCTCTGCCGCAATACCTTCTGCATCTGCTGCACACACCGCACCTGTAGCTGCGATTGCTGTTGTCATTAACACTGCAAGTAATTTTGTACGTTTCATCCTCTGCTTCCTCCTCAAAAATATAAAAGTTTTATTAGTACTCACGATTATAACTGTATAATAAAAAAATTGTCGTGTCAATTCTTTTCACTCTTTTTTATATCAGGAAAAATACGAAAAGAAATAGTTTATTTGGGTATATTTTTAAAGCCTCTCCAATAGTTCTTCCGGGGTATGAACGATGCAGTCCGCCCCGTTTTCTTTTAAGAAACTTTCCGGACGGAATCCCCATGTGACTGCGATTTCTTTCATACCGGCATGGAAAGCAGTCTGGATGTCTACTTCAGAATCGCCGATATAGACTGCCTCGTCTTTGCTGATCTGGAACTTTTCCAGAACCGCCAGTACGCTGTCCGGTGCCGGTTTTCTGCGGATGCCTTCCCGCTCGCCCACTGCAAAATCAAACATTCCCCTGAAATAGTCTTCACAGAGAATCTGCACCGCAAAGTCCCCTTTGTTAGAGACTACCGCTGTGAGGATGCCTTTTTCACGTAAACTCTTTAAAAGCTCCATGATTCCGCTATAAGGACGGGTTTTCACTGCACAATGGTCTTTGTAATATTCTTTAAATGTAGTAAATACCTGCTCAATCTGCTCATCACTGCTGCCTTTCGGTACCGCACGCTCGATCAGCTTATGTATGCCATTTCCCACAAACCAGCGTACCTCATCAATGGTATGCTCCGGCATATGATAAACAGACAGCGCATAATTCGTGCTGTCTGCCAGGTCCTCTAAAGTATCTAAAATGGTTCCGTCTAAATCGAATATGGCTAATTTGTATCTCATATATTGTCCTTTTTCCGCACTGCATTAGCTGTTTTGTTTGATCTGATATCTGTATCATGATACTTCCGTCTCACTCTCCTGTGACATCTCTGTCCACATATCTTCACCAATCGCAGTGCTTTCCTCTTTTATGGTTATTTTGTAATCCGAATCCACCTGAATATCATATCCGTAGCAGCTTTCTTCACCAGTTTTTGCATCTTCTTCATTAGCATAATAGGTAAATGCTACACGATAGACATCCGGATGCAGATCAATCTGGTTATAACTATACCCCACTACCCAGGCCTCTTCAAGATCTTTTTCATTGATAAGAAGCTGTGTGGCATACTGCTCTGCCACATCTCCTCGGCTGGTGCCTACTGCATTTTCAATGGATCTGGCAGCAAACCCATGCAGCGTCCATGCAACAAGCAAAATATTTACTATCAGCACCATAAAACCGGCAATCGGACCTTTCTTCTCCCGACGCAAGCTTTTCAGGACATGATAATCCAGATAAACCATAAGCCCCAGATTCAACATACAGGTAACAAGATTTGCTCCCTGAGCATGATGATCCCAGAAGCTGTCTGGTATCATAACCGAACACAATACCAGAAAAAATCCTGCCAGCAAAAAAGTAAAGGCTCCATAGATTCTCCGGCTCTCCGCATCTGCCCGATTTTTCCAGAGATAATAGCCGGATACTACCGGTCCTGCAGCAAGAAAACCGACGAAAACAGCACCGCCCAGACTGGCCTGCCCGGACAGCTTAGTCAGGATTGTCACAATCAGAATTACAGGTACGGCAAGATAACCTGCCATCTTATCCTGATGCTGTTGCTGCTTTCGAATCTCTTCCATAGTATGCATCATCTCTGTCACCTCCGCTGATGTGTATAATGTATCTTTTTCTTTCGTCACACTTCCATTTTGAGGCTCTCCATCATTCTTGTTTTCTCCGTCCGTCCGGGAAGTTCCACATTTTTGTTCTTTCTGGCTATTCCATCCGTCCCTGCTCATTGTCTCTGCTTTTGGATCATTGTCTGCATCCTGTACCTCTGACCTCATCAATTCCAACAATGAGATCCCCAGTGCATCTGCCAGCGGTTCCATGGTGTTAATATCCGGAAATCCTAGTCCTCGTTCCCAACGGCTGACTGCCTTATCCGTCACACCGATCTTCCCTGCAAGCTCTGCCTGCGTCATATACTGCTGTTTTCTTCGGTCAGAAATAAATGCACCAAACTTCTTTGCATCCATTTATCAGTTCCTCCATCCTTTTCTGACTCTGGTATACACTATAGCTGGTATTTTCGTCAATCGACGAATTGTTTACATGCCTCCAATACCTGATTTTTTATTTATCATAATGGATTCTCAACTCTGTTAATGGTAAATACATTGTTCTATACTCTGAATCATTCATAATTTTCCGTTACGTACGACTACGTCCAGAAGAACGGCTACTACTACGATGACACCGATGACTACTCGCTGGATACCTACCTGTGCACCGATCATGTTCAGACCATTTTCTCCCAGAAGTGCCATAACCTCACCGGATCTCAGTTCGAAATGCACATCATCCAGTGCCTTCACACCCGGAAAACTCTTGCTTATATGGTTCATGGAAACTATGATTTCATTCATATGATTTCCCCCCGTTTTTGTTTTCTTTTTCCTTATGCCAGTATGATAACGCAGTTTTCTTTTGTGCAACAGGATGGGAATTTTTTGCTTTGGAGGAGGTTTTTTATGCAGTTTGATATCAGAATGAAAATATACCATAGAAAAAGCACAGCTTTCTGACTGATTTTGTCGAAAACTGTGCTTTTTTATTGGCATTTTATTCACTTTTTTCCATACTGTGCCACTGTAATTTCACCTTCTGAATCAAAATGGCATTCTATTTAGCATTTAAGCGCATCCGATCGTAAGCAGAATATTCGCAAATGTTCTCTGTTCTCCTGTACTGATTGCCAGATAAACAGCATTTTCTTCCATACATGCATCATAGTATTCATATCTTCCCATTCCGGAAAGTTCCATTCCATTTAACTGGCTGCGGAATTCTTCAAAGATCTCAGGTTCTGGTCCTTCTTCCGGCACCATAACTTCAGCTTTTTCAACATTCACTACTGAAAGAATGGCCTCTAATACATCCGTTACTGTCGGTAATCCTCTTGTCAGACCAAGATATACTTTTCTGGCATTTCCGCTTTTTTCTGCCAGCGGATAATTCGCATCTGCAATCAGCACTTTGCTTCCATGCCCACAATACGCAAGTGCAGCTAAAATATCCGGATTAATTAACTTTGTTGTTGTCATATTTTTATACCTCTCCTTCTCTTAACTTTCCGAGGGCTCCATGTGGATGATGTTTTACATACTGTTCCGGTGTTACATTGCAGTCTGCCTGTAAAATCACCGTCAGCATCTGAAGGACTAACATTTCTGCTAAAATAGAGTTTCTTGGCGCACGGTTCAATGGACCGCCTTCTTTTTCAATATCCGCCAACAGACATACATCACTGTTTAATGCCAGTTTACTGGATGAATTACCTGTTACACCTATTACTTTACATCCATTATCAATTACACAGGCTATCGTTGCCATCAGTTCATCTGTGTTGCCACTGTTGGAGATTGCAATTACTACATCTCCTTCTACAAGCTGTCCGCTGGATCCATGTACCGCTTCCGTTCCGTGTAAGAAATAGGTCGGTGTTCCGGTAGATGCCATTAATGAAGATATATAGCCAGCTAAATGTCCCGGTTTACCAATTCCTGTCACATGAATCCGGCCACCATTTTTTACAGATTCCTGTATCAGCTCTGCCGCCTTGCCAAGTGCTTCTTTATCCACACTTTCGATTGTATATGTTACCTGTTCCTTCACAGCTTCCAAAAATACATCTAATGCTTTATTTCCCATTTCTGTCATTTCTGTAATTCCTCTACTTTCTCAATAATCGAAACATCCCTTCCTGCTTCTTTATGGAACTCTTTCGCCACTTTCAGGCTGGACAGCGATGGCTGCGCACCCATTTTGGAAACAGTAACTGCTGCAATCATATTGGCAAATGCCATAGCATCCCCATCATTCAGTCCAGAACCTTTGGCAACACAGAATGCAGCTACAAATGAATCTCCTGCCGCTGTCGGATCCACAGCTTTAATATTTGGTACAGCCGGTTTAAATACTACATTTTCGCCGTCAATCGTCATCGCACCCGCATCTCCCAGCGTTAACAGTAGTTTCTGAAGATTTTTCTTTCGCATTGCCTCTTTTATTCCTTTTATTGCTTCTTCTGTCATCACCTGTCCTTCTTCACGAATAAAACAGTTCAGAAGTGCTGCTGCTTCTGTCTCATTTGGTGATAAGTAGGTGATATGGCTCATAAAATCTTCTGAAAGTGGAGCAATCGGTGCCGGATTTAACATAACCGGTACTCCCTTATCATATGCATATTTCGCAACCAGTTCATTAATCTCCATTGGTATTTCCAGCTGAAGCATCACCATGTCATATTCTCCGACAGCCTCTTTTAAGAATGCCACATCTTCCGGTGTAATTTTCATATTGGCACCAGGAATCACAATAATCCGATTATTCTGAAGCACACCATTTTTTGTCGTAAGTATAACATTTCCGATACCACTGCTGACATCCGGCTGTCTTCCTACAAAGTCTGTATTCACTCCTGCACTCTGCAGGGACTCAATCATCCTGTCTCCAAACGCATCTGTTCCTACTTTTCCAACCATGGTTACTTCTGCACCAAGAAGTGCAGCTTCCATTGCCTGATTTGCTCCTTTTCCTCCCGGGGCTGTTGTATATTGATATCCTAAAACAGTCTGACCAGATTCCGGAAAAATTTCAGTACTGGAAATGGTATCCATAACAAAACTTCCAACAACCAGGATTTTTACTTTTTTATTCATGCTCCATTCCTCTTTTTCTATAATCTTTTCAAGCTGCCATATTTTTTCTGTCAATTCTTCTCAGCATTTCTGATAAACGTGATCTCATTCTGTAAAAACGCTTTATTTATCTGAACAAAAAAACGGGCTGTCTCACTGGAGAAACAGTCCGTTTTGCTTGCTTACACAATGATTACGTATTTGCTGACTGACATAAAGCTTTACGATTCTTCAATATGGCTTCGCGTACTGCATGGACACTGTGTTTCTCTTGATTTCTCACTTTTTCATGTTGCCAGTGCATACCTTATCATTTTTCCACGCAAGAATGTGTCTTTTTGAATCATCGCGATAAAACATTTCCCGTAGTACTTACCCTGAAGAAATTACAGATAACCTCCTGCATTCTTAACAGGAACACGAATGACATTATCCGTTTGACGCCGTACATAGATAGGAATATTACAATTTTTCCGTCGTGACAGAAGTATTTTTATTATGAATTTTCTCCATATCACTGGTAGTAATATTCAGATGATTTCTCATTTCATCCACAGCTCTCTTATAATCATGGTGACGGAAACAGTCTAATAATGCTTCATGAGGCTCGATCGCATTTTTATATACATCACGGTCGGTAAAAGATTCTGAACGATATACCCGAAAAGCTTCCAAAAGCTGTCTGTTAATATTGATCAGAAGCTGATTTTTCGTTATTCCCACTATCGTTGTGTGAAATAATTCATCAAGCATAATCATCCGCACCATATCTTTGTTCTCATTTGCTTCTACAAAGGACTGATGGATTTCTTCCAGCTTCTTTATATCTTTTTCTGAAGCCTTCTTCACGGCTATACGGACTGCAAATGTCTCCATTGCCATACGAATATCCATAAAATCAGTAAACTGCGGATTCTCCACATCATACCACAAAGATGAGTCTTCTTTATGATTGGCAGCCACAAATGCACCTTTTCCCGGTTTATTCTCGACATACCCCAGTGCCTGCAATACTCTCAGTGCCTCTCTGACACTTGTTCTGCTTACTTTAAACATTTCACAGAGTTTTGCTTCTGCCGGCAGTTTTTCCCCAACTTTATATTCTTCTGCCTCAATCATTTCCTTAATATTATCAACCACTGCATCTGTTATTGAAATTCTTTGTATCTCTTTCATGCTTCCCCCTGTTATGTATTGTTCCTTTGGTACGACTGTTCGAAACATCTGTGTAATTCAGAAGAACTGAATGATCATATCATAGAAAACTTTCAAAATATGCATTGATTGAAGAAAATTAAAACACTGCATCCATATACTAGTTATCATCTTGGGTCATTAATAATTGGAATAATTTTCAGTCACGATGTCTGTCTGATATGAACTCTTACTGTTTCGAAATACACAGCAAGAACTTAAGAACTATGTATTCTATATACAACTATAATTAAAGCTTAATATATCATATAAATTTTTCAGACACAATCTTTTTCTCACAACATTTTTCGTCTATTGCAAATTATTCTTCAATGGTTGCTTAAAGTTTTCCGATCTCTTTCAGAATTGCAGTAGTTACTGCCATTTCTTCTTCTGTAGCAGGTGCAAGAGGACTTCTTGCCGGTCCAAGTTTAATTCCTGTTACCAGTTCAATTGCCGGTCTGAGAATTGAGTTCGGAAGAATTCTTCCATTCTGGCCGGTTGATTTGCACACTCTGTAAATCGGAACAAATAACTCTTTTGCTTTCTCATTTTCTCCATTTTCAAATGCCTTGAAAATCTCACGGATTTCATGTCCGAAAATGTGAGCGCCACCACTTACCAGTCCCATAGCACCCTGAACGATCGTAGGCAGTAACATAATATCATCACCATTGAAAATAACGAAATCAGGATCTACATCCTTGGTTGCAAGGAAGAAATCTGTAACCTGTGTAGGATTAATTCCGGCTTCATCTTTGATACCAATGATATTGTCGATCGCTGCCAGTCTTGCAACTGTTTCCGGTTCCAGGTTTACACCTACGAAAATTGGGATATTGTAAAGAAGAATTTTGGTATCAGGGCAAGCCTCTGCAATTGCTTTGTAATGTCTGTAGATACCTTCCTGGGTTGGTTTGTTATAAAATGGAACTACGATCATGCACACTTCAATTCCAAGCTTTGCAGCTTCTTTTGTAAGTGCAATGGTCTCTTTGGTAGATGCACATCCTGTACCGGCGATTACCGGTTTTTTACCAGCTGCTGCTTTAACTGCGGTCTGCATCAGTTTTACTCTTTCATCAAATGTAAGGAGAGATGCTTCACCGGTAGTACCTGTTACGATAAAGGTATCACAAAGATCTTCTTTTGCCAGATAGTTGATCAGTTCTTCATATGTGTCATATTTTACTTCTTCATTTTCACCATATGGTGTAATTAATGGTAACAGAATCTGTCCGTATTTTTCTTTAAAAGTCATTTTTTTAACCCTCCGCTTATATATAATTTTTTTATTTTATTTCTGTAAAAACTTTATTCCATAAATGCTGCTCTGATCTTTGCTTTCTCGTCGTCAGGCAGGTAAGTAATCGGACTTCTGCAGAGCCCCGGCTCGCGTCCAAGAACTTCTAACGCATATTTCAAACGAATTGGGAACTGATTGCCGCCAAGACACTGCCATTTGTTATATAAGGCATTCTGTATTGCAAAAGCTTTTTCCTTTTCGCCATTTTGCTGATAGTTGAACATGTCTACACATTCTTTCGGGAATACGGAAAGAATTGCGGAAATCGCACCGCTTGCTCCCAGTTCATAGCAGGTATACAGCATATCATCTGTAGCAGCATAAACATCGCCTTTATCACCAACTGCCATTTTCATTGCATACAATGCAGGAACACTTCCCACGCTTTGCTTTACACCTCGTACATACTCGGTTTCGTCTACCAGACGTTTAAACAGTCCAGGAAGAATGGTATTCTGAGGAATTACGTTGTAAATAATAATCGGAAGCTGCACTTCTTTTGATATGGTGCTGTAATAATCGAACATTCCCTGTTCATTCGGAACTAATACGTTATATGCCGGTGGTGTTACCATAATGGCATCTGCACCAGCCTCTTTTGCTGCCAGCCCGGCACGTACCGCATCTCTTGTACAGGTCCGCATAACACCACATACCAGACTCTGTTCTTCTTTCAGAAGTTTCTTTGCAACACCGATCAGTTCTACCAGTTCTTCATCCCGAAGTGTAGGTCCTTCTCCTGTACTGCCTCCAACACTGATACCATGCACTCCTGCGTCCAGACAAATCTTCATTTCTTTCTCTGCCAATTTCAGATTAATTGAACCATCCGGATCAAATGGAGTAACAATTGGCGGGATAATTCCCGCAATCTTTTTTGACATTCTTAATTGCCTCCTTTTCCTCTCCTTACGTTTTGTATGATTGTATGATGTGTTATAATCATACAATATTGTTTCTTTTTCGTCAATACTAAAAACTAATATTTCTCATCTTTTTTGATTCTCATGTACACCGTATGTCTGAACAGGTTCCTGCAGCCAAATGACATTTCCATTCTCGTTAAACGGAATCTCTTCAGGCTCACTCTCTATCGTCAGAGACGGATTCTTTTTTGCCTCCTCCACTAATGATTCAGAAATCCAGAAAGACTCTACATGAAGTGTATTCTTCATCCAAACCATTCTGTAATCCATAGTTCTGTCATTATCCATACAGGTCTGCAAAGCCATCTTAACTGCACATTCATCATTAGGCATTACAGGCGGAATTCTCATACTGCAAGGATCATGACTGGTAATTCCATTTGGGTAGGAGGTCACAAAATCCATTTTTTCAAAAAATCTCTGAGTCGTAATATCTGCTCCTCCAATTCCGCATCCGTTATGATGCGATTTTTCTGTAAGATCCAACACTACAATACGCTCAATAAATGGTTTCCAACGCCCAAGCATACTGGAACGTCCCGTAACATTCGGATCCATTCCTGCTCCACTCACATCTTTTCCGATCTCATCCAGTACCAGAACATCCACTTTATCAAAAGGAATGCCCGGAACCAGCGCTTTCGCCTGGATCAGCAGTTTTTCTTCCTCTTCTTCAATCTTTTCACCTGCAATTGCCTGTATCTTATAGGTGCCATGAAAGGCATCCTCTACAATGGCAATACCAAATGGAATCTGTTTCTTTTCCAAAATTACTCTGGCGATCTCTGTTACATTTTCCGCCATCATAGGGAATCCCAGCGTATGGCATATGTTGGCACCATGCTGTTTTCCACAGCCGATCGTCAGCATCTTCATCAGACCACTCTCTATTTTCCCTCTGAAATCTGTATGTGGTTTCACTCTTCCAATCGGGATTACATAATCTGCCTCATCCGCATACTTATCAAAATGAACCTCCAGCCCCTTTGGACTCTTTCCAAGAATTACCGTATCCATAGAAGCTTTAACAGGTACGCCCATGGTTTCTTCTGTAACACCATAACCTGCCAGAATCTCTTTCTGTCCTTCTGCATTAGCCCCGCCGTGACTTCCCATTGCAGGAAAAATAAACGGTTCTGCCCCTTTTTCTTTCAGCAATTCGATCACACTGCGAAGAATAATATCAATATTACAGATTTCCCTGCTTCCGCAAGTCAGTGCAACCGTTTTTCCTTCCTCAATTCGATCCAGGAGATGCTGACTTTCCAGTGATTCTCTGATAATAGCAGGAATCTGGCTGGCACTCACCTCTCCGCGCTGAATGTGATACTTTACTTTTACCATTTTGGGAATTCTTGTTTCCTCTAACAGCTTATCAAAAATCATTTTTCAGTACCTCTCTTGTATGGTTTACAGGAATCCCATGATACGTGGCAGGAACAGGCATAATTCCGGTACAAAAGTCAGCAGCAGTACCAATGCGAAGCCCATAAGTATGAACGGCATTGTGGATTTTACTACAGTCTCGAACTTCTCTTTTCCTACATTTGCAACTGCATACAATACTACACCTACAGGTGGTGTAATCAGTCCAACCGTTAAATTCACAATTACAATCACTGCGAAATGCACTGGATGTACTCCCATAGAAGTTACCATAGGTGCCAGAATCGGGACAAACAGAAGAATCGCAGCTGATGTCTCCATCCACATTCCTACAATCAGGAAAATCAGGTTAATAATTAACAGCATCACATATTTACTTTCCGTTACAGACATCATAAATGCTGTGAGCTGTGCCGGTATGTTTTCTACACCAATTGCCCATGCAAATACTGCAGATAAAGATGTAATAATAAACAAGTTCGCAGTGGTCTTTCCAGCTGCTTTTAAAGAACTAATGACCATCTCAAGTGTCAGATTATGAAATACAAAGATACCTACGATCAGTGCATACAAAACTGCTACTGCTGCCGCTTCTGTCGGGGTTACAATCCCTGCTGTAATGCCAATCAGAATAATCAGTGGCATTCCCATAGCGATCAGACCGCGCTTACGGATATCTTTCTTTTCTTCTTTTGTATATTCTTTTTCATGCATAGGGAATTTTTTGGAATTCAGCTTCACATATGCCATTTCACCAAAAGCAAGTAACAGTCCCGGAATCAGACCTGCGTACAGCACTGCACCAACGGATAATGCCATTGTTCCTGCATAAAGAATTGCTACATTACTCGGTGGAATCAGCGGACTCTGGATAGAAGAAGCTGCTGTTACAGCACAGGAAAATCCTTTATCATAACCGTCTTCGTCCATAGCCTGAAGTTCTACTGCACCAAGCCCTGCAATATCTGAAAGAGCTGCACCTGATATACTTCCAAAAATTGTACTTACCAGAATATTTACATAGGCCAAGCCGCCTCTCTTTTTTCCAAATCGGGTAATACGCACAAAGTCAAAAAGTTTTGAAGAAATCCCTGTCCGGATCATAATCTCAGCTGCCAGCATAAACAGCGGTAATGCCATCAATGTAAATGAATTAATACCTGAAAACATACGAATCGGAATTGCTGAAATATTGGCCGGATTCGTCATCAAAATGTAAATCACTGTTGTAATACCAATCGAAAATGCTATGGGAAAACCAATTAAAATGGTTCCAATCAGTAAAACGGTTGCAATACCAAATTCAAGCATTTTTAACACCTCCCGCTATATATGTGATAATCTGACAAATCCCCTGAATAATGCATAAGCAGGATCCAATAATAATGGAGCACTGTGCATATAAAAGAGGGAATCCCATGGATGCACTTTTCTGATAAAGACCGGTCTTCGGAAATACCTGTACAGATAAATATAATGCCAGACACCAAAATACCAGAATTGCCAATCGAATAATTATATTCAAAATATATCTGCCGATCCCCGGAAGCCGTGTGATAATAAAGTCAACCCCAACATTCGACCATTCTTTAATTCCCGTACTTGCTCCAAGGTATGCTATGTAAATCATCAAATATCTGGACAATTCTTCTGTCCAATTTGGATTTCTTACAGGTAAGAATCTCGTCGATACCTGAATTAAAACTATCACTGTCATTGCTGCCATTAAGATAATGCAGATAACCGTTATCGCTTTATCAATTGCAGAACTGATTTTTTTTATGACCTCCACGTTTATCCCTCCACTCTGAAAAAATAATTCTGCGGATCATCCAGACAGATCATCCGCAGATTTTATTCTCGCCTGTTAATATATATCCTTCAGGTTTCCTTTTACTTGAGACCTGCTTTTATCTCTTCTTCCTCAACAGCTCCTAACAATCCATCTACTACTTCTGGATCAATTTCAGTTTTCAGATATTCAATAACCGGTTCCTGTGATACTTTAAATGTTTCCAGTTCTTCTGCTGTAGGTGAATAAACCTGCACGCCTTCTTCTGACAAAGTATTGATTGCTATTGATTCTGCATAACGACAGGTGCCGCGTGCTGCGATAGAAGCTTCTTCTCCTGCAATAAGAACTTTTTTCTGTGTCTCTGCATCAAGGCTCTGATACCAGCTCTCACTGACTGTCAAAAATGCAAGTCCAAGAAGATGACCATCCAGTGTGCAATATTTCTGAACTTCATTCAAGGATGCACCAAGTGTAGTAACTGCTGAGTTTTCCTGTCCGTCTACCACACCAGTCTGTAATGCGCTGTACAGTTCAAGGAAAGCAACCGGTGTAGCAGATGCGCCAAGAGACTCTATCAGTTTCAAATATACCGGGCTGTCCATAACACGAATATTTAATCCTTCCATATCCGCTGCTGTTTTGATTTCTTTCTTGCTGTTTGTAAAGTGTCTGAATCCACCGTTGTCATATGATGCGATTACTCGTATTCCGGTTTCTTCTGCAATATCATTAAATAAATTCTGGCAAAATTCACCATCCAACACATCATAGGCTACCGTTACTTCAGAGAACAAATATGGAACCGTGAACGCCTGAATGTCCGGTGCAAATGCGGAAAGTGCGCCATCAGCCGGTGTACTTCCCTGAAGAGTTCCGATTAACATCTGTTCCATAGTCGAAGCCGCATCACCGAGTGTTCCGTTTGGATATAATTCAACGCTGTACTCTCCATTTGTGCTTTTCTCAAATGCCCCTTTGAATGCCAGCATTGCTGCATAGGATGGGTGATAAATCTCCATATCACCAACTTTAAGTGTCGGTGCATCTGTAAATGCAATTTTTACTACATTGTCATCTGCCTGTGCTGAAGCGCCCAGCCCCACTGCTAACATTGTTACTGATACAAGAGTTGCGATCACACTTTTTCTTAATTTCATTTTCATACCCCTTTCGCTATACATTGTATTATTGTGTTATTGTATGATGTCCTACCCATGAACATACTTTAACAGTTATATTAAAATTAGTCAATAATTATTTTAAGTATTTTTCTTTTTTGGAACTTTTGCACAAATATGACTTTGTTTTTTCTACTTTCCAGATATATACCAAATCTGTACGCAAACAGAAAGGGGACTGATCCGAATACATTCGAATTTCATCTCAGTATTCAGATCAGTCCCGTTTCAAAGGGTCACTTACCTTTTAACAGCTACACTTCCACCAAATAGTCAGCAGCGCAGATTCCCAGTTTCTCACTGAGTTTTCTTATTTCATCATAGGTTGCATCATTAACAGATACACCTTCCTTTTTCACCTTTTCCATGTTTTCAAATTCTTTTTCACCATGTGTGTAAATACGATCGTGTCCCTCTGCTTTATCGGAATCACGAATCATCTGAAGGAATTCAGAAAGATGCTTAAAAATTTCTTCTTTATCTTCATTAAACATTGCAGGATCTATTGCCCAGAACATATGACAACATAATTCCTTTTCTTTCACCACACGAACACCTGAACTGGTCACACCTCCTGCAAAAATGCCTGTCATAATTTCCACTAACATAGACATACCATATCCTTTATGACCACTATGGAGCTCACCTGCACCGCCAATCGGAAGCAGACCGCCACGACCAGTGCCACGATTTGCCACAAAAACACCTGCATCTGTGTTTACAGCGCCGTTTTCATCCACCAGCCAGCCTTCCGGGCAAGGTTTTTTGTTTTTTGCATAAACTTCCATCTTTCCTGCTGTTACTACACTTGTAGACATATCCAGATGGAATGGATACGGTTTTGCCGGAACTGTAAATGCAATAGGATTTGTGCCAAGTATTGGTTTCTGACCAAATGTAGGAACTACCAATGCCTGTGTATTCGTCATAGACATACCTACAAGTCCCTCTTCGGCTGCCATCAGAGAGTAATATCCTGCTATTCCATAATGATTCGAATTTCTTACGACTGTAAAGCCCATGCCATGCTGTTTTGCTTTTTCGATAGCCAGTTTCATAGCTTTCACGCCTGCGATCTGTCCCATTCCATCATGAGCATCGATAACCGCACTCAATGGTGTTTCTCTTACAATTTCCGGTTTTGCGTCTACTTTAATTCTTCCAATACTGATTCCGAATGGATACAAAGTCATTCTCTGTACACCATGGGACTCTATCCCCATCAAATCTGCTTTCAATAAAACATCTGTAATGGTCTCTGCATCTTCTTCTGAATAGCCATATTTCATAAAAACCAGTTTGGACAATTCTCTCAGTTTCTCATAATTCATTTTTCTATATGCCATAATCTTTTCTACCTCATTTCTACTTAATAAAAGCTCACAAATTCAATCGCCAGATCTTTTCTACAACTGCAACAATGTATACAAAACTGGCAAGGTAATCATACTAAGTAACGTTGAAACAAGAATAAGCTGGGACGCAAATTCTGCATTAGCCCCATGCTCTTCCGCAAGCATCGCCGTAATCGTTCCGGCCGGCGTACCAGCCATTACAACGAGTACATTGCGCACCAATGGATCTAATTTTACCGCTGTAAAAAACAAATACATTACAGCCGGAATTCCTATTAACCGGATAGCACTGAAATAATATAATTTCCAGTCTAAAATACTTCTGGCCTTAACTCCTGCCAGGATAGAACCTATAATAAGCATTGCTATCGGCATTACACAGTTTCCCATACGATCCAGAACATCTACCATACATGAAGGCAGTGGAATCTTCAGTGCTCCAAGCAGAATCCCTGCAACTACTGCAAGAAAACAAGGATGCTTCAGAACGCTTTTTATTCCCTTTTTTCCATCCATTGATGTAAACTGAGCCAAGGCCACTGTCCAGGTAAAAATTGTTGACGGAATCATTGCCATAGATGCCAGCATCAAACCTTCCTGTCCAAATATTGCCTGAATGATTGGAAAACCCATAAACTGCGCATTACTGATAATTGTTGCATATTTCAGAATTCCCTGTTCATCTGACCGGATTTTTATATACAGGACTTTTCCGATTAACCAGCAAAAAGTCAGGTCTGCTGTAAATGCCAAAACCATCAAACCGCCTTTTCCAAGAAGATCCTGCGTCATATTTTTATAAAATGCGGAAACAACACTGCATGGAATCATCACATTAATAAAAATACTGACCAGGCATTCTCTGCCTTCTTTCGTAAACATGCCTCGTTTTGCACAGAAAAATCCAATTGCCAGCATAATAAACATCGTAAGCTGCAACTCAAACATCAGATTTCCGCTCATCAGATTCTTGCTACTCCTGTTCTTCTGGCAGCCTCAGCTACGGCTGCTGCCACTGTCTTTCCAACACGTGGGTCAAACGCCTTTGGTATAATATAATCCTCATTCAGTTCTTCATCAGAAATCAATCCGGCAAGAGCTCTTGCCGCTGCAATTTTCATTTCATCATTGATATCACTTGCCCGTACATCAAAAGCACCTCTGAATATACCAGGAAAAGCAAGAACATTATTAATCTGATTTGGATAATCACTTCTTCCTGTAGAACAAACCTTTGCTCCTCCTGCTTTCGCATCATCTGGGAATATTTCCGGTGTCGGATTGGCGCAGGCAAAAATAATCGAATCTTTATTCATTGTTTTTACCATCTCTGTGGTCACCATTCCAGGCGCGCTGACTCCGATAAATACATCTGCACCCGCTATAACATCTTTTAAGGCACCTTTTCGCTTATCCTTGTTTGTCCTTAATGCCATTTCATTTTTAACCGCATTCATACCATCCTCGCGGCCTTCATAAATAGCGCCTTTTCTGTCACAAAGCGTAATATCCTGAAATCCGTCGGATAAAAGCAATCTGGTAATCGAAATGGCAGCCGCGCCGGCACCATTAATAACAATACGAACATTCTCTTTTTTCTTTCCGACTACCTTTAATGCATTTGTCAGTCCTGCCAGAGTGATTACTGCAGTTCCATGCTGATCATCATGGAAAATAGGAATATCGCACTTTTCTTTCAGTTTTTTTTCAATTTCAAAACATCTCGGTGCTGAAATATCTTCCAGATTCACACCGCCAAAGCTGCCTGATATTAAATATACTGTATTGACAAATTCATCTACATCTTTCGTCTTTACACACAGAGGAAATGCGTCTACATCACCAAAAGCTTTAAATAATACACATTTTCCTTCCATTACCGGCATACCTGCTTCCGGACCAATGTCTCCTAATCCTAATACAGCGCTTCCATCTGTCACAACAAGACACATATTATGTCGTCTGGTCAGTTCATAACTTTCGTCAATATTCTTCTGTATTTCGAGACACGCCTGTGCTACACCTGGGGTATAAGCCAGAGATAAGTCCTCCTTTGATGCTACAGGCACTCTGGAAATCACTTCAATTTTTCCCTTCCACTCTTTATGCAAGCGCAAGGATTCTTTTGCATAGTCCATATTTCAACCTCCAACACATTTTCATAATTGTATGACGTATACTCATCATACAATTATACAGTGTGTTTGTCAATTCACTTTCGGAGTAAATATTATACAAACTAAGAACACAAAAATTTGTATTTTTGCACAAAAAAACCATCCTTACGGATGGTTTAGCGCAATTATCTGTCTGAAAATTTGCAATTCTTATTCGCCATTTTATAAATCTTATAGATATCCTTTTCATCGCACACATGGAAGGATCCTATTGTCCTGACGCCACCATAGGTGCAGCTATGTGCCATGGCATGAAGGGTCTCGTCACTCTGTACTCCGACTCCCTCTGCTTCCCCAAAGCAAGTTGGCATATCCAGTGACTTGAAGTAATCTACGGTCTGCCGGATTCCTTCTAATGCAGCTTTTTCTGTGTCATCTTCTTTTACATTCCATACCCTTCTGGCATACTGGGCAAATCGCTCCGGTTTTTCCTGGTATACATACAATGCCCAGGATTCCCATACTGCGGAAAGGCTGGCTCCATGTGCCAGGTCGAATCTGGAGCTTAATTCATGTCCCAGCTGATGCACCGCGAAGTCTTTCTGTGCGCCCAGCCCTGTCAGACCATTATGAGACAGACTTCCTGCCCACATCAGTTCACTCATGGCATCATAATTATGAGCATCTTTTATGGCTATCTTTCCATTACGGATTACCGTGCGAAGCAATCCTTCTGCAATCTCATCCGTCAGTTCATTGTGTTCTGATTTTGTAAAATAGCGATCCAGTGTGTGCATACAGATATCTACAATTCCACATCCCACCTGATATTTTGGCAAAGTGAAGGTCAGTTCCGGATTCATAATTGCAAATGCCGGTCTGTTAAAATCCGTCGCCATTCCACGTTTTTCATGAGTTTCTTCATCAGTCAGCACTGCTGAGTCACTGGTTTCACTTCCTGCTGCCGACAGTGTCAACACCACTCCCACCGGCAGGGATCTGGTTACTTTCTGCTTTCCTGTCCAGAAATCCCAGATATCAGTATCCGGATTCGCAGTTCCGTGTGCAATAGCCTTTCCTGTATCAATTACACTGCCTCCGCCAATGGCAAGCACAAAATCTGTTCCGAATTCCTTTGATTTTTCCACACATTCTCTTGCAAATGACAGACGCGGATTCGGTTTCACACCGCCTGCTGCCATCCATTCAAGTCCTGCTTCTGAAAGCGATGTGGTTACGCGTTCCAGCAGCCCGCTCCTGACTACGCTTCCTCCGCCATATATGACAAATACTCTTGTGGCTCCCACCTGCTTTGCCAGGCTTCCTGCCTGATGTTCTGTGTCCTTTCCAAATACAATTCTGGTTGGTGTATATTGTGTAAATGCCTGCATGATTTATCCTCCTGTTTATCTCCACAGTCCCCTGCGTTTACGGATAGTATAATACATGCTGTTTTCCATTGCCATCACTTTCTGGATCGGCACGCTTTTGAATACCGGCATTTTCATCTTGATGCGAATCCAGAAGAAGGAATAGATGCCCAGCACCAGGAAGGTGATGCCGGTGACCAGCCAGATCATCATGCGTTCTGTCGGATCGGTTGAGATGTTCAGGATCATGTATACAGTGCCCGCAATGCCGATGCACGGGAACAGCGGTCCACACGGTACTTTGAAGGAGCGCGGTGCCTTTGGCAGGCGATGACGCAGGATCAGTACATCCAAATGCGCAAAGATGTATGAGATCATCCAGAACACGGAGCCTACCAGAATCAGGAAGGATATTGCTTCGGAAGATCCATCGCTGAGTGCTGCAAATACGAAAATGAAAACGCTGACAAAAATCACTCCGAAGAATGGCACGCCATGCTTATTGGTCTTTGCAAAGATTCTCGGCATCATATTCATTTTGGCCATGCCCTGACAGATTCCTGCCAGTCCGTTGACGGTGGAATTCTGGGTGCTGACTACTGCCAGCGCCGCTACAAATGTCATCCAGATCTTACCGGCTGACCCTAACAGATTCTCTCCATACAGCAAGTGCGGTGCTGCAGAAGCTTCCAGTTCACCCCATGGTGTATAATTGTGAAAACCAAGCACCATAATGGACTGCACCAGACAGATCAGTGCCAGACCTATCATCATACCAAGTGGTACATTGCGTTTCGCATTTTTCACATTCCTGGATACCGGAATGACATATTCTGCTCCTATGAACAGCCAGAATGCCACTGCCACCATGGATACCACTTCTTTCCAGTCTGCAGCCATACTGTATGGCTGCTGCACCATCGCACCAGTTCCCAATCCAAACATTCCGATGATTCCCATAATCAGCATAGAACCTACCAGAAGAAATGCTACCAGATCCTGGATCTTTGCAAACATATCCCCCCACCATGGAAATCAGTGTGGGGAATGGTCCGAGACAGGCCAGTGTGTATTGGGCCAGACAACTGGTGGCAATGACCAGACCCACAGAAATCGAGACAACACTTCGCAGTCCCAGGGTTCTGTCTTTTTCTTCCATCCTTACTCACTCCTCATTTATCGAATGTACCTGCTGACGATTCTACCGCTCTACAGGGCATCGATTCCTTCATCCCCGGTACGTACCCGGATTACATTGGTGATATCGTATACAAAAATCTTACCGTCACCGATATGTCCGGTGTAGAGTTCCTGTTTGATCAGTTCTACGATAGCCGGAACCTTAGATTTTTCCACTACTACAGCAATCTGCTGCTTCGGAAGGAGTTCCATCTCGTAATTTTCTTCTACCTCATATTCTTTCGTACCTTTTTCAATCCCGCATCCCAGTACCTGAGTCACGGTCATACCACGAACCCCTGCTTTGCTTAAAGCAGATTTCAGACCATTGAATTTTGACATTCCTGTGATGATTTCAATTCTTGATAATTCCATGAGTATTCTCCTTCTGTTTATTTATTGTTGTATGGTCAGCCCTTCTGGCACTGCCATCACAAATTCTCTTCTTATACTTCTCCGGCGTGGTTCCTGCGAATGCCCGGAAATCTTTTAACATATGGGACTGATCGTAATATCCGCAGTTCAATGCAGTCTCTTCGCTGTCTGCTTCTCCCGGCGTGGCTGTGATCTCATTTAAAAATGCCTGAAACCGGATGAACCGTTCAAATTCCTTCGGTGAAATGCCGTGTATCTGCTTGAAAATCCTGCGGATGTAACATTCGGAATACCCTGTTTCTCTGCTAAGCATCCCAATGGTGATGTTCCCCTTTGTAGCATAAATGCGCTGCCTCATATATTCTTCCAGTGTATGCGCTCCATCCCGGCAACTGCCTTTCTGATTCTCTGAAAGATAAGACATCAGTATCTGCGCTCTCTGCTCCACATCTTCTGCCTCAGCAATCCTGTCCGTCAGTCCTGCTCCATAATCATTCAGGTCAATCTCCACGTCGTTATTCACCACATCCTGAATGGAAAGATCTTTGGGAAGAATACATCTTCCCGGCAGGAATCTGGCTCCGAAATAATATCGTCCGTCATCAAAGTCCCAGTTCTTGGCTCTCAGAACTGTCCCGCCAATCAACACTTTTACATCTTTTTCTCCGATTCCAAAGACCAGATCCGTGCTTCCATCCGGCACAGCCTTAAAACAACTCTGCTCCGGATCCTTTACCTGAAATTCATAAAAACTGGAAATCCCCATCCGTTTGTTCAGAATCTCTTTGTAGTCCTCTGCATCCAGTCTGAGATAGGGCTGAACCGGAGTGACAATCTTCTTTTCGTCCATAATCCTTTCTCCTGTACATGTTTTGCAGCATGATCTGGGATTGATCGGAGCATTTTTAGTCGGATCTTGTCATCATCTTATGGTGGGTTCTGTCTATTGTTTTTTGACTTCTATGCCATCTCTGGTTTTTCCCATAATGGCAGCTTGATTCCGATTCCCATTTTCACCGCATTGCGGTATACCGTGCCGCCCCATGCAATGTCTTCTACCGGCATGCCGCCTACAGAGTAAACAATGATTTCATCATCACTTTCCCGTCCCGGGCGCCGTTTTTCAATGATATCTGTGATATCTATAATATCTTCTGCCTTGACTTTTCCGTCATGTTTTAAATCTGTGAATTTGGTTCCGATGATCTGTACCTGTGGATAAGTCGGGTATGGATATTCCTCTTCCCAGGCTTCGTACAGTTTGGAATTGTCCACTACCAGCTTGCATCCTGCCAGAAAATCATCGTCAAATCTGGCTGCGGACGGCATGCTGATCAGTGCGCCTTTTTTGATCCAGTCCCCGCTGATATAAGGGAAGGAGGAAACATCATCACGTACCGTTGTGGTAAAGCTGATGATATCACTGTCCCGTACTGCTTCCTCCACGGTATCGCAGACCTCGATGTTCTTAATCTGTGGCAGTTCTTCTTTTACGAACTTCACAAAAGCATCCAGAGATCTCTGGCTTCTGCCTTTGATCTTCACTGTATCTACCTGCGGGCAGACACTGACAAATGCAGCCAGTGAAGTCTTGCCCATGACACCAGGTCCTATGATGGATACCACCTTTGCATCTTTTCGGGCCAGATATTTGGCTCCCACTCCAGGGATTCCACCGGTACGGTAAGCACTTACCAGATTTGCTGACATCAATGCAAGCGGTGCTCCGGTATCTTTATCATTTAACATCATCATCAGAATGGATCGCGGCAGACCTTTCTTCTTGTTGTCTACGTTTGATCCATACCATTTCATACCTGCCATCTGATATCTTCCGCCAAGGTAAGCCGGCATAGCCATGAATCTGCGGTCATCTGCATTCTTTGGCATTCCCTCGAACTGGGGATCATCCGGGAACATGATCATGCAGCCGTGAGAATTGTGATTGGCACCGCCCATTACGTAATCCCCTTTGTACAGGGTAATGAGCAGATCTTCCATCACCTCCACACAGGAAGCCATATCCTTGACACCTGCTTTGATCATATCTTCTTCACTTAAATATAAAAAATCAATTTTTGCATCCATTTGAACGTCTCCTTTGCTGAATCTATTTTCCAAAATCTACTCAGCAGTCGAAAACCTTCAACTTTATGCTGAGTATAGCACGCGGAATATTATGTGTCACACTGAAATAAGTGGAGTTATTTATGCATTTCTTAAATTACCGCTTTGAATCGGTCGTAGCGGAAAGCCGACAGATCCAGAGTGGTTTTTTCTTCTCTGGCGATTTCGGCCAGCAGGGTTCCCACGATCGGGGAAATGCCAAATCCATGTCCGGTGAAAGCACAGGCGGTAATCAGTCCTGGAATTTCTTTGATCTCTCCCAGCACCGGTACGCCGTCTGCAGATACATCTTCATATCCTGCCCAGGTACGGACAATCTTGGCATTCGCCAGTTTCGGAATATATTTCATGATACCGCGGCAGATACATGGTGCTGTAATACTGGAAGTCATATTATGACCATTGTCTTTGTTCACCGTCTCGAATCCGGAAGCACCTCCGAATACGAAGGAACCATGGTCGGTCTGATGTCCGTAAAAGTCAGCATCTGCAGTTCCCAGCATCTGTGGAAACATCGGCGCCTCTGCTTCTGTTACCAGTGCTTCGATGAGATCCTTGGACATTGGAATGTCGATTCCCACACTTTCCAGAATCCAGCGGCTTTCATAACCTGCTGCCACGATGATTTTCTCGCCTTCGAATACGTTCTTTTTTGTAATCACTCTCCGGGCTTTTCCTTTTATGGTCTGAAGCCCTGTCACTTCTTCCCCTGTGTAAAACTGTACCCCAAGTCTTCTCGCTGCCCGGTAATAACCAAGGGTGGTCATCAGCGGATTGGCATGTCCGTCTGTGGCACACCAGCTGGCTCCGATGACTTCATCACTTAAATATAGATTGATGGCACGGACTTCTGCACCGTCGATCATCCGCACATCCAGTCCACAGGCAATTGCCCGGTCTGTCAGTCCCTGAAGGATCTCCAGATGATGCTCCGTCTTGCCAAGTCGTAAGTTGCCTTCTTTGTGGTATTCTACGTTTACGCCCAGTTCCTCGGAAAGAGTCGGCCACAGATTGTTTACTGCATACATGGCCAGCGGCAGTTCCCTTGGATCTCGTCCCGACTGACGGACCCCGCCGCCGTTTCTGGCAGATCCTCCGTTTCCAATATTCTCATCTTTATCCAGAACGATGACGGAAGTTCCTTTTTTTGCAAGATAGTAAGCAGTGGCACATCCGATGACGCCGCTACCTATGATAATCACATCTGCTGTTTTATTCATCTTCCTCACCTTCCTTTGCAAAAATCTTCATTTCCAGTGGTCTCATAGGTGCTCTGGATGTGGCCGGGGTCAGCACTGCCGGGGAAACTCCCAGTTCCCTTGCCACAATTCCTTTTACCAGCTTCGCACAGGTCTGTCCCTGGCAAAGTCCCATGCCGCTGCGCAGATATCTTCGGATCTCCGTAATGGTATACATGCCGTCATGCACGGCTCTGCGGATCTCTCCTTTGGTGACCTCCTCGCATCTGCAGATGATCCGGTCATCATCCGGTTCCGGTTTATATTCACCCAAATCTATGGTTCTGGCATAAATGTTTTCCATCGTTTTCCTCCCATCGGTAATTATCTTTCTCATTACCGTTTCAAGCTGTCTGTTTACTGTGCCAGATAGAATCTGGCCTTCATGGCATAATCTGCCGGAACTTTGATGGTCAGCAAGTTCGTATGGTCAAAGGCTTTGGTACTCTTAACGGATATCACTTCTGCCTCACAGATCTTCTGACCGTCTCTTCCCAGCCCGTATCCTTTTTCTCCCGGTTCCGGAAGTGGAAGGAATTCATATGGAATGGTGACTACGGCAAATCCCGGTTCATACGTCTCGTCCACCAGGAAAATGGCCTGTCCGGAGCAGGAAGCTACGCACATACCGCAGCCGATACAGTCTACCGCTTCGTCTACCGCCGGAAGGGAAGTGATATGCTCTCCGATCTTGATGCAGTGCTTTGGACATGCATCCTGACATGGGTTACATGGAATATTCTGTGTGCATTCCATTACCGGGTGTACACCAACTCTGTGGGTAACTCCAGGGAAGCGTTCAATTTCATCATCTGCCACAAATCCGTGTTTCAGAAGATTCATGGAAATGTCAATGCCTTCCTCTGTCTTCTCAATGAGTTTTCCACGGTTCTTTGGTGCAAACATGCCCTGACGTAAGCCTTCCAGGGCTGCTTCGTTTTTCTCTACATCTTCTTTTAATTCTGTTTCTTCGATATAACCAAGGTATTTTGCAGCTGCAATTCCGGCAATCCTGCCCTCGATCATGGCGGAGCTGGCTTCTTCTATTCCGGATACATCTCCGGCTAC
Organism: uncultured Lachnospiraceae bacterium; assembly: GCA_900544685.1. GTDB lineage: Bacteria > Bacillota > Clostridia > Lachnospirales > Lachnospiraceae > Marvinbryantia. The sequence continues at coordinate 143,707 of UQWA01000001.1, read as the reverse complement.
AAAAATACCTTTGATGGAAGTCTCCCCATATTCGTCTACAATCGGTACCTGCCCGCCTCGTTTCGGATTATCTTCCATCTCACAGCCTGCCATTTTCAGAAGCTGTGACATCGGAGAAAGTCCAACTGCAAGACAGATCGTATCCACATCAAAATGCTTCTCGGTTCCCGGTATGAACCGGAAGTGGCTATCCACTTCTGCGATGGTAACGCCTGTCACATGATCGGTTCCTTCAGCTTTCACAATGGTATGGGACAGATAAAATGGGACTCCGGTTCTGGCTACTTTTGCAGCATGTACACCGTATCCACCGATTCTCGGTGCTGCATCCACCAGTGCCACCACATCACATCCACACTGTTTTAACTGAAAACTAACCACCAAACCTACATTTCCACTTCCCAGCATGAGAATTCTGTTTCCCGGTTTAACTCCATGTAGATTCATCATGGTCTGTGCTGCTCCGGCACCGATGACACCCGGAAGTGTCCAGCCGTCGAAGGTGACCATATTTTCTGCCGCGCCGGTTGCAATAATAATGGCATTTCCTTTATAATGGAAAACTTCTTCGCCCTTGCAGACTACAATCTCTTTATCCTGATACATACCAACCACGGTGGCATTTAATTCCACATCCACACCGGCTTTGTCTGCTTCTGTCAGAAGTTCCTCTCCGATTACGAAACCTCTTACCCTCGCTTTGTGTTCTTTGGATCCAAAAAACTTATGAATCTGCTTAAATAACTGTCCGCCCGGTTTTTCATTTTCATCAAAAACAACTACCTTCAATCCTCTTTTTGCTGCCTCAATAGCAGCTGACAATCCGGATGGACCGGCTCCCACAACGATCAAATCATATCTTTTCATTTTCTCATCTCCTGCTATTGTTTTTCAAAAGGTTCTGCGGATACACCATACTGAGTCTGGATCTTCATTCCCGCCTTCAGCGGTGTCACACAGGTTCGCACATTGGGAACGCCGTCCACCACCATGACACAGTCCGTGCAGCGTCCAATGGCACAGAAAATACCGCGCGGTGTATGTTCTTTTTTTGTATACCGGTGAATCTGAATGCCAGCTGCCTTCAGTGCCGCTGCAATCGGCTCTCCCTCATATCCCTGAATCTTCTTGCCGTCATAGGTGAAGCTGACCAGGCTGCCCTTCTGCGGTACTCCCAAAATCGGATGTTCTGTAATACGTGTTCCCATATCCTTTCTCCCTTCTGTTGATGAACAGTTATCGCGGCAGTCGCCAAGGTCTCGTGCAAGCACGGACTTTGGCTCGTTGCTCGTGTAAATAAAAACAGCCGGGGATATCTGCGATTGTGTGCAGACATCCTCGGCTGACTTATCGATTTTTTTGATTTGTAACTAGTTTTGTTTTGATTTATTCATATCATAATCGTCTTGAAGGGAATTGTATTGTAAAAAACGATACTAACTATTCTGGTACAGCATACAAAAATTAACCGGACTAATAACGCAGAATGAAAAATTCCTTCTGAGCCGAATACTTCCACTCTCTGATCATAGCCATACACTGCTTTTCTGGAATTCCAATTCTTCCGGCGCCGATAATTCCTAAATTGATCATTGCTATACCCTCCATTGATATTTTTTCATATCTACCAGCCCGTTTTCCTTGAATTCCACGCCTTCCTGCTCCAGAAGAAAACGTTGTTCTCTCCATCCCGGTGCCGTACGTCCGGCATGATTCACCACACGGTGGCAGGGATAATCCCCATAAAATTCTGTCCTGGATAATACTCTGCCAACCAGTCTTGAATTTTTCTCACGACCAATCAGTGCTGCGATCTGTCCGTAGGATGCCACGCTTCCTTCCGGTATTTCTTCTACCACAGAAAGAATCTCATATATTAGGGACTCATCTAATATCTTCGCCATTCTATCATCTCCATTTTTAGCACACGCCGTTCTCTTTTCAGTATAGCAAAACAGGGAAGTGGACGCCAGTGCTTATATGAGTTTTCTCTTTCAGACTTATTACAAAAAAAGTACAGGACCAGCCAAATGTCTGTCCTGTACTTTTTTCAGTTTACGGTCTCCAGGAAGACTCATCCATTTTTTTCAGCATTGTCTCCTGATCAACAGTATATGCTACTTTTACTTCACTGTTTTTTCTGACAACAAATTCAGACAGACCATATTCTTCTCCGTTATCTGCCCAGTCGTATGTGTAACCGAGTCTCGTCCATGGATATTTCCCGTCAAAATAACTGGAGATAATATTTGAATCAAACCATTCTTTATAGTCCTCATCAACTTCTTCTGAAAATGCATCTGTCATTTCTGTTTCTGTTATGTCTGAAACATACGCCGGTCTGAAAACATCTTCCGGCTTTACCCACATGGCTGTGAAATACTCTGATTCATTATCCGGGCGCAGACCAATGAGTTCTTTTATTCTTGTCTGCCAGTCTGTCACATTCTCTTTATTTTTCTGATACCATTCTTCCAGTTCGCCGCCTGTAAACGTCCATACATTTCCCCATTCCAGTTTTACATCTGCGCCATCCGGATAACTGTCCGGATATTTATGGAATGTATAAAGAAGGATTCTGCCATCTTGATCATAAACGGCATATGGCTGTCCCTCCTCCAGACTTACTACGGGAAGGATTTCATCCTTGTCAATGATCATTGCATCTTCAACCGCATCGTCGAAGAGAATCTGCTGATCCTCTTCACTTTCTGCTGAAATATCTGTTTCTTCTGCCTGAACGCTTACCGTTGTTTTGCCTGACAATGTAATTGCAGAAATCAGGATACTGTTCACGATCATGATTTTCCATAATTTATTTTTCATATATTATCTTTCCTTTCCGCCCAAAACTTTATGGTTCAATAATATTAAAATATTTATTGTCTGACGTAACAGTAACCGCATCCATCAATCGTGTCAGACAGGTCTCATCACCCTCCTGTTCGATCAAAGCAGCAACATTCTCTGCGTTTTTCTGAACAACAGACAACAGTCCGGCACGTTTTGTAGTCCATGTTACATCTGCATTCGGCTCCTGTGTATCCTTCTGATAAAGAAGTACACCATTTTTCACGCGGAGTACATAATTGCCTTCCGGCAGTATAAGATTTGCTGTAAAGGTCAGATCTGGAATCTTCGTCGTATCTACAAGAATTCCCAGATAATCCAGAATCATATCCGGTGTCATATGTAAGAAAACATCACCGTTACCGCTACTTCGCGTTGCATCATCGGTATTTGTACCATTTCGCAGTTCCTGTGCGGCACAAAGGTAAGCACTGCGCCATGGACCTGATTCTGCCTGATATCCCAATTGCTCCAATGCATCCGCACACAGATAACGTGCATCCGTATTTTCCGGATCAGCAAAAACCAGCGTATTGGTAATCTGAGCCACCCACTGATATTCTCCCTTTGCAAAATCTTCTTTTGCTTTTTCAAGGACTGCATCTGTATCACCGAAATATTCTACCAGCTTTTGGGCATAATCCGATGGTGTAAGTTCAGCAAGATGGACAGGATTACCGTCATACCAGCCCATATATTTCTCATATACTGCCTTTGAATTATGAGAAACTGTACCGTAATACTGACGGGTATACCAGACTTTCTCCAGTTCCTCGGGAAGCTGGATCATATTGGCAATCTCTGTTTCCGTATAACCTTCATTAATATAAAGCAATGTCTGGTCGTTAATAAACTTATATACAGCTGCCGTATTGATCATATATTCCTGAATAACGTCATTTCCCCAATGTGGCCAGTTATGGGACTGGAATACCACATCTACCTTATCACCATAAAGAGCCAGAGATTCCATAATGTACTCTGCCCATGCATTTCCGTCACGCACCTGGGCTCCGCGGAGTGTATACAGATTGTGGAGTGTTCCTGTACAGTTTTCAGCCATCCACAAAGCATTTTTCGATCCAATCCAGAAGTTCATCTCTGCCGGTGCTTCGGTGCCCGGAGTAAGCTGAAATTCAATTTCCACTCCGTCAATGATATGCTTCTCACCGGTTTGTGTGATTTCAAGTGTAGGAGAAATATAACTTGTGCTGCCCTTAGACTGTCCCATACCAATACCAATGGCAAGGGATCCTGTTTCACCACCCTCAAGCATTGTTCCATACTGGTAACTTGCTCTTCGTCCCATAGCAGTACCTGCATAAATATTCTCGCTGACAGCATACTTCTCAAAGCCTTCCGGTGCAATTACCTGCACATTGCCGGCTTGTACCTCTTCTTCCGAAACAACTCCCTTGACTCCACCGAAATGATCAACATGGGAATGGCTGTAGATCACTGCCTTTACAGGGAAAGTGCCCAGATTCTCTTCCACCAGGGCAAGAGCCGCTTGTGCACACTCTACACTCATCAATGGATCTACTACAATCCATCCTGTATCACCTTTTATGAATGTGACATTGGACATATCATAGCCACGCACCTGATAAATTCCATCGGTTACTTCAAAAAGGCCATAAATATGATTCAGCTGTGTATTTCTCCAAAGGCTGGGATTCGCTGTATCCGGAGCGTCCTGATCCAGAAAAGCATATGCCGTCTGACTCCATACAACCTTCCCGTTTTCATCACAAATATCCAGAGTATCCGGAGAAGCAAGCAGACCTTTGGTCGCATTCTCAAACTCCGTAGTATCTTCAAAATCCAGCAATGCATAAACTTCCTGATTTGCATCAATCGTATACTGGGTAGCCGGTTTGCTTTCCGCTGTTAATTCTGATGCTGCAATTGCGGTTGAACTGCCACAGACAGTCATGGTAAATGCCAATGTAGCGGCAATCATAGTAATTACTTTTTTTCTTTTCATGATATATTTCCCCCTTTGTTCTATATCCTCGCTGTTTTTATTTTAACATAAATACATTTAAACAACAATATTTTTATGAATTTAAAATGAATAAATACACGAAAATTTTAGTTATTTTTCAATATATCAATTTAAGTTCAAATGATCATTCATTATCAATGATCTTAAAATGGAATTAATAAAAAGTTCTATTGTATTTTGACGAAATATATAGTAACATTAAAGTCAGAAAATTATTAATGAACAGAAAGCAGGTATTTTTACATGAGATATAATGTACTTCATTTTTTTGAACGTAAAAATATTGATATATCTAATATTCTTTATCTTACACGTCAAAATCCACTTACAAAAATTACATTTTTTGATGGGAAAGAGATCCTGACTGCAATTCCGGTGAAAGAGATTGCAATTTATCTTCCAGATGAAGAATTTGTGAATATTACAAAAGGTATTCTTCTTCGAAAATCACAGATTGTAAATATTTCAGATGACGGATTATATGCCATGACAGATGGAAGTGTATTTCAGGGACGAAAAAGGAATATCAGTCAACATAAACAGCTCAGACAGGCGTTAGGATTGTCTAAAGAACAGAATGAAAAAACAGAGAAAATGATCCCCCTTGAATTGTTGGAAAAATGTAGTATTCTCAATGACATGCCGCTTGCTTTTTGTGTTATTGAACTTGTATTTGATGCGAACGGCAGGGGAGTAGATTTTGTATTTCGTTATTGTAATGAGGAAATGGCTGTTGTAGAAGGAGTTCCGGTTTCAGAAATGCTGAATAATTCGTTTTATGAGGTTTTTGAAAATGGAGATAAAAAATGGCTAGTTACTTATGCCGACGTAGCTTTAAACGGTAAAAAGGTCATTTTACATGATTACAGTCCGGAAATCGGAAAAGACCTGACTATTTATTGCTTTCAGCCACATCCCGGGTATTGTGCATGTATATTGATTCCGGGATAAATACATTTAGCTTTCACATATGAGGGAGACTTTGGGCTGTACATAAAGCCCCATACCCCACGATATTATTTGGCCATTGCCTATACCCTGGCAGTCTCTGTGCTCCTCTCTGCAGATACGCCCGCACTTTTTCACCATATAGATAGGGATCGTTTCTGTCTATGATCCCCCACTGCATCAGCATGGCTGCTGCGCCGGATACGAAGGGCGTGGCAAAGGAAGTTCCTGTCACGGATGTGTAACCGCCTCCCACTGCCGCTGTCTGGATGTCTACGCCCGGTGCCACCAGATCCGGGCGTATCTGAGACAACGCCGGAAGGGGCGGACGCCCAGGCGGATTTCCTCTTCCTGAAAATGGCGCATAGATTCTGCTTCTGGAATCGTAAGCCCCTACTGCAATCACTTTTCCTGCGCTGGACGGTACTGTCAGGGTATTCTCTGCTGTCGGTCTGTAAAAACGGGTTGCAGGGTTCAATGTTCCTGCTGATGGCAGCCACAGATCGACATTGCCGTCTGTCAGGCGCCGTGGTTCCAGAATGATGCGCCATACGCCTGCCGTCACATAAGCATTAACCGGTATAAAATCAAAAAAAATCTCCTGAGAGATCATAAATGGAGATGGCTTTCCATAGTAAATCAGCAGATTCGTCTGCCCTATGCGGTATCTCTGCGGTCCCATATTCTCATACAACGGTCCGATCTGTGTTCCATCCGGTGCACGCAGATATATGTCAAACTGATCCGTATAATTTTTCCAGAGCTGTACATTCAGCCCTGCCTCTCCTGCTGCCACTCCAAACTGAATTTCTGTCTGAACTCCTTCCTGCAGCGTCACTGCCGTATGCCCTGCCGCATTTCCCTCATTGCCTGTTCCTGCCACAATTACAGATTTCCAACGCCCCATCATCTCATCCAGATAAGTTTCCAGCAATCCTGTTCCATTGTGCGGACCGTATACTGTTCCGAAACTTAAATTAATCACCAATGGCATCTGTACTTCTAATGCTTTTCGATAAGCATACTCCACCGCCATCATCAGTTCTGTGGTCTTTGGAAAAGAATCCGGTGCCGGGTTTCCAAGTTTTACAATTAAAAGCTGTGCCTGCGACGCCACGCCACTGTTTCCTGCAGCAATAGCAGCTACTGCTGTTCCATGTCCGCTGAGATCTCTGATCGAAAGTTGTGCCTCTGCATTGTCTATGTTCCTCAGCGCTTCATTCATTTCCTCACGGCTGTATTCTGTCCCAAGTTCAAATCCTTCCGGTGGATTCCCGTTTCCGGTCTGATCCCAGACGGCCAGTATACGAGTACTGCCATCTGGGTTCCGAAATTCCGGATGCGTATAATCAATCCCTGAATCCAAGACTGCAATCAGGATTCCCTGGCCAAATAAAGAAAAACCGAATCCGGACTGTAATGGTTCCATGCAGGAGGCAATTTTCCCCTGCTCTGTGGCAAAATACAACCGTTTCGGTTTCTCAATATATTCTATAAATGGATTTTGGCTCAGTGCATCGATTGCTTCTTTCGTCCCCCGGACAATACCGTACCCACCGGATAACCAGGTCACAGATGCCTGTTCAAAACCTTCCGGCTCATCCCGGAGAGAAAGTGCATTTCCGATACCTCTCTCTGTACGCCTCTTCTCTGTATCTCCGTTCTGTCCGGCTGTTCCTGCATACCGTACAATGGCCTCCCACAGTCTGGTCTGGTCATCAAATCCCACATCCAGTTCCAGTGATTTCTCCAGTTCCTCCGGTGTGGCATCAAAAGCCAGATTCAACTGCGTATCCAATACCTGATTTTTCATAATTACTGATCTTGAAACATTTTTCTTATTATATGCTTCTTGTTCTAAAATAATCACGCCAGACAGGAATGTCATAATCATCTCCGTACTGGCTTTTTTGTTTGTCTCAGGAGATAAATCAGAGAACTATCTTACACAGCGATACTATTGAACACATGTGCAGAAAACCAATCGTTCTTTTTATCGGAAAACCTTTAAAAAAGGCTGTGTACAGTGGATTTTCCTGTCTTTTTATGTTATTATTTAAGTAATTATGTAGACTTTTAAAAAGAAATAGGAAGTGTGCAGTTATGAAAAAGAAATGGTTAAAATCTAATGGTTTTACACTCGCAGAATTGTTAATTGTGGTAGCGATTATTGCTGTACTGGTGGCTATTTCCATTCCAATTTTCACCACGCAGTTGGAAAAAGCCAGAGAAGCAACTGATCTGTCTGATGTCCGATCTGCTTATGCAGAGGTCATGATGGCAGCAATAACCGATGATATTACTGCAACCTATTCCAAGGATTCTACACAGACCATCCATAAGTCTAATGGTCTTTACTCCGTGGATGTCTATCCACTTCATCAGGAAAAGAATGACTGGCAAGGCACCATTGATCTGAATGTGGGCGGTGTCTCTTCATCTGACTCCACTCACTGGATCGGGACACCTCAGGCAAAGGGAAGCTGCGAAGTAAGCTACAATCCACAGGGAGATGCCGTAACCTTCAACTGGCTCGGCAAAAGTAATGCCGGTAGCAGTACCGATACTGGTAATGGCGGTAACAACAACGGTGGCAATGGCAGCTCAACCGGCGGTGGAAGCACACCGGCACCAACACCAAATCCGGGGAACAGCGGGGGAACAACTGGTGGGGATAATAATCAGGAAAACACTAGTACGGGTGATAATACTGGCGGTAGTGATAACAATCACGGCAATACTGGTACCGGAGGTATCGAAACCCCACCTACTGAACCAGGGGATAACACTCCTGACACCAAACCAACAGAATCAACTGATAAAACACCTGAGACAGAAAAAAGTGCATATAAAACACTCGAAGATTTAGCAGATACCTATCCTACGGAAGACCGCAATTATAAACGTGGTAGTTTATATTTTTATCACAATAAACTTTTCGTTTGTAAAACTCCTCCTAGCTATGAAGGTGAATATTCTTATAATAAATGGTACAAAAATGAACCAGATGGCAATAGAAAAGCTCAATTTCCAGAAATTACTGAAGACGCTCTCCAAAATTGTTTGTATTATTCCGATCTAGTTTCTAAAAATGATGGTACATTTGCATTTACGAATATAAAGTATGGAAATATCTACAAGGATCCAAATGGTAATTACTTTATCTTTGTCGGAGGTAGTCAATATGAACCTACTCAAGCCTCCCCTCCTGATGGCACAGCTTATACAAATATTGATAGTAACTGGGTTCCTATTCTCCCAGATACACACAAACGCTCATAGAACTTTTTCCCCCGATATAGCAACTATCGGGGGTTTTCATTTTCTCTCCTATGAATAAACAGTTTCCTATTCTTTCTCTCCTTCATTGGCTTCTTCCATCCAGATTTCTTCTTCTGCCCGTTCTTCTTCATAACGCAACCGTATCACTGCCTGTGCCCAATTGACCTGCAGACATGCGGTCTTGTTTTTCTCTTTTCCTGCCTTACGAATCAATTCCAATAATTCCTGAAAGATCTCTCTGGTAAAATATCCGCCACGCCAGTGAAAGGTCAGTACTTTTCCTTTTTTTGCTGCCTGAAGTGCCCGTTTATACACATCTTCCTGTTTGGTGAAGGACAGCTTCTTTTCTTTATAGTAGAAGTGATCATGGTCTGTACATGCCGGAGCCGGGGCAATCAGTGGCTCATGATCCCGGAAGATCTGCTGATCGTCCAGATTAAAATAATCATAACGGATCTCTTTACCGTCTCGCCCCAGTGTATTATCAAACGTCACATCCAAATGATAATAAACATCATTTATTTTTACAATATTCCAGGTATGACGGTATTTGATTCCCTTCTCTGGATTATTACCGCAGATAGCAATGATACACCATACTCCCAGCGCGTCCAGCAGTACTTTCACTGCCTTTGCAATGCCCTCACAGACACCCACGCCTTGCCCCAGAGGTCCAATGATCTCATGGGAATAGGCTTTTTTCAGCTTATCATAACGTACATTTTCACAGATAAAATCATGCACATATTTTTCTTTTTCAAAATCTGACCGATCCTTTGCCGGACGTACCAGTTTTTCCACTCTGGCCTGCATTGCCTTCTGATGCTCTCGGATCTTGTCTTTATCAAAGAGGTATTCTGGCACAAAAATCAGATTCGGTGACCCCTTATAATACTTATATTTATATCCAGTCAGCCAGAAGATCTCCGGATGATCCAGCCGCATCTGAAAAAACACCTGATACAGGCTCTCTCCATCCATCTGCGGCAATTGAATCTCATCTGTCAGATCTTTCACACCTTTTAACATACAGTGATAAGCCGCCTGTTGTAATTTGGTCATCTTTTGATAGTAAAATTCTTCCATAGTTTCTAATTTTTCCATTCATCTTTTTTTGATTTGCCCAAGTTCTCCTCTGATCAGAATTCTGAACTTTTTCTCTTCTCTGAGATTTACTTATTTTCTTCTCCTCTTTCATGCACGACTTTCTACTGCCTTATTTTTACCAAGTATAGCATATATGCAGCATTTTGTATATGTACATATCGTAAAATGGAAATAACACGATCTCTATTCATATAGTATGTTGTTTATAAATACAGTTTTGAATATTATTGATTTTATTTGTGATTTATGATATGATAACATTACACATCTGAAAGACTTCTATACAATTCAGTTAACTGATTCCTTCTATATTAATGAACAACAAATATAACGGAAGCAGCACTGATGAAGTTTTCAAAGCTCCTTCCGACCACATATTGAAAGGAGCATTATGAACAAAAAGAAACTGGGAGACCTGAATCTGATGGATGATTTTCTCTTTCAGGCTATTATGTCATATCCTGATATCGGGAAACTGTTCGCCCAAAAGATTCTGGAACTGATCTTTCACCGACAGTTCCGCAATCTGGAAATTGTTACACAAAAAGTATATGGCGGGCTGAATACAGATCTGCGTGGAGCAAGATTAGATCTCTATGTAGAGGAAAATGATTGTGCCAGAATCGATGCGACCTGCGCTGACTCTGTCTATGATCTGGAACCAGATCAGAACAATAAAACAGCCAGCATCCGGTCATTCCCGAAAAGAGTTCGGTTTTATCACGCAATCATTGACAGTCATGTTCTAAAGTCCGGTCAGGAATTTGGAAAACTGAAAAATGTCTATGTCATTTTTCTGTGCAACTATGATCCATTTGGCTGCAACCGAATTAAATACACGATCAAAAATACATGCCTGGAAGATCCCACAATGCCATATGACGATGGGGCATATACCATTGTTCTTTATACAAAAGGTACCCAAGGTGATATTCCAGAAGATCTCAGACAATTTCTGTATTACATGGAACATACGAATGCAGATCATGCCGTTTCTGATGTTTTGAAAGAACTTCAGCAAATGGTCGATACTGTAAAACAGGATGGGGAGGTGTCAATTGCTTATATGAAATGGTTTGAACATGATCAGATGTTACTTGAAGAAGGGCGTGCGGAAGAACGCAAAAATACGGAAAAAGAACGCCTTCGCGCTGATGCTGCCGAAAGTCTTAATCACTCTCTTTCCGAAAAATTGAGACTTTATGAAAAAACATATGGTAAATTATCTACTCCATAAAATGAAGCGTCTATATCAAAGTAGCGCAATATTCCAGAAGATCTTCGACAATTTCTGAATTATATGAGACGTAGGAATGATACTTATATAACTTTAAAAGTCCAGTTTCCAACTTAATGGATTCTGGACTTTTGTTTTCTCTCTCTGCTTTAAATACTTCTGTTATAAAATATCCTATTTTCTTTTATTGTGTTATTTTTTGCCAATTTCCAAGTTCTGCTTCTGGTGATTTGCACCAATTTCCATTATCATAATCACATTTCATGATATATAGCGTTCCGTCAGATGACTTGTATAAGCTTCCTTGTTTTATACCATTGAAATGTCCCACTGTATCATCTGTATAGTCAAGTTGATCTTTTGTTAATACCGTAGGATTACTTACCAACTGAACATATGGCCATTTATTTTCATTTGGTATTACACTTTCATAACTGTCCCAATTGGCTCCAGCTGATGTATCCGCTATACATACATAATAATTTCCAAGATAACTATACACCGTTCCAGCCGTAAGTGTCACCCCATTCTTGTCTACCACAAATGGTACTGTATTCTTTATAGAAATATCTGTTCCATTGACTGTTCCAGTATTTTCACCATTCCCTGATGAATTTGAATTATCCGGTTTATCTGTTGGATTATTGTCTGGCGTACCATTTGGTGTATCTGTTGGCTGATTATTTGATGTATCATCTGATCCATCCCCGCTCCAATAAATATGTACTTCTTCATTTGTAAACCTTATTGTGCATGATCCGCCCGCCTTTGGTATACCATGCCAATGAACTGAATCAGAAGCCATTACCCCACCAATGTTAAGATTCGTTGTATCCATCTGCCACCCATCTTTTTTCTGCTTTAATGGCTGTACAATAATCTGGTAAGTATCATCAGACTGAAAGATTGTGCTACTATCTACTGTATAGATTGCATTGGTATCTCCTGTGATTGCTGCCATCATCACTTCTGCATAAGCGGAACGTACATTTGCCAGATCCGTTGCTTCACGGCTCTTTTCTAACTGAGTGGTAAATATCGGAATGGATATAGCTACCAGTACAGCAATGATGGCTACTACGATCAGGAGTTCCGCAAGAGTGAAACCCTGATGCTGTCTATTCACTTTTCTTCTTTGTTTTCCAAACATATCTACACCTCTTCTGTCGTAAAAGTCTCCGTGTAACCGCTTCGTACACTTGCGGGACAATGGATTCTGAACAGCTATATCTCAGCACTTCATATCCTGCTTATGCTCCACTAGTGAAAAATCTCCACTGCACTTGCCAAGCGCGCCAACGGGGACATGGTAAAAAACAGAAAACTCCGTCCCCAATGGTTTGATTGGAAAAGTCCAGCTTCCTGAGATATACTAAGGATTCTGGACTTTTCTGTTTTGTTTATTACTGTTTATCTTAGATTTTTCGAAATTCTTTATAGATTTTTCTCGAAACTTTACATATTTTTCTGGTGCCTGACACCTAGTCTTTCAAAGTTCTACGCTTTCTTTTCTAATTTAGATAAAGTACATGTACCATCTGCGCCAAAACTAAATGTTAAGTCATATGTACCTTTTTTTCCACCAAGGTCTGCTGTCATAGTAGCATGAGTAAATGATAATTCACTATCCATATCACTCCAACCACTCTGTACACCTTTCAACTGAACCCCTGAAATTGTAACCTCACCAGCCACACCATTATCACCTGTAAGATACTGTGCAGAAGCTTCTGCATATGCTGCACGAATGTTTGAAATAGATACTGCATCTCTTGATTTCTCCAACTGGCTATTAAAGATCGGAATAGAGATTGCTACCAGTACTGCGATGATTGCTACTACGATCAGTAACTCAGCAAGTGTGAAACCTTTCTTATTTTCTTTTGCTTTTTTGAATGCTTTGTTGAACATTTGTTTGCCTCCTGTTTTTATTTTTCTCTTTTACTTTCTTGAGTAATGAAGCTTCCGGTTATTTTATATCATCTGGGATTGCAATTCTGATGTTCCCTGCGTCTTCTATCAACTGGATCTTCAGATATCCACCTGACGACTCCACAAGTTCTCTCATCCTGACGATTCCCTTGTCAAACTTCCGAATAATTCGGTCGTCACAGGAAAACTGAATCTTGATCAACATCTGCTGCTGCATCTCCCTGCTGCGGATTTTGATATATCTACCTCTTGGGGGAGTAGTCTCTATACAGTTCCTTCTTGCTGTATCGAGAGCTAAACTGACAATCTCACAAAGCCGATTTCCCAACCGATTTTCTTTCAGATCCTGAACCTCTGCAGACATCCAGATGTTATCCAACTCTGCTTCTGAAGCAAATCTGTTCAATACTTCATTCATCTCAGAATATGATGTGTAAAAGCATCTGTTATGTCTCTGATCCTGATTCATCCCATCAATGGCATCCCGTCTTTGTATTACCGCCATCCGTTTTGCTCCTTTCTCTTAAGATGGATAAAGTATATCACTCTGCTTGGTATTTGTACACGAAATGTTGATTTTGTACTTAATTTTGCACGATTTAGACGAAGGATGTCATTTCTGGACGACTTTTTGTCATTTCTGACATCCGGCAGCTTTCCCAGCCATTACGCCTGCTACATTTTTTCAAACATATAGTCATAGTATACTTCCCTGGCTTCCCGCTGATATTTTCTGGAAATTGGGATTTCCGCGGACTGTATCAGGAATCGGGCTGTCTCCATCTTTTCCACAAAATACAGATTGATAATATAACTCTGATGACAACGGAAAAAAAGCTTCGTGGATAACATGTCTTCCAGTTCATCTAATTTTGCATAACTTTCTATCATCTCGCCATTCTCCAGATGAAACCGCACCTTACGGTTAACACTTTCTGCATAGAGAATGTTCCGGCAATATATACGGCGATAACTGCCTCCGGCTTCTTTGATCATAACGGACGCGCGGCGCTCTTTGCTTGTCTTCTGATAAAAGAAACTGATACAGTTATGCAGTTCACTGATGTCGATCGGATATAGCAGATAACCTGTGGCAAATACCGAAAAAGCTTCCGGATAATATTTTCTGGAATCTGTGATAAAACAGATCATAACTTTTCGGTTTCTCACCCGTATATTCGACGCCAACAGTACCCCATCTCCCTCATGACGGATGGTAGTATTCACCAGTAATATATCAAAGGAAGAAGCATCCTCATCCAGATTCTCCAGAAAATCATATTCATTGCTGAATTCACTTACCTGAATCTCCATATTCAGACCTTCCAGTCCTGCGTGTATATACTCCCGACGCTCTCTGGACTTTTCCACAATTGCTGCACGCAGCATGTCTCTTTCCTCCCCATTTTCTTCCATCGTGTTTCTGCATGGTGCCTCTACTCTGTTGTCACGTCCGTTGATGTTGTTGCTGATGTATCTGCCGGAAGACCGCTGTCCGGTGTTCCGCCTGTCATTGTCTCATAAAAAGTAGCAGCCAGACCTACATTCACACCGCCCTGGGCGAAATCACCATCCTGAGATACAAAATTGATGCCGCTTACCAGACATCTCCACTGCCCTTTGCAGAGCTTGCTGATCAGTTCTTCTGCCTTAGTATAATCTGCTGCTGAGAATGTCAAACTAAAGGTTCTGCGAATCAGATCTCCTTCTCTCGTCACATCACTGAAACTGATATCATAAGTATCCGCTTCCTGCAGCACCTGATTCAGTTCTTCCAGCTCTGCCTTGACATTGTTGTAGCTTCCCATTTCTCCATAAGATCCATTGTTCTGAATGGTATCCAGCTCATTCTGCATTCTGGAAAGGGATGCCGCTTTCTTCTGCAATATCAATAGTTCTGTGTTCAGATTTTCCTGCTCGCTGACTGCTGTACGAATGGCACTTCTTACTGGCTGGTCTACCGCCAGATAATACACTGCCCCCAGCAGAATAACCGTCAGTACCAGCAGTAATATTTTCTCTTTCAGTGTAAAATCACGGCTCATTATTTTCATTTGTGGTACCTCCTACTATCAGCTGCAGATCATCCGGCAGAATCGTCTTCAGATAGATGGTAATCTGACCGGTTACCGCTTCTGCCTGTCCTTCCACATTATCTGTGGCTGCGGTAGTCACGGTACAATAATCTACCAGATCCTGTGCATTCAATTCCTGTGCCAGCTTATTGATATCCTCCAGTGTTGCTCCTGTCACCGGAAGGGTAAGCTGACTGCCATCCAGAGACCAGCTTCCTACTGTCACCTTCGGGAAAATAATATCCTGAAGAAGCTGCATCACATCTGGACGGTTCATATAACTTAGCTCATCCATGGTAAATCCCTGATAACTGTAATGCGCATAGGTATCCTGCAGATCTCCGATGCTCTCTATGTAGGCATTGGCAGCATCCACCTGCTGCTGGAGACTGTTTACCATATTCTGCTGTCGGTTGACTTCAATAAGTCGGTCTGCCACACCAAATTTTGCAAGTGCCGTTGCACCGATCACAATGACAGCTATCCCCGGCACTGCCAGAGCGTAGTGCTTCTTCTCCACTCCCGCCTCTGCCAGATTAATGACTTTGTCCTTAGTGGTAATATTCTGATTCAATGCAATCCCTGCTGCCTGAAGACACAGTGATCCTTCTTCGGTACACTGTTTTCCAAACATGCCTTCCAACAGCTCTGCCGCATCATGAATCTGTACCTGAAGATTCTCTTTCAGTTTTTCTTTCATAGATTCTGTCGGTGCACCGGCTCCACATACCCAGATATCTTCCAGTTTACTGTCTGGATTACTGAACTGATAAAAATTCAGCGCACGCATAATCTCTACACTGATCCCGGTAAATGCATCCTGGCATACTTCATTATGTACACAGTCTTCATGATTGTTCATCAGCCAGGTATGTGCGAGATGGATATCAATGTGATACTGATCTGCCAGAAGCTCCTCTACTCTGTCCATTCCCTGCTCGATCACACGGGTCGCACGGTGACGGTATCCTCTGAAGATCATCAGACGGCTGGAATTACTTCCCAGATCCAGGATTCCATATTCCCGTTCCTTATCTGTTTCCGGATTTTCTTTTAGTTTTCTGTACAGAAGTGTTTCACATGCAGAAACCTCCGGTGCCGCCATCCGCAGCCGCAATCCCGCTTTTCGTGTAGCAAGCCGCAGATCTTCCAAAATATTCAGTGGGACTGCCACTGCCAGCATTTCTTCCTGTTTGTCGTACTGTATATAATCAAACGCATAATTTTTCAGTTCATCACTGATATAATCTCTGAATTCATAGGGCAGATTATACATCATCTGCTCATGGGTCATCTTGGGCATGTTCACATCACGAAGGTAACACACTCCATATGGGAGAACCACCGATGCATCTCTGCATCGTATTTTGTTCTCTTTCATTGCTTTTCGAATCAGCTCTCCTGCACTTTCCACAGAAACAATCCGGCCATCCTTCATCAGACCATCCGGCATCTGCACTGCTACAGACTTAAGAATGGTCTCACCTTTCATATAAATCAGCTTTAACTGCTCTTTTCCAATATCAATTCCAAGACATGTCTTTGCCATAATATTCCTCTTCTAATTTGTACTTTCCTTCTGCCTCACAGCAGCCCTACATACCAGTTCACCAGACCATTTCCATATAATAGCATGAAATAGGATGCCAGTGCAATGGATGGTCCGAACGGTATCAGTGCACTCTCATCTTTCTTTTTCCGGTACGCTCCCATGAGGAGTCCCAGTATGCAGGAAAAGAACAGAGAAAACAGGGATGCGGCAGCCCCCAGATAGAGCCCTGTCACCGCAAACAGTTTAATGTCTCCTCCGCCCATTGTCTCTTTTCCCAGTATTTTATCAAAAATCAGCGTCAGTACCAGCATAATAGCACCATATCCTATTCCAGTCAGTATATGTGCCAGAACTGTCATTTTTTCCATTCCGACAAACGGAAGCGTTATGAACCATGCTGCTGCTGCCAGAATCAGGCAGCCATTGGGGATCTCAAAGCTCTCCAGATCTACCAGAGACAGGCAGAAAAGGCAGCATGCAAATACCATATTTCTGGCATACACCGGTGACAGATCCCATCTGAGCAGACTCAGGACACTGACTATACCAAAAAACAGCTCCGTCAGCATATATCTGGCACTGATCTTCGCCTTGCAGTAACGGCATTTACCGCCAAGAAACAGCCAGGAAAAGATCGGCACCAGATCCGGCGCAGATAATACATGTCCGCAATCCGGGCAGTGACTCCGTCCGTGGATAAAGGACTCTCCGTGCGCAATCCGCCAGGCTGCGCAGTTCAGGAAGGAGCCAAATACCGCACCGAAGACAAATGCCAGAACGGTGAAATATAAACCGATGTATAGATTATCATAAATTGAAAGATACATAATACCACTGCTTTCTTTATTTGCTTCTATTTTTGATATATCACATGACGCTGTACATCTGGAACATCGCAATATATACAGCCAGAACTATATATCCTGCTACGATTGCTATGAAGATAAGCAGGGTCGGTTCCAGTTTTTTCAAGACATTCTGTACTGCCATATCCAGTTCTGATTCATAGTAACCTGCTACGGTATGCAGTGTCTGTTCCAGTTCTCCGGTTTCTTCTCCTACTGCAGTCATATCCACCAGAATATCCGGGAGGCAGTCGATCTCCCGCATACATTCTCCCAGACTTCGACCTTCTTCCAGCCTGGAGGTGATCTTTCCTACGCACTGGCTGACATAATAATTGCCAATGACTCTTGCTGAGATACTGACTGCGCTGGTTATCTGAAGTCCTGCCCCGATCAGGGTGGTCATGGTTCCTGCAAACTCGCTTGCAGCACTTAATGTATAGACATTTCCCAGTACCGGAAGCTTCAGTGCCTTCTGTGCCAGCTTCATTCTTCCTTTTTCTGTGTTCCCATACAATTTGAACAGAATCACAATAGCCGCTATCACGGCTGCTATTATCAGTATATAACTGCGGAAGAAATTCGATATCCAGATCAGTGACTGGGTAATCAGAGGTAATTCGGATCCATAAGATTCAAAAATACTGGTAAAGGTCGGTACTACTTTTACCATCAGCACAATCACCACTCCGACAGCCAGTGCCAGTACAAAGACCGGATAAATCATGGCGCTTCTTACTTTTTCCCGCATTTTTACCTGTTTGTCATAATGCTGATACATGGTATCAAATGCCTTTGCCAGATTTCCGGATTCTTCTCCGGCATGAATGGTCTCGATAAAGACAGGCGGCATCAGCTTCCCACCACGCTCCTGAAAACTCTGGGAGATACTGCGCCCTGCCTCCACATCTTCTGCAACCTGCGACAGAATACTTTTCAGCTTCTTATCTGTCATTTTCTCACCAATCAGACGTACTGTACGACCGATCGGAATACCTGATTTCAGAATGATAGAAAACTGGGAACACATCAGAGAGAATGCTTTGGCATTCAACTTATTGCCACCAATCTCCATATTTAAAATTCCCTGCTTTTTTTCCTTTATCTCCGTAATCTTCAGAATAATATCGCAGTCCCGCTTGATACGGTCTACAGCATCAAACTGGTCAAACCCTTCTACAATGCCGGATACTTTTACACCATCTCTGGATATGGCTGTATACTTATAAGCTGGCATAATCTATCCACGCTCCTTATCCATTTTTTCTGATAAAATCTTTGTCTTTTGCATACTCCATTGCCAGCTCTTTATCAATCTGTCTGGATCTTGACAGCATTGCCAGACACTGATCCATGGTCTGACCGCCAATTGCCGAACTGGTGGAGATCGCATTGGCGATCTGCGGCGTATTACCAGAGCGTATCATATTGCGGATCGCATCTGTCACCAGCATAACTTCACTTGCCAGAACACGGCCTCCAGTCTTCTTACGCAGTAACTGCTGGGCAATTACCGCAACCAGTGTCATCGATAACTGCAGGCGAATCTGGTTCTGCATTCCTTCCGGAAATACCTGTACCATACGGTCGATCGCATCGGAGGCACAGTCGGTATGCAGGGTTCCAAATACCAGATGTCCTGTTTCCGCCGCTGTAATAGCTGTCTCAATGGTATCGCGGTCACGCATTTCACCGATCAGAATCACATCCGGATCTTCTCGCAGACTGGCGCGCAGTCCCTCTGAAAAGCTCCCTGTGTCTTTTCCAATCTCTCTCTGATTGATAATACACTGATCTGGTTTATAAATGTACTCAATCGGATCTTCCAATGTGACGATGTGGTCTTTTCGGGTATGATTGATCTCGTTTAGCAGCGCTGCCAGTGTGGTGGATTTACCGGATCCGGTCTCACCGGTTACCAGTAGGATACCCTTATGGAGCTTCGTAAATCCAGGTACGGATGGCGGAAGTCCCAGACTGTCCAGACGCGGAATGGTCTCACTTAACAGACGAATCGCTGCGGAGAGCTTGCCCTGTTGCTTAAATATATGGCAACGGCAGCGAATCCCACAGATATTTTTGGAAAAATCAAGTTCTCCCTTATAATCAAGCTTATCAAACTGTTCTTCTGCCAGCCACTGGCACAGCTCTATACAGTCATCTTCTGTCAGCGGCACATCTGCCATGCTCTCCAGCCGTCCATCTACGCGATATTTGGGTGGAAGCCCATATACCAGATGAATATCTGATGCATGGTCGTTTCTGGCTTTTAAAGTTAATTCTTCTATATTATACATGTTCTTCTAACTCTCCGGTTTCGTATATTACACGCTGCACTTCTTCTGCTGTTGTGATCCCCTGTTCTACCAGTTCAATGGCATTTTCTCTCAGAGTTGCAAATCCACTGTTGCCAGTCTTTAATTCCCGTTCTATCGCATCTCTGTCAGCCCGTTCCGCGATCAGTCGCTGAAGCTTATGGTTAATCTCCAGGATCTCAAATACACCGATTCGTCCACGGTATCCGGTATCAAAGCAGTCTGCGCATCCTTTTCCACGGTAGAACGTGTGCTTTTCCTGTGGATTCAGTCCCAGAATCTGTACTTCTTCTTCGCCTGCTTCATAGCTTTCCCGGCACTTTGGGCAGATCCGTCGTACCAGACGCTGGGATACCACGCTTCTCAGGGCTGTTGCCACCAGATATGGCTCTACTCCGATATCTTCCAGACGTTCGATGGTTCCTACTGCATCATTGGTATGAATTGTGGATAATACTACGTGACCAGTGATCGCGGAACGCATACAGATCTGGGCGGTCTCTCCGTCTCGGATTTCTCCTACCGCTATGATATCCGGGTCCTGACGCAGAATAGCACGCAGACCATTGGCAAAGTTCATGCCCTTTTTCTCATTAATCTGCACCTGATTGACTCCGTCAATGTTGTATTCCACCGGGTCTTCCAGTGTTACCAGATTCACCTCTTCTGTGTTCAACTGCGAAATCATGGTATTCATGGTGGAGGATTTACCACTTCCGGTCGGTCCGGCAATAAGGATTACCCCACTGTGGCAGTGAATGGCTCTCTGGTATTTTTCCAGATTCTTTCCCATTAGACCAATAGACTCCGGTGTCAGATAACCGGCTTCTTTGTCCAGAAGACGGGCTACGATTTTTTCTCCGTATACAGTTGGCAGGGAGGAGATACGAAGATCATATTCCTTCTGCTTGTTTTTTACATTAAATCTGCCATCCTGCGGAACACGACGCTCTGCAATATCCATCCCACTCATGATCTTAATACGGGAAATAACGGAATTCTGCAGATTCTTCGGAATGGTCAGGATCTTTCGCAGCATACCATCAATACGCATGCGCACCTGAAGTTCTTTTTCCTTTGGCTCAATGTGAATGTCACTGGCATGCTCATGAATGGCACGTTCTATGATAGAGTTTACCAGACGGATCGTTGGTGCATCGTTGATATTGTCATTTAAAACATTACCGGAAAACTGGTTGTCCTCTTCTTCTGCTGTGGCAGCCACTTCTCTTTTCATGGCTTCAATTGCCTTTGCTGCACCCTCATTTCCGTACAGTACCATGATGGCATGTTCTACACCTTCTCTGGTAGCAATCATTGGTATGATCTTTTTACGGACTGCCTTTTTTACTTCCTCTATTGCATAGAAATTCATTGGGTCACTCATGGCAAGATATAATTCGTCTTTTACCATGTGTACCGGTACAACCTGGAACTGCCTTGCAATATTCTTCGGTACAACCTGAGCCAGTTCAATCGGGATATTTGTCTTGGATAGGTCAATGTATTCGATTCCCAGCTGTAGTCTCAGTGCTTCTATGAACTGGGTCTCTGTGATGATTCCTGCTGAGATCAGTGCTGTTCCCAGTCGTTCCTTGGTCTTTTTCTGTCTCTCCAGTCCGATTTCCAGTTCTTCCGGTGTAATAGTACCCGCTGCAATAAGCAGGTCACCAAGACGTTTGTATACCATTTGTATCTGTCTCCTTCTTCCTATATCATTTCATAGCGCATATCTGATTTTTTAAGTCACTTTATCTTTCTCTACTCTTCGTTACATTTCATCTGATTTACCGGCAGTACATCAAACGTATTCTCTGTCAGTGTTTTTCCTGATTGATCCAGTATAGAAAGTGTTACCTGAAACGAATTTGTATCTTTATGGTATATGCTGCTTTCTACTTTTGCCTTCAGATCAAAAGAACTGTAAGAGGAACTGGAAATCAGTCTTTGATAAACTGTTTTTCCAGTCTGTCCAGTGATCTGTATGGCGATCTCACCGCTGTTCTGTACCGTATTCTCATCATTTATAGAAAGGAAGCTGCTGTTTGTCTGCCCGTATGCCGGACTAAAATAGGTCAGCAGATTTCCACTGTTGTCATATGTAATTCCTGTTGTATAACGCAATTCCGTCTCAATGGCGGCTGTCAGTGTGGAACACAGTTCCTTGCCATGAGACCTGGTAAGTGATTCGTTATACATACGTGTCGCGAACGTCACGCCTTCTGCCATAACCTGACTGGCAAGAAGGAGTATCATGGTTGCTGCCAGCAGCTCACCAAGGGAAAAGCCCCGGTTTCCTGACAGCTTCTTTTTTATCTTCTGGATTGGTGTTCTCATTGTTTTATCCCCTGTTACTGAGCGGGTTCATAATAGGTGTAATCATTTTCTGTCCTGTATGCAGTCACTGCAAGCGTGGCAGAATCTGTTGCTGCTCCGCCTGTTATCGTCATTATGCCGGCTGTCCCGGATTCATCTGACACTGTAAAGGCTGTCTCTGTGTTATCTGCCTTACTGGTTACTTTGGCTGAAGAGACAACCGCTCCTGCCAGCATTAACACTGACAATGACAAAACAATCATGGTCACCAGTGTCTCCGCAATGGTCTCACCTGATGTGCTGTGCAGTATCTTCTGTGTCTTCTTATTCAGATGACTGAAAAACTTTTTTCTTATCATTGCTGTGCCTCCCCGGACCGTGGCTTCGTGCCATAGATGATATCCGGTGCATCCCAGGTATATCTGGTGGTAGTTGTTACCGTATCATATGTTCCCTGTGTACCATTTACATTCGTGGTATTCACCTGTCCGTTTACCTTCAATGTCATCTGGCAGGTATCACTTTTTTCTCCTGTGGAAAAAACAACGGTGATGTCATATGCCGTATCGCCAGACGCATTCTGTTCTTCACTGAGCGTTACTTCTGCACTCACCGGATCACTGATCCCATCCGGTCCCTGAAGCTGCAGGTTATAGTCACTTCCTGCTGCCGTATTTTCTACCAGATTCTGGATCCATTTTTTCAAATAGGTATTCCCGAAATCGTTGGCTTCTGTCTCATCTGTAGCTGAACTGTTGCTGACAGGAACTGTATTCCATGCAACCGTCTCATTTTGTCTTGATCCATTTTCATTAAATATTATTTTTCTGGTCTGTATCACACAGGTATCGGTAATAGCATCCCGGAGTGTCATTGCCGCACTGGAACAGGTGAGAAAATTCTGCTCTGCTTTCCGGTCTGATGCCACACTCTTTACTGCTGTCAGTGCTCCGTTTAACATCACAATGCTAAGAATGGAAGCAATGAGAAAAAGCAGCAATCCAAAGAGTATGGAGGTGCCCTGTGTTGATTTCCACTTTTTTCTGAATCGTTCTTTCAACACTGAGCACCTCCTTCTTTTTCTATCTTACTCTTCACTTTTTGTATCTGTTGTCAGGCTTTCCAGCCCAACTTCTGCTTCCAGATCCTGGTCTGTACTTTCTGCAACCACTTCTTCTGCGTCAGCATCTGGCACAACTTCTTCTGTATACCCATTCTCATCCAGGATTTCTTCCCCTGTTCCTGCTGTATTCTCTGTATTATCAGAATTCTCTACCTTATCAGAATTCACTGTATCGTTCAGTTCTTCGCTTTCTTCCTGAATGATTACATCTCCGGTGCCATCATCTTCTATGATCACAGTGTCTTCTGATCCCGGAATTTCTGTCACAATACTTCTTCCTTCACTTCCAGACTCTTCATCTGCTGCAGATGTATCTTCTGTATCATCGGCTTCCGTAATGACTTCTACCCAGGTAACAGCCGTATAGTCTGTCCCCTCATAGCTGTAGGTTCCCGTGATGGTCAGTGTTACATCAGACTCTGCCTGACTGGTAATCGTAAATTTACAGTCTTTTACTTCTGTATAATCAACCAGGCCTTCATCTTCTGCGTCGATCTCGACTTTCCAGGTCATTCTGTCTGCCAGATTCTTCTCCGGAGCCACTGCTGTATCCTCGTCATACATGGAAATCAGTTCTTCGCTTTCTTCTTCATCTGACAGCATCTGCACTGCGATTTCCGATACCACATCTTCTGCGCTGACAGTCTCTCCCGCCAGATCTTCTGCTTCTGCACTGTCTTCCTGTAATTCCTCCGGCAGCACATCTGCGCCAGTGTCTTCTGAAGTATTTTCCGTATCTTCTGAGGTGTCTGCAGTATTCTCTGATACACTTTCCGAACCTTCTTCTGTATTCTCAGATGTTTCTTCTGCTGCATTCTCCGATACTTCTTCGGAAGTATCACTCTCAGATTCTTCTTGCAGCTCTGTCACAGCCTCAGTGGTTTCACTGCTTTCTTCATCTGGCTGTATCACGCTCTCCTGTGAATCCTGGGTGCCGTCCTGTACCACCTCATCTGATTCATCCTGAGTCTGCTCATCTTCCACTACCACATCGCTGCCGTCCGGACTTTGTGTATCCGCTGTAACAGACTCATTAGAGCTTACGCCATACAGCGACATAGGAACTGCAAATATTTCCAGTTCGGTATTCTCTCCTGCACACTGAGTCACCGTACTGCTGGATGCATATACCGTCAGATCTGCTGTTACCGTTAATGTAAAGGATGCACTGTACTTCTGGTCATTTTCACCCGTTACTGTCGCTGTTATAATCTCAGTTCCGGTCTTTAGTGCATGGACAGTTGCTACATAGCCATTCACTTCACTATCATACTTGATTTTTTCAACTTTCGCAATAAGATCCTCATCGTCCAACAGCGTGCTGCCATCTGAATCTGTACTGTCTGATGTCTCAGCATTGTCCGTTCCTTCCTCTGCAGATACGCTGCCATCTGTACCAGATGTAATCTGCGCAATCTCATCTTCTCCATAACTATAAGAGAAGATGAAGTCTTCCGTCTGCTTGTCATTACCGACATTTCCTGCTGCATCCTTTAGGACAAATGTTTTCAATGCCTGACCGTCATTTTCTCCACCGTCTGTCACCAGATCCTCAAAGATATCCATATTGGCACGGCTCTGTTCCCAGTAGATACCGTTTAATGGCCATTCTCCATAGTGGACATTTACCACGCCACTGGCTGTATTCTGCTGCAAAATAGTCGGGAACGGATAGTTCTCACCTTCCAGATCCTTGCGGTTTCCTGGGAAAGTATATTTTCCTTTGACGCCGTTGCCATTTTCTGTTGTGGTAACTTCACTGAATCCCAATGTATCTGCCAAATACTGTCCATTTGCAAGAGGTTCCTTATCTGCCAGTTGATCCCATGTAATACTTACAGCCGTGTTATCAATGTTCGTCCATTTCGTATACGACGTATAATTCTTCGTTACCGGTATATTGTTTCCATAATAATAGCAGTTCTGAATTTCAATACGAACATGATAATTTCGCCAGTTTTCATCATGAGTTTCTCCATTTCCACCAATCGGTTCAATAGCGGCAATATTGGCAGTATCAGCTTCTGTTCCTGCAGATCCAGGCATCTTAATGTAAGTATAACAGTTTATGATACTGGTTGTAGGTGTCTTACATTTCAAACTGTTTGAACGTGTGTCATCTGCATAGCCTTTGATCCCTTTAATATTATTACCCAGTAACGTTAGCAAATTACCGCCATTCTTAATATAAATTCCTCCGGTAATTCCTCCAAGGAGCAGGCGGCCTCCGTGCCATGTTGCAGCATTTTTCAGGCAGTCTTTTGTACAGATAATCTCTCCTCCTGTATAGCAGTTGGTGATATTTCCTCTCATACTGCCTGCCAGTCCGCCAACTCTTACAGACACTGTTCCTCTGGACGTGTTAAATACAGTATCCACTACAATCGTATTGACTGCCGAACATTTTTCCAAATCTACCGTACTCATACCAAACATTCCGCCCACATTGGAATCGCCATAACATCCGTCAGTGCTGCTATCCTTTACATTGTAGCCAGATACCGTACAGTTCGTAATGACTACATCTTCATTTTGGTTACCATTACCGACCGCCGCAAGACCACACAGACCACCAAGTGCATACCAGCTCTTTGGACTTTCCTTCATTCTCTGAATATAGTTGCCCTTATCGGAATACAGGATAACATTTTTTACCTGAGCTCCGATGATGCTTCCAAACAGTCCCGTTACCGTATTGGTGCTGTGAATCTCCACATTCTTAATGGAATAAGTATTTCCATCATAGTTACCTGTAAAATATGCAATATATGCCAGCGCATTCGGCGTGTCCACATTACCGTTTTTATCATACAGAGAACCAATCTGTGTAAATGTCTCTATACCATTCGGTATCATATCTGCATCTATATCATGGGACTGGATCCAGTTATACTTTCCATCTGTCGTTCCCTTGCTGCTTCCATCTCCTGCCATCTGTCCCAGATACGTATAAGTCTTGTAATCTGCCTCATAATTAGTCTGATCCAGTGTAGTAACTGCATCTCCTGTCTCACTGTTCCAGTTGAGATATTCCAACTGGTGAGCTGAACGGATCTCATACTGCTTACCTGGATCTCCCGGCATGGCAAGCTGCTCACTTCCTGCCACCGCACTGCCATCCTCTGCAAGCACAGTAAGCTGCTGTGCCAGAGTCTCTCCGCTGGCTTCTGTACCATACTGCATGGCATTGGCAAAGAATGGATTGACTGTGAAGGTATATGTCACATTATGGCTCTGATCCTTCAGTGTCCAGACTCCGTTGGCACTTTCAGAGTTCATCTTCATATATCCATCTGTATCCGCATTTGTTTTACCTATCGCCGGTGCAGTCGTATAAGCTACCACCGTAAATCCATCCAGCCGATTGGATAATTCTTCTGATACTGTCGTATTCTGCTCTCCAGTAACAAATCCCTCTACAGAAGATACTGGTCTTTTTGTTGTTTCCAGCGAATCTGAGTAGTAATAACCATACCCATATTCCGTGATGATTCCACCATCATCATGCTGCTCACACAGTGTACTTCCACTGATGCGGTTCAGTGTATCTTCCGGACTTGCAGCATTCGCTGTATAACCAATATAGGAGAAGTGGTAACCGTTATTAGCCCCGTTTTCCTCATGTTCCCAATAGACCACACCAAAGCTTCCCAGATCAGATGCCAGCTGCCAGTTACCGAAATGTACTTTGCTTCCATTAGCTCTGCTTACTACGGATGTGAATGGATATCCTTCACCGGATCCGGTTGCACTACAGCATTCTGCTTCTGTGGCATTCTCCTGCTTCAGATCTTCATAGGTCGCTGCCTGTCCCGCACCGCTGGTATTGTCATAGGCTTCCAGGTTGCCAAGATAGCGGAAGGTTCCACCGCTGAGGTAACGACAGTTTCTATTGATGCTGCCTCCTTTTGGTGCAAATCCATAAGTACTGGTGCTTCCTGCTGCTGTCATCGCTACTGCGCAGTAGTCTCCGGTCAGTTGTCCCAGGTTCTTCGCAGTGAAACCGCTGAGCACCGCTTTCGCACCTTTTGCATATTCTACCGTTGCTTTTCCAATGGCATAGCTGTTACGGATGGTTCCTGCATTCTCTCCCGCAAAACCGGCGATATAGGCATTGCCATACAGAATATTGGCATTTACCAGAGGAGTATCCACCTGACTGTTACGGATGGTACCCTGGTTGGTTCCTGTAATACCTCCAAAATACAGGGTTCCGTTCTGTCTGACAAACACTGTGTAGCTGTCACCGCCAAGATAGAAGCCACTGACTGCACAATTCAGGATCTGTCCACTGTTCACAGCTGCCAGTGCTCCCATATATACTGTCTGGTTATTACTGATCTGTCCGTTATACTTCAGATACTGATTCGTTCCTTTTGCCTGATAATCTGATACCAGAAACAGGTCACGGATCGTTCCCTGATTCTCCGCAATAAATCCTACTCTGGTCTGAGTGCTTTCAAAGCTGATACCCTGAATCTTATGATACTTTCCATCATATTTTGCCACAAACGGAGTTGCCTCTCCAATCGGTATCTGTACTGATACGGCATCCGCCTCCCCAGCAAACCGTTTCCAGTCGTAGGTCTGATAGTCAAGATCCAGTTCCTGCATAAAGGTACTCTTTGCTGTAATCTTGGCATATTCGGTATAATTCTTGCTCAGTGCATAAAGCTGTCTTGGTGTGCGCACCGAAACTTCTGTCGGAGTCTCCGGTGCTTCTGCTGCACTTACTTCTGTCTTTGCAAAATGCGGATTGTAATAGAAGACGCTTCCGGTTGCTTTGTCATCTGTCTCATCAGCAGCAGCCCTTCCAACCGCATTTGCCCCCTGTACGGTAATCTTCTGATACCAGGTATCCATAACTGCTGCTGCATTTACAACCTTTGCAGGCAGCGGATAAATATAGTATGTCTTATCGTCATATGTAACCATATAGTGGGAATCCTTTGGCTTCATAGTAAGCGTTTCTTCGGATGTCTCCCCACTCTCTCCCGTTTTCTGGTAAAGTACGGAAAAATCATCTGTTGGCAAAGATGCCTGCTCATAGACAATACCATAACCATCACCAATAACAGGTACATCGTCTCGCAATGTCGGTGTTGCATTACCGCCATGGAACCCATAGCTTTCTGTACTGTCAGTCTCCTGATAGACTTCATAATACACCAGACTGCCAGACTCAAAATCTGCCTCCCAGTCACCATAATGAGGCATACCTTTTAATGCCGGATAAGAATAGCCAGTCAGCCCCTGCTGTCTTAAATTATACGGATAAGTAGCTGATGCTGTGCTGATAAAAGCACTGCTGTCCAGTCTGTTTACCATCTGCTGGCGGCTGCTCAGATCTGTGTAACTTACCTTTTCACCCACCCAGCTCTTTTCTTCGTCCTTTGTTCCTTCACTGTAATCTGTTCCCCCATTCAGGAAAAACAGGTTATTTACCGTATCATTGCCTTTCGGTAAAGTAGAATAACGAACAGTCTCTGTATTGCCCTCTGTATCTGCCTTCAGCCATGTCACTGCTGTATAACTGTGATCTACCGTTGCCATACTGTTTTTCTGTGCCAGAAGCCCGGCTGCCACCTGCACTGCCTTCTGATATCCGGCAGTGTAACAATGGCTGATCTGCAAGGTGCCACCATTACTGCGCCCGATCAGTCCACCGGTCACCTGTCCGGTAAGATAAGAGTCCGCATAGGACTGTGTTACCGTGATTCCATTCTGTGCTTCTCCGATCAGTCCACCGGTCAGAGATGTATCCTCTGCTCCCATAACGGTAGCTGCCAGACAGTTGGTCATCGTCACAGAACCTGCCGCAGATCCAATCAGACCTCCCTGTATATCTGCCCCCTGAATCCAGCTTTCCGTTGCATCTTTTCCAGTTACATCTGCGGAATCCAGATATGCCTGACAATTATTTAATGTTATTTTTCCATCTGCATAGGCCGCAAAAGTACCGGCATAAGTTGTACCGGACTTTCCGTTAATTCTGGCACCGCTTAAACGGATATCTGAGATATTCATATTATCGGCAGTCTCTGCAAAAAGACCTGCTTTCTCAGATTCTTCTGTAGTCAGATGGCTGATCAGGGCCGGCTGTGTGCTGCCGCTGTCCTCTGATGCATCTTCTGCTTTTTTGTAGCTGAGCAGTTTTTCATTCGTAATCGGATGAAATTCCTTATTCTGGTAACAGCTATACCACGAAGAAAGATTGTTATCACCATCGAGATCTGCCTGCTCTTCAAAATGGATATCACTTTTCTGAACGGCACTGGTTATCGTTTCTGTCACAGCTGAATTCTGATCCAGATTCTGCAGATGACGTCCATAATAAATGGATGCCTGATCTGCCGTACTGTCATCTCCGAAAAGGCTGTTCGTCTTCACTTCTGAAGAAAGTCCGTCCACCAGGGAACTCTTACTCTTTACTGTAACTTTAATAGTGAGATCTGTTCCCGGAACCAGCTGTTTTGCGGCATCTATGATCTTATCGTTCTTGCTTCCATAAAGTGCTGCGAAACGGGTACTTTCTTCTGTCAGATCATCTAAGGTTAATGTCAGGGTATACACACTTCCCCGAATCGTTCCGGATTCATTGCCATACAGTTGTGATGTCGCTGCGAGGCTCAGATCATCCTTGTCATGTCCAAACTTCGTACCGGTCATATCCGGCTGATATTTCAACATAAGTGTATGTCCCAGAGTATCCTGCAATGTCACCACATAAGATAATGGATTCTGGTCCGGTCTCTTACTGGTAATCGTTACCTGAAGCTTTTCTTCATTTCGCACCGTAATCTTAGGTGCCAGTGTGGAGGTGCTGCCACTGTCAACGGAATCTCCACCGTAATAGCCCACCTGTGCTCCATCCCTGAGCCGGTTATCTTTATAACGCAGATTATTATAAGAAGCTGTTGTATAACCGCTTCTGGTCTCACTGTAAAAAACAGCATATACACTGGCACTTGCCGGATCATATTCTACCACCCAGTAATGCTGATACAGGTCTGCGTCTATCGTATCTTCCGTCACCAGAACACTGGCTGCACTGTTCTCGTTATCCTTGCTGTCTGCAGTCACATAGTACAGTGTCTTTTTCTCATCCATGTCAAGCGGGGTGGCATCCAGTAAAGAAGCCTTATCCTCCGCATATTTTTCACTGTTACCATTACTGCGCAGCTTGGTCAGATTGTTCTGCACCGCAGTGTAGATGATCTCTGCTTTATTATCCAAAGCCTTCTGTCTCAGATTCCTCCTGATGGTAAAGATCGCCGGAACAGCAATTGCCATCAGTATGATGAGAATTGCCACCGTAATCAGTACCTCTGCTAATGTATATCCTTTTTTTTCTCTTTTTCTGTAGAATGATTTCACCCGCATTACTCCTGTCGTAAAATTCATTTTGTGGTCGTTTTGTGGTCAGACCAAACTAATTTTAGTATACTGCAACCCCTTTTTCGTTTCAAGAAATACGTTACAAAATTTACAAAAAGACAGGCGTCTGCCACATACTATCTGTGACAGACGCCTTTTCCTGACATTTATAATAAAGCAGACAAATCTACCTCATAAATAAATTCTTTTGGCTGTTGTTCTGTTTCATAGAACATAACCATATACCATGGCAAATATTCTATCCCGTTTTCTTTCTGAACATTGCCTTTACAAAATACTATCTTTCTACCAAACTTCCAGTTTTTTACAGCACTCACTTTACTTAATGCTGAATGCTTTTTATAGTCATTGCCTGATTTAATTTCCAGCAAATCCACTTTCATTCCATTTTGAACAACAAAATCGAGTTCTCCGTATTTCTTAGATTCAAAATAGTTCAAATGAAATCCTTTACTTTTGATGGACTGTGCAAACACATTTTCCAGAATACTTCCCATATTCACATCCAGATTTCCTTTTAAAATCTCAAACTGTATGTTCTCCATACATGCTGCACAGAGAAGCCCTGTATCCCCCATA
This sequence comes from uncultured Lachnospiraceae bacterium, assembly GCA_900544685.1. GTDB lineage: Bacteria > Bacillota > Clostridia > Lachnospirales > Lachnospiraceae > Marvinbryantia. The sequence continues at coordinate 112,140 of UQWA01000001.1, read as the reverse complement.
AACAGTTTGAAAAGACTTCTTTTCTCATTTAACTGAAGAGGCGGCTGTGGTTCATTCACATTATAGCTTGAAAGCGCAACACCTGCATCACTGAGCCATAAAAATGCATTTTCATACCGATTCATTCTGCCCTTTTCATCCACTTTTGCAAGCAGTTCTGTAACGTTTTCCGCAACATTTTTCTTTGTTTTTTCCATGTATCCTGTAACGTTTTTCAGATCAGATCTTCCGGTCCGAATCCCAGTGGAAGCAGTTCTTTTAATTTGTAGATGTGATATTCTGTCTCGGATTTTGCCAGAATAATCTGGAATGTCTCCGGGTTGCAGAATTCTCTCATTACCTGTCTGCACACACCGCATGGCGGACAATAATCCCCTTCTCCCTTTGGCACAAACTTCTTATTTCCTACAATGGCAATGGCATCAAATTCTGTGATACCCTCAGATACTGCTTTGAAAAATGCAGTACGTTCTGCACAATTGGTCGGGGTGTAGGATGCATTCTCAATGTTACATCCCTGATAGATCCTTCCACCTCTGGCGAGGAGCGCTGCACCGACTGCAAACTGAGAATATGGCACATAAGCTTTTGCCTGCGCTTCAAATGCCTGATGAATCAGATCCTCGATTACATTTTTTTCTAATTTCTTTTCTTCCATCCCTGTCCCTATATCCTTTCCTGTTAGAGTGTACCCATAGCACGCGAACTAAAAACAGACTGGCACACTTCTGCACCAATCTGTCTTTCCTGCTTTTATTTAAATCTTACTTCAATATATTTCTCGATAGCCTCTACGCAGCCATCAAATCCCAGTTTGCTGCTGTCCAGGCACAGGTCATAGTTCCTTGCATCGTTCCACTCATGTCCGGTGTGGTAACGGTAATAATCTCCGCGGAACTTATCGGTTCTGGCAACAAATTTCGTCAGATCTCCTACATTCTTAGCTGTACGCTCTCTTGCCTGCTCCATGCAGTAATCATGTGGCGCATGTATGAATACACTGACTACATTGGGCTTATCTGCCAGCACAAAATCTGCACAGCGTCCGATGAATACACACGGTCCCTGCTCTGCCAGATCGCGAATCACCTTTGCCTGATAATTAAACAGGTTCTGTGTAGATGTAAAATCCGGGCTGGATGGTGGAATCAGATCTCCTATCGTATAGATCTTCTTGGAGATACCGAACAGATTGCCACTCTTTAACCGTTCATCTACTTCTCCAAATAACGCTTCGTTGATACCACTGTCATCTGCTGCCAGTCTTAAAATATCTCTTTCATGACACGGGATGCCATGCTTCTGTGCATACATCTGAGCGATCGTTTTACCGCCGCTTCCATACTGTCTTGCAATCGTAATAACTACATTTTTCATAGGATCCCCTCCCTGCTTAATTCTTGTTTTGTGCTTATATTTTATCACAGGACAGGGTTAAAAAAAAGAAAAACTCATATTTTCTTTTCACTCTATTATTTTCTTTAATCGCTCATAAGAAGTCTTCATCGCATATTCCGGATCTGATGTATAAAGAGGATTCAGAATTTCCAGACTTATCGCATATTCATATTTTATCTGATCTAACGCACTCATCATTTCTTTTAAGTTCAGATTTCCTTCACCAATTATAAAATGTCCGTTAGGTTTTCCATCTCCCACATGTACATGTCGAAGAATTCTGCCATTCTCCAGACCTGCTATCGCATCCTGTATTGTTTCATGACTATATCCAAGTACAGCTGTATCAATCATGCCATGCAGTGCAGAAGATCCTACTTCATTCACCATATCTGCTATTTTTATACTGTCGGTCAGGCAGGTATATTCTTTCGGCGAAGTTTCCAGAGCAATATGAATCCCATATGTTTCAGCTAAATCAGCCAGATATCCCAACGATTCTACACTTCTTTTCCATATATCTTCATCTGCCTCATCCAGACATCCGAATCCTGCCAGAAACTGACATAACTGACAATCCATTTCTACTGCTGTTTCCATAGCTTTCACATAAACAGCTATACTTCTTTTTCTTGCTGCTATATTTGCCGAAGCAATATTAACCGGATAGTTACATTGTTCCGGTGTTACACAAATTGTTTTCAGCCCATTTTCACGAACTTTTCGCGCAGCAGTCTTTATATCTGAAACAGATGCATCATCCATATGTAAATGTGGATCACAGGCATAAAACTCCAGATTTTTTCCTCCCATACGAGCTAATGAATCCAATGCATAATCCAATGAATACTTGTAATATGGAAAATTCGATACAGCTATCTGATCCGTTTTCAAATTCTTCATTTTCTTACTATCCTTTCACACTTCCTGCTGCAATTCCGCGAACAAACTGTTTCTGAAATATAATAAACACGATAATAATCGGTAAAGCAGATATCGCCAGACCTGCAATTAATGTTCCCCATTCCGTTCTGAGTGTTCCGGTCAGGTTCATCAGACCTGTTGGAATGGTTCTGATTTTATCATTTGATGTAAATATCATTGCCATCATAAATTCATTCCAGCAATACATTGCTGACATCAATGCTGAAGATGCTAAAATTGGTTTACATAAAGGCATAATAATTTTGCTGAATACTCCAAATGAGGTACATCCATCGATATATGCAGCCTCGTCTAACGATGCCGGAAGACCCAGAAAATACGCTCTCATCAACATTACAGTAAAAGCAATTCTGAATGCTGTATACGGAAGAATCATTGCCCAATAAGTATTGTATAAATGCATTTTGTTCAACATCTTATACAATGGAACTACACTAACTTGCGGTGCTAACATTAAACCTGCTAAAATGAATATAAATACCGCATTTCTACCCTTAAAGTATAATCTGTTGTTCGTAAGGGCAAATGCTGCCAGAGCACTGATAATAACCGTCAATGCTACTGATACAAAAGTAACAAACACACTGTTTAAAAGGTATCTTCCAATTCCTACCTTCCACGCTAATATATAATTAGAAAATAACCACTCTTTCGGTAAGCCAAAACTGTTTGTGAATAAATCACCATTGGATTTGAAACCGGATATCATCATCCATACCAGAGGAATGATTATAAACAATGTTAACAATATCAGCAATATATATGTAATCCCTTTTATCGCAATTGTTTTTTTGTTCTTCTTTCTCATGTTTCTCCTCCTGCTACTCTTCACCACTGCGTGAGATTTTCATCTGGAAAATAGATAGTGCAAAAGTTATCACAAACAGAACTACCGCCATTGCACTGGCTGATCCCATCATATCTGAACGAAATGCTGTTCTGTAGAGATATGTAGATATAACTTCTGAAGCATATCCCGGACCGCCATTTGTCAATAATAAACACTTCATCAAACAATTTGAAGGAACCCACTACAATAATAATACAGTCTACCAAAATCATTTCTTTAATATTTGGTATTGTTATACGCAAAAATCTCTGCAGTGCATTTGCACCATCTATTTCAGCCGCTTCATATAATTCATCAGGGACTTTCTGAATACCGATAATAAGAAGCATTGCCATATATCCAAAATACATCCACTGTGATGCAAAAATTACGCCAAAAATAGCGGTACCTGGATTCCCAAGAATATTAAGATTAGCCGTATTCATTCCCATTGCTTTCAAAATGCCATTAAACGGTCCTACATTTGGATTGAAAAACAACTGCCATAAAAGACCTACAACCATAAATGACATTACAGAAGGTATAAAAAATACGGTACGGAAAAATCCAGAATGTTTTCTCATAAACTTTGCTTCAAGTATAGCTGCTACCACAAGACCTACTCCAAGCTGTCCCACTAAAGATATTAATGCGTATAATGTATTATTTCTTAAGCATGTCCAAAATACCTTATCCTGAAATAATTCTATAAAATATTTCAGTCCTACAAATGTTTTTCCCGGTTTATAAATAGACCAGTTAAACAGACTATAATAAAAGTTCTGGACAATTGGGATATACATAAAGATTAACATAACAATTATAGCAGGCGCGAGAAACAAACATGCTGTAATATGTCTTTTTTTCATTTTAATACCTCCCGTATTTCACAGGAAGCAGTCCTTTTATTGACTGCTTCCCATGATTATAACTCTCAAATCTTACTCTGCATTCTGTTCACGAACTACTTTTGCTGTTTCCTGCAGTCCTGCTACATAATCTTCTGCTGTAATAGACTGAGCTGCAAAATCCTGTCCCAATTTACACATGGTATCTACAATGCTTGCCTCAAATCCGCAATCTGTCCAGTTGCTCATTCCGTTGAAATTCTGAACATATGCCATACCGTCAATCAGCTGAGGAATCGTATTTTCTTCTGTATGTGCTCCAATTACACAGCTTGTATGCCCTGCTTCTGATACAATCTTCTGCTGACTTTCTACTGATGTAAGGAATTTCAAAAAGTCTACCGCAACATCTACATTTTCTGAATTTGGATTTACAATCATTCCTTCCGGTGCTCCAAACAGTTTTTCCTGGTTTCCTTTTGCTGCATCATCTTCGATGGTCGGCATTGCAAAGAATCCAAAGTCTCCGTCAAGACCTTTATTAATATCATTAAACTCTAACATTTCCACATACGCCATAGCACCTTCTCCTGCATAGAATACTTCCAGTGCCATGTTGTGTTCCATAGAATTAATGTTGTCATTAAAATATCCTTTGTCAAGCAAATCTGTAAAATAATTCAGACCGTTTACATATCCAGGATCATCGATTGTAACTGTTTTTACATTAAAATCCTGTCCCTCTAATACATCTTCCGGAACAAATTTCTGCCATAAAGCGCCATACCAGTGTGGAGCATCCCAGGATAATCCGTCTCCAAGAATAAATGGTGTCACACCATCTGCTTTCAGTGTTTCACAGATTTTCATCAGATCATCCCATGTTTTTGGTTCTTCAAATCCATATTTTTCAAATACCGATTTTTTGTAGATAAACACTTCGGCATCAAAACGTGTCGGAACTGCATATTGCCCATCATCATATGTAAATGCACTGTATGCTGCCGGAAGGAAAGAGTCTTTCCACTCTGGATCTTCTTCCATATATGGAGTGAGATCAAGTGCATATCCTGCTCGAATAAATTTCTCACAGTATTCACCAGTCCAGGTCTGATATACATCCGGCATATCTCCACTTCCTAATGCCAGTTTTAGCTTTGATTTAATTTCATTATCTGTGGTAGTTTCGATTTCAACGTGAACACCCGGATGTTCTTCTTCATACTGCTTTACGATCTCTTCAAATACAGGTGCCTGCTCAGGCTGGCAGTATTTATGCAGAAACTTTATTGTAACATCTTCTGCACCTGCTGCTGTAGAAAGTGATGTTGCCATAGCCATAGTAAGTAATAATGCTGCTGTCCTTTTTTTCATCCTTTTTTCCTCTTTTCTTTTTATTTTATTTTTATGTTGGACTATTCATCATCCTGAATAGTTATTCCCGTTTAAAATTTCTTTCCGTATCCGAAAGATCCATCTCTCTGACATTGCTGTGATGCAAAAATTGCTGCCTGATATAAACTGCTTCTCACACAAAGATCTTTGTATTCTGATATGGTTGTAATGCCATTCTTACCTGAATCGACAGGAAATTCTCTAACATCTTTCATTCCGTCAAGATAATGAATCAGGAAACTTGCTATGAAGGAATCTCCTGCGGCCATAGTATCAACCGCCTTTATCAGACACGGGGACTGTTCATATATTTTTCCGTCTACATACACTACTGCACCTTTCGATCCACGTGTCGCAATTACAATATGTCTGCATCCATAAGATACTATTTTTTTAATTTCCTCTTCTACCTTCTCTTTTGAGGCATTTCCACAAGATATTGCCGCACAGTCAATATATGGGCAATTCGCCTTCAGGTACTCATCGTCATATCGATTGGAAAAATCCATGCTCAAAAATGTTGTCATCTTGCTGAGTCTTTCCAAATATGGTTCTGTATAACTGAAAATGCTGGTATGGCACAAATCATACTGCGCAATGTATGCATAATCTATTTCCGTAAGATCTAAAGGATACTCTTTTGATACTCCACCCTGGTTACTTCCTATAAAGGTTCTGTCGCCATCCACAAGTTTTACTTCTGCATATCCATTTTCGCCTTTTTTGAATCTGCAGTGTAAAGTATCTATTCCCATTTTTCTTATGGTATCATATACATGCATTCCGGCATCATCATCTCCGAACATTCCCAGATAAGCGGCCTGCTCTCCCATAATCTGAGCAGTTGCCGCAATATTTAATGCATTCCCGCCAGGATACATGGTACGAATATGCATATATTTATCTACAACATTATCTCCAAGTCCTAATACTTTTATCATGTCTTTTCCTCGCTTGTTATGTTCTTCTGTGTATCATCATATAACATTATATGCTATATGGCAAGTCTTTTTTAACAAAAATCACAGTTTTGTCATTAATCGACAGATTTTTTTTGTTTTTTTGTGTATTACTTACATTTTTACTCCATTTTTCATTTTAGCATTGACTGTTTTCCCAAGTTGTTATATGATGTATTATACAAACAAATAGACGTAAGGAGGCCTATGATGCAACCAAAAGAAATTATTGAGAATATCAAAAAAACACATCCGAATATCCAGACACTTTATTTTGTAGGATGCGGAGCTTCTTCTTCTGAATTATATCCGGCTGAATATTTTATGAGAGCTAACGCCCACAAACTTCGTACCGGATATTTTACCGCCAATGAATTTAACTATGCACCACCTGCAGCCTGCGATGATACTGCCATCGTAATTGCCTGCTCCTTAGGAGGAAACACTCCTGAAACAGTTGCTGCTGCAAAACTGGCCCGTGAAAAGGGTGCTGTTGTTATTTCTATTACACATGATGCAGCTTCCCCTCTTGCTGCCAATGGTGATTATGTGATTGTGCATGGTTTTGAAAAAAACTATGCAGCTAAATTGGAAAAGATGAATAACGTTTTGATGCTGGCTGTAGAAGTTCTGAATCAGTATGAAGGCTGTGAATTATATGAAGATATGGTGAACGGTTACTTACATATTTACGATGCCATTGAAAATGCTGTTTCTTATGTTCTTCCATCTGCAAAAAAATTTGCGGAAGATTATAAAGACGAATCTTTCATTTACGTTATGAGTTCCGGTGCAACAGAACGTGTTGCTTATTCCACATCTATCTGCCTTCTTCTGGAGATGCAGTGGGTAAATTCTGGATTCTGCAATGATGGTGAATTCTTCCATGGTCCTTTTGAAATTGTGGACAAAAATGTTCCATATCTTTTATTAATGAATGATGGACGAACACGTGCCATGGATTCCAGGGCATTGGATTTCCTGAACAGATTTGATGCAAAAACTACCGTTATTGACGCCAAAGATTTTGGTCTTTCCAATTACGTACCAGCTTCTGTAGCAGAATATTTCAGTCCTATGTTAATTACCGGCGTTGTCAGAGTTTATTTTGAACAGCTTGCGATTGCCCGTAATCATCCGTTAAGTCAAAGACGTTACATGTGGAAACTGGAATATTAGTCATACTCTCCCACCTTTAAAAGGAGGCATCCATTTTGGATAGCCTCCTTTTATTTTACTCTGTCATTTCTGCAAGGCTGATTTGTTTTGGGACTCTTTTTTCATAAACTGTGATCTGCGTAAATCCTGCTTTTAATAACTTTTTTCTTACCTGCTCAAAACCATAACCGATTCTGTCTGGGGTATGGGCATCTGACCCCACTGTAATGATGGATCCTCCAAGTTCCCGATACAGTTCCAGTATTGGTAAATCTGGCATGGTTTCCTCTATCAGCACACCCATACATGCCGTGTTTACCTCAATTCCTTTTCCTCTTTCTATTATATGCATCAGAATATTTTTGATAATCGGGCGGTAATGTTCAAACCGATCACTCAATCCTGCTCTGGCACAATGTTTTTTATAATAATCCAGATGACCGATGCAGTCATATTCTCCATTCTTTGCCAGTTCTTCCAGACAGCGATAATAGGTATCACCAATATATCCGGCATTGCTTTCCGTAAACTGTATCCATCCAAGGTCGATATTTCCCAGCTTATGAAGTGACCCAATTACATAATCGAATGGATGATTTAAAACATTTTTTGCTTCGCCGGAATTTAAATATGATTGTCCAAGTTCCACACCACTTTTCACATTCAAAATTCCCTGATATTTTTTTTGTATTTTTTCGATATGTTCAAAATATGTTCTGACATATTCTGAATGAAAGTTCCTGCTTCTCACTCCATATGCATAGCATTCATAATGATCCGTAAAAACAATCTCCTGGATTTTCTTTTCTATGGCACTTTGGCACATATGTTCCATATCTGATTTCCCATCTGGCGAAATCTCACTGTGGGTATGATAGTCAATTCTAATAGACATAGGCTTCTCACTTTCTTAAAATAGAAAAGACGCATGTATAATGCGCCTTTTCTGTTTTATCCTTTATTTGGCATTGTATTAATGATAATCTCGTACCTTCTAGGATTGATAATGCTCTTGCATGAATGAATCGGCGTACCATTCGCATCCACACAAATATCTTTCATATACAACATCACTTCATTTTCTTCTACTTCCAGTAACTCTGCTTCTTCTTTTGTTGTATTACAGATATTGATCGTACGTTTTCCACCGGACATAACAATTCCATTATGCGCAAGGATTTCATACAATGAACCTTCCAAATTCTCACCAAACAAAAAAGCATATTTCTGCGAAAATCTCGTTTCTTCGATAACTACCGGATCACCATCTGATATACGTAATCTGTTTATTCTGATTACTTTTTCTCCGGGTTTCAAATCAAGATTTTTTACATCTACCGTTGTAGCTTTTACCAATTCTGCAGCAAGCAATTTCGTTGAAGGTGTCTTACCATCTTGAATGCAGTTACTGGTAAATCCCATAAAAACTCCCATATTTCTTGTCAGTTTTTTTTCTGCTACAAATGTTCCGATTCCTTGCTTTTTTATCAGAATATTCTCTTCTACCAAAACCTCTATTGCTTTTCGTACAGTAATACGGCTTACATTATATTCCTGGCTCAGTTCAAATTCAGTCATTAAGCGATCACCTGTTGTCAATTTCCCCGATGCTATCTGATCCTTTATTTCATCAATTAACTGTTGATACAGTGCCACACTTGACTCTTTGTTGAGTTTGCTCATTGAATTCTCCCTTGCTATGTTATAATAATATAATATGATTTACATTACATCATATCTCTTCTTGTAAATTATAACATCCGCATTTTTTTCATGCAAGCGACTTTTGAATTTTAATAATCCAGTCTGCGATAATATCTTCTGATTCCAAGTGGATGTCTTCTATTGTGTTCCAGATGTGCGGATACTCTCTGGAAAGAACTCCTTGCAACAAGCGGTGACAGTATCCATCTGAATTCTTCACTGATACCCTTTAATTCGTATTCCTTGGTATCAAATACCGTAACATGCGCACTGATTGTATTCACAAATTTCTCTACACGATCCATTAGTACTCTTGTTTTATCTTCACCCTTAATAAGCATCACCGGTATATCTCTTTCTATTACTTCCAGCGTACCATGGAAAAAATTAGCTGCTGAGACCGGTCTTGTTGGCATCCACTGCATTTCTTCCATAATACACATACCATAACAAGTCGCCCAATCTTCCAGATTACCGGAACCAATTAAATAAATTAAATCAGAGTCACAATATTTATCAGCGAATTCTTTCGCCTTATTATCTGATTCTTTATAAATATTTACAATGTTTTCCGGCATACATTTTAACTCTTCCATAAACTGATCGTATTTCTGAAAATCACCAGCATTTGCGAGAAAACGCAATGTTACTGTATACCAGAAGTAATACTCTCCTCCAACTGTTGTGACAACATAATCACATGCCTTCTCAAGTGGACTGTCTTTTTTTTCTATATAACCCAGTACTTTTGCCCCCACAGCATGTACGTGATCCATCAGTTCGACAATTTCTTTGGTATCACCGGAAATAGATGCAATTATGACAATCGAATCTTTGCCGAAATGTGGGTTTCCAACAACATTAAAATCTGCAGCATTTTCCAAATAAATCGGGATAGTAGATCCTATTTGTTTCACTATGTGCATAAATTGACTGGCATAAAGATAAGTTCCGCCAATTCCGATATAAAAAATATTTTTATATCCCTGTGAGCATATAGTATCTACTATTTTCTGTGTTGGTTCAATAATAGATATTCCGTTTTCGTGTTCTCTCTTGATTGCCGCTTCATCGATCTGCATTTTTGCGTTCTCCTTTTCTTAGTTTATTTTCTATTGCATATTTGTTATATGCTTGTATTGTATTGTATCATAACATATTCTTTTTATCAATCATATTTTTCTTTACTTTTTTCAGTATTGTATTATAATGTTATATATAACACTGAGGAGGGCATTTTATGAATCAGAAAATGAAAAAAAATCTATTAGAAATCATCCCGGCTATTCTGGGCGTCTTTCTATATGCAGCTTCCTATCGAATAATTATTGTTCCACTTCACTTATTTGGAGGGGGATTCACTGGTATTGCTCAAACAATACTTACTATTCTGAATGATTTTACCGGTACTACATTTTCTTCTAATTTTGATTTTACCGGTTTACTTCTGTTGTTTTTAAATATTCCTTTGTTTTATATTGCCAAAAATATTCTCAGCCAGGCTTTTTTGATTAAAAGCATCATTTGTATTCTGTTTCAGTCTCTTTTTATGACAATCATACCAGTCCCTTCCAGTCCGATTATTAACGATACCTTAACCTGCATTCTTGTTGGTGGATCTCTGGCCGGTTTGGGGGTAGGTCTTACTCTGCACTATGGAAGCTGCGGAGGTGGAACTGATATTCTTGGACTTTATCTGACCAGTATTCATCCTGGTTTTAGTGTCGGAAAGCTTTCTCTTGCTCTTAATTCCTGCATTTACTTATTTTGTGCAGTTCACGATAATTACCAGCTCGCTATTTATTCTATTATTTTTTCTTTTATTGCATCTTTGGTTATGGATAAAATTCATTACCAGAATATTATGACCTGTACCTTCATTGTAACGAAAAATCTTCTTGTAAAAGATCACATTTTTGAAACCATCAACAGGGGGTGCACTATTTGGAAAGGATTTGGTGGATATCGGAATGAACCGCTTTACATTATCATGACAGTTGTATCCAAAGAAGAAAGTAATCTGCTGAAAAAAACTGTTTTGCACATTGATCCACAGGCTTTTGTCACTTTTCAGGATCATTCTACCATTCAGGGTAATTTTTCAAAAAGATTTGACCGATCTGCATAATTGTCTTGAATATAACGTCATGTAATGTTATAATAGAACCATAAATAACAAATGCACAAGGAGGACACTATGGCACTATTAGACAGAACACAGGTTTGCGGTATGAACATCCATTATATGAAATACTCTCTGGATTATTTTTTAGACGCACAGCAACGTGCCGGCTTTAAAAGTATTGAACTCTGGGGTGGTATTCCACACATTTTTATGGATGCGGTCAGTTATGAAGATACAAAACAAATTGCATCTAAAATCCATTCTCGAGGCTTAGAAGTTAAAGTATTTACTCCTGAAAACTGTATGTACCAATATCAGTTTGCAGCAAGCAAGCCTATGGCATTTCAAAAAAGCATGGATTATTTTAAAAATGGAATTCGCATTGCCTCTGAGTTAGGCTGCAAAATTATGCAATGTAACTCAGGATGGGGATATCTGGATGAAACAAGAGAAGACGCATGGAAACGATGTGTAGAAATGCTGCAAAATCTTTGCGATTTTGCCAAATCTTATCAAATTGAACTTGCAATGGAAAGTCTCCGGCCTGAAGAATCAAATCTTGTTTTTCGTCTGAGCGATACAAAGCAAATGATGGATGATGTAGCTCAGGACAATCTGAAAATTCTTATCGATACAACTGCGATGGGTGTTGCAGGTGAGACTCTGGAACAATGGTTCCAGACTTTTGGTGACAAGATCATTCATACTCATTTTGTCGATGGCAATCCTTATGGTCATCTGATTTGGGGAGATGGCTGCCGAAATCTTGAAGATGATCTGACCATTTGCCAGAAATATGGTTATACCGGAGGATTTGGACAGGAGATCACAGATCAGAAATATTTTAAAGATCCTCTCTCTCATGATTGCCGAAATATGAAAATGTTTGAAAAATATATGTAAAAAAGAGCAAGGGAGCTGTATCATAACAGCTTCCTTACTCTTTTTTGTTTCTCATCTTATTACTCTCCCAGATATGCCTTCTTGATGGAATCATCATTCAGCAGATCTTTGGCATTGCCATCCAGTGAGATTTTGCCAGTTTCCAGTACATAGGCACGGTCTGCGATTGCTAGGGCTTTTTTCGCATTCTGCTCTACCAGAAGTACGGTAGTACCGCTGGCGCTGACGCTCTGGATAATATCAAAAATCTCATTAACCAGAATCGGAGACAGTCCCATGGATGGCTCATCCATCAGGATGATTCTCGGCTTGCTCATCAGTGCACGTCCCATAGCCAGCATCTGCTGTTCTCCACCGGACAGGGTACCTGCCATCTGGTTTTTACGTTCCTCCAGACGTGGGAAACGCTTATATACCATCTCCAGAGATTCTTCGATTTCATTCTTATCTGATCTGGTATAGGCTCCCATCTTCAGATTCTGGTACACAGAAAGCTGTGCGAACACTCGTCTGCCTTCCGGTACATGAGCCATCCCCAGTTCTACGATCTTATGTGCCGGTGTTTTTGTAATATCCTTTCCTTCAAAGACAACCTGACCGCCTTTCGGTGCAATCAGACCGGTGATGGTATGAAGAATGGTTGTCTTTCCGGCTCCATTCGCACCGATCAGTGCAATGATCTCGCCTTCATTGACATGGAAAGAAACACCCTTGATCGCATGGATCATTCCGTAATATACCTGTAAGTCATTTACTTCCAGCATTGACATTGTCTCATTCCTCCTATTCCCCAAGATATGCTGTGATAACCTGTGGGTTATTCAGTACCTCTGATGTGGCACCTTCTGCCAGAACCTCACCGAAATTCAGCATAGTCAGTTTCTCACAGATACCGGAAACCAGCTTCATATCGTGTTCAATCAGAAGAATGGTCATATCGAAATGATCCCGTACAAAACGGATCATATCCATCAGCTCCCCTGTTTCCTTCGGGTTCATGCCGGCTGCCGGTTCATCCAGAAGCAGAAGCTTTGGATCGGTGGCAAGCGCACGGGCAATCTCCAGTCTTCTCTGCTTACCATAAGGAAGATTAGAAGCATTGGTCTCTGCCATGTCAGCCAGGTCAAATACTTTCAGAAGCTCCATGGCTTTTTCATCCATCAAGGCTTCTTCTTTTTTATACTTCGGAGTGTGGAAAATGCCTGCCAGGGCAGAATACTCATGATGGTTATGCATTCCCACTTTTACATTATCCAGAACGCTCATCTGTGAAAACAGTCGGATATTCTGGAAAGTACGGGCAATTCCAGCCTTACTGATCTCGATGTCTTTCTCTCCTGTAATATCTTTGCCATCCAGAAGAATACTTCCTGTATCTGGCTTGTATACACCGGTGAGCAGGTTAAATACTGTGGTCTTTCCGGCACCGTTCGGGCCAATCAGACCGTATAACTGATTTTTCTCAATCGTAATGTGAAATCCGTTTACGGCACGCAGACCGCCAAAGGAGATTCCCAGATTTTTTACTTCCAGCATTGCCATAACTTTACGCCTCCTCCTTTGCTTTCTTATGGAATACACGTTCACGCCATTCGATCATTTTCGGGCTCCAGCTAAAGAGCATGATCACGATCAGCACGATTGCGTATACCAGCATACGGTTGTCACTTAAGAACTGCAGTACCACGTTGTTACCCAACATCTGCATCTTTCTCAGGAAATAGTCCAGTACCAGATTCAGCACAATTGGTGCAATGACAGATCCACGGATATTTCCGATACCGCCAAGTACCACATATACCAGAATCATGATAGACATGTTGTAACCAAAGTTCTTTGGTGTGGCACTTAAAGTAGACAGGTTATGTGCATACAGGGCACCACCGATACCTGCCAGACCTGCTGATACGGAAAATGCCATCAGTTTATATTTTGTAACGTTGATACCAATGGATTCTGCTGCAATGCGGTTGTCACGAATGGACTGGATCGCACGTCCGTCTCTGGAATCCACCAGACGCAGTACAATAAATAAGGTAATCAGAACCAGAATCACACCCATCGCGAAAGTAGCATCCTTCGGAATACCTGTGATACCCTGCGGACCATTGACAATGACCTGTCCGTCCGGCTCCATTCCCAGTGAAAGAGAATCTTTCATAGAGAAATGAAAACCATTGCCATCTCTTCCGATATACAATACATTTACCAGGTTTTTGATAATCTCGCCAAAGGCCAGTGTCACAATGGCAAGGTAGTCACCTTTCAGACGCAGTACCGGGATACCGATGAGTACACCGAAAATAGCCGCCACAACTGCACCGATAATCAGTGCAATGATAAAACGGATTACGCTGTTGGTAATCACATTTTCCATACATTTGGTAAAAAATACACTACTGAAAGCACCTACACACATGAAGCCTGCGTGTCCCAGACTCAGTTCACCCAGAACGCCTACCACCAGGTTCAGAGATACTGCCAGTATTACATAGTAACAAAACGGAATCAGAAGTCCGGATAAGGAACTGGACATGTGACCTGTCACAGACAGGAGCTGCATTGCCAGAAAGCCAATGATTACAATACCATAGGTAATCGCATTCTGTTTTGCTTTTTTTGTCATCATCTTTTTCATGCCTCTTTCCTCCTTATACTTTTTCCTGAATCTGCTTGCCCAGAAGACCTGTCGGTTTTACCAGAAGCACGACAATCAGTACTGCAAACACAATGGCATCTGCCATCTGTGAAGAAATATAGGCTTTTCCAAAGATCTCGATAATACCCAGAAGAATACCGCCGATCATGGCGCCCGGAATGGATCCGATTCCTCCAAATACGGCTGCCACGAATGCCTTGATACCAGGCATAGATCCTGTATATGGTGTCAGGGACGGGTATGCGGAGCAAAGCAGCACACCTGCAATAGCAGCCAGCCCGGAACCGATGGCAAATGTCAGTGCGATGGTTGCGTTCACATTGATACCCATCAGCTGTGCTGCGCCTTTATCCTCAGATACTGCCAGCATAGCCTGACCTGGTTTTGTCTTGTTAATAAATAACGTCAGTCCCACTACAATCAGAATACATGCAGCGATAGTCACAATCGTCTCACCACTGATATTCAGTCCTGCTACTTTCAGTGCAGGAATCTTTACAACAGAAGTAAAAGACTTGGTATTGGAACTCCAGAATAACAGTGCCAGGTTCTGTAACAGATAGCTGACACCGATGGCTGTAATCAATACTGCCAGAGGGGATGCTGCACTACGAAGCGGACGGTAAGCCACTGCTTCGATTGCCATTCCCAGTACGGTACAGATTACTACGGATAACAGAACTGCCGGAATCGCCGGCATGCCTGCAGCTGTCGAATAGAATACCACATATGCACCCACCATGATAACATCACCGTGGGCAAAGTTCAGCATCTTGGCAATACCGTATACCATGGTATATCCAAGTGCTATGATCGCATATACACTTCCGAGACTGATTCCACTGATCAGATAATTCAGAAAACTCATAATACACCTCTCCATCCTTGTTCTGTCATAAGAAAAAGTACTTTTCCCATGATAAGAAAAGAAGGGGTTGCCACCTGAACGGCAACCCCTGTGTTATCCTATATATTTACTGTGCTGTGTAAGCACCGTCTTTGATGACTACTGCCTTAGGTGCTTTGTCTGGTTCACCATCTGCACTCCAGGTCATGCCTGATCCTGTAAGACCATCATATGTGATCTCTGTCATAGCTGTCTTCATTGCATCACAGATTGCGGAAGCATCCATATCCGGTGTCAGTTCTGCTTTTTCTGCTGCTGTCTTGATGATATACATTCCATCATAAGCATCTGCTGCGAACTGGATCGGTGTATCACCAAATTTTTCTTTGTAAGAAGAAACAAATGCCTGTGTCTGTTCATCTTCTGCATCTGCTGCAAATGGTGTCAGAAGCATAACTCCTTCTGCGAGGCTTGTATCAAATCCTTCTACTGCAAGAATACCATCCAGGCCATCACATCCGAAGAATGTCGGTGCATAGTCCATAGATGCAGCCTGTGTCAGAATCAGAGATGCTTCTGTGTAGTAGATTGGAAGGAATACCATATCTGCTCCTGCATCTTTTGCTTTCTGAAGCTGTACAGAGAAATCTGTTTTGCTGTCTTCTGTGAATGCTTCTGCAGAAACAATCTCGAATGGCTGATTTGCTGCTTCTGTTGCAAATGTGTTATAAATACCTGATGAATATACATCAGAACTATTGTAGATAACGGCTACTTTCTCAGCCAGTCCGTTCTCTCCGATATACTGAGCGGAAGCAGTACCCTGGTTCGGGTCAGAGAAGCATACACGGAATGCATTGTCTCCGGAAATACTCTCTACTGCGGATCCTGAAGGTGTCAGCAGGAACATATTGTCGTTAGCTGCTTCTCCTTCTACTGCGGTACAAGGTGTAGATGTTACAGTACCAAGCAGCATCTGCATACCCCAGTCTTTTAATGTATTGTAAGCATTGACTGATTTTTCTGCGTCATGCTCATCATCCTGGAAGTTAAACTCGATCTGATATCCGTTGATACCGCCTGCTGCATTGATCTCATCTGCTGCCATCTGGGATGCATTCATAACTGCCTGTCCATAAACAGCAGCACCACCTGTGATCGGTCCGATTCCACCAATCTTAAATGTGTCATCCGCAAATGCTGTAGTTGAAAAACAGGTTGCCGTCATAGCAACCGCTGCTGCCACGCTGACTGCTTTTGTTAATTTTCTCATAATACCTCTCCTCCTGTCATAATGACTTCTACGAATAGTCTTCGTATTTATTGAATTTATAATACCCTCGTCGTTTTCCCTTTGTCAATATGTTTTTCCTGTTATTTGAATGATATATTGCATTACTTTTATCTATTTCATGCATTACTCTGTGTGCTTATCGCAATGTCATCCATAATTTACTGGATCAGATATCCGTTGATGGTTCTCTGCAGAATCTTCAGATTACTGTCCACATCTTTTTCTTCTTCCAGTATCTTGTTAATCTCACTGTCCGTCAGAGACATCGCCTGTTCATACTTCTTAAACTGAGGTTCTACATGCCCTTCCTCAATAACCCGGCCCAGCAGTTTTCCGTTGATAACCGTATCTCCCTCTTCCATATCTTCCTGTACAACCTGTTCCATCTGTTGAGACTCTGTCACTGCCTTCAATACAGATGCTCCCTGGGAGTCATAAAAAATATTCATCTGGCTTTCTTCGTCATACGTCAGGAGCTTTAAAAACTCCCACGCCAGTTTTTCTTCTTTTGTGTTGGCACTGATTCCCATCAGTAAAGAATCTACCTGAGAAATATTTCCGCCCTGTTCTCCTGCCGGCATTGTAACACAGTCCCATTGGAAGTTGGCGTATTTTCGAATCTTATATGGGTAGGTCTTGTAAGTACGGTATTCTGCGAAGGTCAGCGGCATGAATGCCACCCGCCCGCCATTAAAATCCTCCTGTGTCAGTTTTTCTCCGCCATACAGATCATTGATGCTACGCACATATTTTACTGCTTCCACTACCCTGGAATCTGTCAGAGCCGCCTCTGTTCCCTTCTTATTAAACACACCGCCACCATTGGAGCACAGCGCATCCATCCAGTCATAATTGTAGCTGCCAAACTGATCCAGCATCCCGTCTCCGTCCGTATCTCTGGTTACTTTTTTGCAAATCTCATAAAAGTCATCCCAGGTCCAGTTCTCTTCCGGCATATCAATGCCTTCCTGGGTCAGCAGGGTTTTATTCACAAACATCAGTGTAGGCACGGTCTCATAAGGGAGTGCATACTGTACGGACTCATACTGCCCGCTGACAAAGGCACTGGTAAAATATTTTTCCGGCTCAAAATCCGTGTCTTCTTCTATGAATGTCTCCAGATTCTTCATCACGCCCATGGAAGCAAACTGATTAAAATCGGTTCCAAGCACCATGAAAATATCCGGTTCTTCTCCTGCCAGAAGCTTTCTGGAGAACCACTCTGAATAGTCATCCTTACGTATTCCGCTGTAATAATGCACCGTCACGCCTGGGTGTGCATGTTCAAATTTGGCAATTGCCTTATCGATAATAGTAAAACCATTGGCCTGTGCCACATCCCAGTTGCTTCCGGTGAACATTCCAAATTCCAGAGTAATCTTCTGTCGGTAATGGATTTTGCAAATTCCAAATACTGCCAGTCCAACCAGAAGAACTCCAGACACTGCTGCCATAATATATTGTTTTCGCTTCATCTGTGTTTCCGTCCTTTTTATTTTTCATCTGATTTCAGATGCTTGGCTGCATTGGTCTGCACTGCCCAGATTGCAAGCTGGGTACGGTCACGCAGATCCAGTTTGTTCAATATCGTACTCAGGTAATTACGCACCGTGCCATCTGACAGATTCAGCGCCTCTGCGATTTCTTTATTTGCCGCTCCGGTTCCCACCTGTGCGATAATCTTCCACTCAGTCTTTGTCAGTTCTTCCACACCTTTTCTTCCCACCGGTATGGTGTAATCTGTCTGCGCCATCTGGGAAAACAGACGCAGTACCTTGGTGGCAATATCTGGATTGATCATGGCCTTGCCACTGTATACGGTCTTGATAGCATTCTCCAGTTCATCCATGGAGACACCCTTCAACAGATATCCGCTGGCTCCGAATTTCAATGCATTGTATACATATTCGTCATCGTCAAATGTGGTCAGAATGATAATCTTAATCTCCGGATAGTTTTCCTTAATAATCTTGGTGCACTGCACCCCGTCCATCTTTGGCATACGCACATCCATCAGAATAATATCCGGTTTTTCCTTACGCACGCTGCGGATCACTGCCTGTCCGTCCTCAGCCACATCACACACGGTGATATCCGGCTTGCTGTTTAAGACAATCTGAAGACTCTGTCTGATCAGTTCCTGGTCATCTGCTATTAATACTTTAATCATAGTTTTCCCCCCATCGTATCGGTATCTCTGCTGTCACTGTAAATCCGTCACTTCCGTCAAAAGATACCGTTCCATGCAGCATCTCAATCCGTTCTTTGATATGTTTGGTTCCGAATCCACTCTTAATCTCTTTTGCTCCGATTCCGTTGTCTTTAATGGACAGCAGAATCACATCATTCTGTCTCTTTAATGTAATCCAGATCTTACCGGCCTTACCATGACGCACCGCATTGGTAATGCTTTCCTGAATCACACGGTAAATAGCATTTTCCTCATCTTCGTCAAACTTCAGATGTTTTTCTTCTGTGGAAAAATAGATCTTCACGTCAGATGCCTGGCTCATGTCGATAATCATCTTCCTGATTGCCGCATCCAGGCTCAGACGCTCCAGGGCATCGGGACGCAGTTCGTTCACGGAACGACGTACATCTTTAATCCCCTCCCGGCTGACATCTGACAATAATTTTAACTGTTTCTTCGTCTGCTCCGGACTGATGTCAATCAGCGCCAGGCAGGCATCTAAGCCTGTTGCTATCCCTGTCAGGGTATGTCCCAGTGTATCGTGAATCTCCCGCGCCAAACGGTTTCTTTCTTTTGTCTGTGTCATCTTCTCTGTCATACTGGCGTATTCCTGAAGCTGTTCATTGGCTGTCTGAATCTCATGATATAATTCATTGATCTGCTCAATCGTGCCCCTCTGTGCGTTAATCACATAAACACAGTAGATAATAAATAACACCACATTCAGCGAAATCAGAATATTGAACACGCCATAAAATAACTGCTGTGTGGACGCCGGGTAATACTGTATGTAGGAATTCAGGTGATATAACGGCATATAAATGGATAACAGTTCATAGTCTGCCAGCACATATCCGCCGATTGCCAGCGCAACCAGTGCTACTTTTACTTTTCCGCCTTTTACCAGCGAAATCATGGTGGCAAATAAAAATAACAGCAATCCGTTATAGTTAAAATTCAATGTGTAAATCACCATAAAACACAGCACCAGATCAAAAAGCATGGAGCAAATGAGTAACTGGTATTTTTTAATGATCTGCCGGAACAGGAAAGATACCACCAGCAGGATTGCCGCAATGACACAGGTATGCATCACCTTTTCCGGGTTCTCAGGTATGGCAGTCACTCCGTCCAGAAAGCTTCTGGCATCATAGCGGTATATGATTCGCTCTGTTGTATAATAAATGAATGTGGAGATCAGCAGCACCGCTGCCACATTCAGTGCCAGCATGGAGCCCTGCAGCAGAACCACAGTCTTGTCTTTTTCTTCGTTCATTCGTTCCACCTCTCCTCTATCTGCCCCAGCCGGTGATTTCATAATCACTTAAATTTTCCTGTGTAATCATATAGGGTGCAATACTGATGTATTTTTCTACTTTTTTTCCAGCCAGACAGTCATAGGCAGTCTGGGCTGCCACTTCTCCGATCTGACGCGGATCCTGCCCGCTGGTTCCGGTCACAAGCCCCAGATTCAGCATAGACTTGAAATCCGGAGATCCGTCAATCCCATAAATCAGCACTCCGTTGTCTTCATGATACTGCTGCAACGCAGCAAGTGCCCCCAGTGCTGACGGGTCATTTCCTCCCAGTACTACCTCACACTCTATTCCACGGTTTAATATGGAGGCCATGGCATCCGCACTGTCCTCAAATTCTCCCTGTCCGCATTTTCTGGCTACAACTTTGTAATTATCTCCTTCTGCCGAAGCCTCCACCGTATCAATGAATCCCTGTACACGATTGGATATGGATGTCTGAGTCGGATTATCCAGTACCACAATTCTGGCTTTATCCAGACGCTTCATCATATCTTCTGCGCATTGCACTCCTGCTTCGTAATTGTCCGTTTCGATAATGGATGCCACATACCCCTGATCCTTTACAACCGTATCCATGTTGATAACAATGACGCCCTTTTCCTGACATGCTTTTAATGCCGGTTCTACCGTTTCCCAATCCACCGGATTCAAAAAAAGGACCTCTATCCCCTCATCTAGCATCTCCAGAATCTGGTCATTCTGCTTCTCCTGATCCTGACACGGGTTACGGGAAATCACAATATCTCCGTTTCCTTCCACTACATTTTCAATTGCTTCATGCAGCACATCAAAATATGGATTGTTTCTCGTCATATAGGTCGCACCGAATATCTTCGGCTCATGCTCCTCTTCTGTCACTTCCGCCGCACGGCAGCCAGTCAGAGCAGACAACGCTGCCAGGACTGACATCACTAATACCACTTTTCTGTTCATATATTCTCCCAACTCTATTGATTCACGCACACAAACATTCTGTTTAAATTTTATGTCTGAAAAAGATGTGGGTCAAGAGTTTTTGTGACAGTATCTCTAAAGTATATTAAAAATGAACGAATTTGGAATTTATAGACGAACGAAAACAAACTGCTCTCATCTGTTCAGACACGTCGATTTTGGGCATCTGCTGCGTCATTTATTATTCTTCATATTTTTGCGAACAAACATTGCAAAAATATGAAGAAAACTATACTCGCAGATGCTCCCAAAATCTTCCTACCGTCTTACACAGATTGAGAGTAGTTTGTTTTCTGTTTATCTATATCTTCCCAAAAACGTATGCTTTTTATCTAATTTTTTTATAAACAAGATCTGACAGTTTTCAGATCCTGTGATTCTTTTCTCTTCTACAAATATTCCCAGAAAAATTGAGCATTCACAATTTTCCCACGGCCATGGGTGTGGCATACAAGGCATGTTATTTCATGTATATCATGGAATCTCCGATATTTTACAATGCGTGTAGGTCTATGGTTTATGATAAGCAGATTTTTTGCAGTTTTGCGTCAGTGAGTCTTGAGAAAATGCCCGCCCGTGAGCGCCTTGTCTGAGCGAAGCGAGTTTAAGCGAAGGGCGGAATTGGCATTCGAAAGACGAATAGCAAAACAAATATTATCTGCGTTCATAACCATAGATCTACACGCAATCAAAAAAAGGCAGCCATTCCATGATTACATGAAATCACTGCCTTGGGGAAAATATTTTATCTACCTGCTTTTTTGTTTCTTATCCAGTCTACGTATACTGCCAGCAGAATTACGAGACCTTTTACAATGTACTGCCAGTTGGAGTCTACACCCATCAGGTTCAAACCGTTGTTCAGAATACCGATGATTAATACACCGATCAGGGTTCCACCCAGTGTACCGGAACCACCACTCATGGAAGTACCACCTACGACTACGGCTGCGATGGCATCCATTTCAGCGCCATCACCGGCTGTCGGCTGTCCGGAATACAGACGGGATGCAATGATAACACCTGCAATACCTGCCATAATTCCTGTGTATGTATACACGATGAATTTTACTTTTTCTACGTTGATACCTGAGAATTTTGCTGCCTGTGCATTACCACCTACTGCATAGATGTGACGTCCAAGCTGTGTTCTGTTTACCATAAATACTGCAATGATGAAGATGATGATCATCAGTACTGCAGGTACCGGGAATGGTCCGATATATCCGGCACCTGGCCATTTAAACAGTGGTTCCATACAACGAATCGGAGCACCACCGGTGATAACCAGCGCAATACCTTTTGCAATGTTCATAGATGCCAGTGTTACGATGAAAGGTGGGATATCTGTTTTACAGATAACAAAACCATTAAATACACCAACCAGTGCTCCAACTAAAATAGCCAGAATAAATCCAACTACGATTGGAAGATGGAAGTATACTACAGATCCTGCAGCCACACATCCTGAAAGTGCGATAACGGAACCAACAGAAAGTTCGATTCCACCCAGGATGATAACCATTGTCATACCGGTTGCCAGGAACATATTCGATGCATTCTGACGAAGAATGTTGAATAAGTTCTTAGGTGTCATAAATGTAGTTCTTGTCTTTGGGTAAATCAGCATAAATATACACATTGCAATCAATGCAATAATAATACCGATATTGTCTTTAAAATATTTGACGATTCCATTTTTTACTCTGGATGCCATAACGTTTCCTCCTTAAAATACGATATGATTTTATCTTTTTATTTTGCTGCAAGCTGCATGATTGCTTCCTGCTCTGCTTCCTCATGATTCAGACATCCTGTGACACGTCCGTCATTCATAACATAGACACGGTCACTCATGTTGATGATTTCCGGAAGTTCGGAGGAAATCATGATAATGGACATTCCCTCTTTTACCAGATCGTTCATGATAGAATAGATTTCTGCTTTTGCACCAACATCCACGCCACGGGTCGGCTCATCCAGAATCAGAATCTCTGGGTGGGTTGCCAGCCAGCGACCGATCATTACTTTCTGCTGGTTTCCACCGGACAGATTACCAATCAACTGTTCCTGTGTTGGTGTCTTGGTTCTCATCATATCAATATATTTCTGAGTAATTTCTTCTTCCTTCTTGCTGTTCACATGAAGATGACTGATGAATTCTCCCAGTACTTCAATGGTGGAATTAAACCGTACACTTTTTACTTTGTAAATACCTTCTTCTTTTCGGCTTTCCGGAACCAGTGCAATTCCGTATTTTAATGCATCAATCGGGGACTTGATATTTACTTTCTTCCCCTTCACGTATACATCTCCGGTCATATGATCTGACAGACCGAAGATGGCTTTCATGGTTTCGCTTCGTCCTGCCCCAACCAGTCCGGCAAAACCGATGATTTCTCCTTTATGAAGCTCAAAGCTGGCATCCTTTGCCATTTTTCCATCGGAAATATGGTCACACTTCAGGATCACTTCTCCCGGCTCCAGGAAATCTCTTGTATAATAATTTGTCAACTCACGTCCTACCATCAAGGCAATCAGAGCATCTTTATTTGTCTCTTTTACCACTCTGGTACCTACTGTCTGACCATCTCGCATGACAGTAACGCGGTCACAGATTTCTTCCAATTCACTCATCTTATGAGAAATATAGATGATACCTACCCCTTTCTTGGTCAGGGTACGCATAGTCTCAAATAAGAAACCGACTTCTTTATCAGATATGGATGACGTCGGTTCATCCATAACCAGAATTTTGGAATTAAATGAAATTGCTTTTACGATCTCAACCATCTGCTGCTGGGCGATTGTCAGTTTTTCAACCAGTGTATCAGCATTGATATTCATCTCATAAGCATCCAACAGTTCCTGTGCATCCCTGGACATCTTTACACGATCCACGTTCATCTTTGTTCCCGGTTCCCGTCCAAGGAATATATTTTCTGCAACAGTCATATATGGCACCAGCACCAGTTCCTGATGCACGATCGAAACACCTGCATGACGGGCTGTCACTACATCATTGATCTCTGTTTTCTGACCATCAATGAAGATTTCACCCTCTTCTGCATGATAAATACCACCCAATACTTTAATCAGTGTTGATTTACCCGCACCATTTTCTCCAAGAAGTGCATGTACTTCTCCTGCTTTCAACTGAAGGTTTACGTTCTGCAGAGCCTTAACTCCAGGGAAGGATTTGCTAATGCCCTTCATTTCCAGTAAGTATTTTTCACTCACTAATCGCCACCACCTGTCTTTTTTCATACTTTCCATGACACAGAAAAGAATACTTTCTGTGTCATGGAAAAGGCTCTGCCCGCTTAAGGAGCAAAGCCCTTTGTCATCTCGTTATCAGATTTTATATTTTGTCTGTCGACTTACTGCCATCCATCTGTACCGTAATCATCTACATTATCAGCTGTTACAAGGAATGTTTCGATTGGGATGTATTCTTCCACTTCTTCGCCATCTAACCATTTGTAAGCTGTTTCAGCAATTGTCTTACCAATTGTGATTGGGGACTGTGCTCCGGTACCTTCAATCATAGTATCTTTCAGAAGTGCTTTTACATCTGGAGATCCGTCAACACCGTAGATCAGTGGGGATACACCTGCTGCATCGGCAGCTGCATATGCACCAAGAGCTGTCGGGTCATTTCCGCCAAAGATAGCAACTACATCTGGGTTAGCTGTCAGAAGGTCAGTAGTTTTTTCATTAGAAACCTGCTGATTACCCTGAGCATCCTGTTCTCCTACTACGTTAAATTCTACACCAGATTCTTTGATGGCATCCAGGAATCCGTTTGTTCTGTCTGTGATGGACTGCATGGTTGGGGAATCCAGTATCAGGATATCTCCGCCTTCCGGAACTTTCTTAGCAAGGTCTTCACCACAAACATAACCAGCATTGTAGTTATCAGATCCGGCATAAGATACTAAGTAGCTCATATCACCAACTTCTGTATCGAAACCGAACATTGGAATCTCTGCATCTTTTAACATATCCAGTCCAGGGATGATACCGTCAGCATCTACAGGGTTCACAAACATCATTTCGATTCCTCTGGAGATCAGGTCTTCGATCTGGTCAATCTGTTTGTTGGAATCGTTTGCCGGGTCCATAGCTACCAGCTCGTCACCATTTGCTTCTACTACTTCTTCAATAGCACCCTGAAGAGCAACGAAGAATGGGTTTGTTCCATCCATACATGTATAACCAACCAGTTTTCCTTCTGCGCTTGCGCTCATAGCCATCATGCTTCCAAGAGCTGCTGTGCACATTAACGCTGTAACCACTTTTCTTTTCATTTTTAATTACCTCCCAAGTAATTTTTTGTTATCTATACTATAAATTTTTTCTAAACTTTTTGCACCTGCACATTGTAACTATTTTCATATGACATTTGTCATTTTTTCATGTGAAAATAGTTAAAAAGCACACAACTGCCAGACTTGCATTCGGCATTGTTGTGTGCTTTCTATCATTTTTCACATATTTTCGGCTTACTTTTTGTATAATACAACACTTATACCTCTGACACATGTACACATTGCTGTATTATAACTTCAGCTTAAAACATTCTTTATTCGTATCTGTTCAGTATCTTCACTCTTAGTATGCTTTGCCCCAGTATACCATAGCCTTGGCCGGCTTCTTGCAGTAGATACATTCACAGGTAATCTCTTCCTGCTGGAATGGAATACAACGGGATGTAACACCAGCTTCTTCCTTTAATGCATCTTCACATGCCTGATCACCGCACCACATTGCCTTGATGAATCCAGGCTTGTTCTCTGCGATATCCTTGAACTCATCCAGAGTCTTGGCAGTGTAAGTATGGGATTCTCTGTGTGTTCTTGCTCTCTCCAGCATATCCTTCTGCATAATCTCCAGAGTCTCAGCAACCTTGCCGGTCAGTTCTTCCAGAGATACAGTAATCTTTTCTCTGGTGTCACGGCGAACGATCACTGCCTGTCCTGCTTCGATGTCCTTCGGTCCCAGCTCGATACGTACCGGAATACCACGCATCTCGCTCTCTGAGAACTTCCATCCCGGACTCTTGTCAGAATCATCCATTCTTGTACGGATACCAGATTTTACCAGTGCTTCCTTCACTTCGGCAGCCTTATCCAGAACCCCTTCCTTCTTCTGCTGAATCGGGATCACAATTGCCTGTACCGGTGCGATACGTGGTGGCAGTACCAGTCCACTGTTATCACCATGTACCATGATAATTGCTCCGATCATACGGGTGGTCATACCCCAGGAAGTCTGGTGTACATATTTTAAAGTGTTATCCTTATCTGTATACTGAATACCAAATGCTTTCGCAAATCCATCACCGAAGTTGTGGCTGGTTCCGGACTGCAGTGCCTTACCATCATGCATCAGTGATTCGATGGTATAAGTAGCTTCTGCACCTGCGAATTTTTCCTTGTCGGTCTTGCGGCCCTTGACAACCGGGATAGCCAGTACTTCTTCACAGAAATCAGCATATACATTCAGCATCTGAATGGTACGTGCCTCAGCCTCTTCTGCTGTAGCATGTGCGGTATGACCTTCCTGCCACAGGAATTCTCTGGAACGAAGGAAAGGTCTTGTGGTCTTCTCCCATCTCATAACAGAACACCACTGGTTGTATACCTTCGGCAGATCACGGTAAGAATGAATGTCATTTGCATAGAAATCACAGAATAATGTCTCAGATGTCGGACGTACACACATTCTCTCCTGAAGTGGTTCCAGTCCTCCATGTGTGACCCATGCAACCTCCGGTGCAAATCCTTCCACATGATCCTTTTCCTTCTGAAGAAGGCTTTCCGGAATCAACATTGGAAGATATACGTTCTCCACACCGGTCTCTTTGAATCTGCGGTCCAGTTCATGCTGGATGTTCTCCCAGATTGCATATCCGGCAGGCTTAATAACCATACATCCCTTAACGCTTGTATAGTCTGTCAGTTCTGCTTTTTTTACAACGTCTGTATACCATTGTGCAAAATCCTCTTCCATAGAAGTAATGGATTCCACAAGTTTCTTTTCCTTTGCCATTGTCTATCTCCTCATTTTATTATTATTCTCAATCGTCTCTGGACACTGTAATCCCATTTTATTGCAAACACCGGTTTTCGTCAAGAATCTCCTATATTTTTCTGGCATTTTCCATTGCATTATGCTAAATTATAGAAAAAGAAAATCTAATATAGCGGTGTCGCGGAAAGGGGCTTTTATGAACTCGCCTGTTCTTTATCGAAAACGTCTGATCCCTGCTGAATGTGTTCTTCTGGATAAGGATAAAGTAATCCGGTGCACGGATGATTACCTGATTACCTCCTGGGACACCATACGCCCCAAAAAAGACCTAAGCCATGGCATTTCCGCTTTTTTCTGGAAGCAGGGCGTCAAAGTAAGTAAGTTCTACGATCACCAGGACCGGCTGATCTGCTGGTACTGTGATATCATTACCCACGAATACCAGCCTGAGACGAATACCTATATTACGATCGACCTGCTTGCCGATGTTCTGGTCTATCCGGATGGTCAGGTAAAAGTCGTAGACCTGGATGAACTCGCCGATGCAGTAGAGCAGCATCTGATCTCTCAGAAAATGCTCCTGACTGCCCTGCGCCAGTTGAATACTCTGTTGGATCATATCTACGGTGGCAAGTTTGCCGAATATCAGTCATATATCGAAGAAATTGAAAAAACAGCCAAGAATGAGCTGTAAAATTAGTTTCCAGCTATAAGAAACGCCAGTTCCGGCAAATGCCGGTTCTGGCGCTCTTTTTATGCTTTTTGAAACCCTGATTTTTCTACACATTCAGGGTTATCGTTCTGCCTGACGGCTGATATGGGATCAGTTCTACTCCGGCTGTCTTGAGCATCCGCTTAGATGCCAGTACATTGACCGCCGTCGCATATTTGTCGGAAGCATATACCAGCTTCTTGATACCGGACTGAATGATTGCCTTAGCACATTCATTACACGGAAATAATGTCACATAAATAGTTGCGCCTTCCAGACTGCCTCCCCTGTAATTCAGAATAGCATTCAGTTCAGAATGGGTGGTATACAGATACTTGCTGTCCAGTCCTTCTGCCTCTCTGCTCCATGGGAATTCATCATCGGAGCATCCAATCGGAAAGCCGTTATATCCCATAGACAGAATCTTGTTATCCTGGCTGACAATACAGGCTCCCACCTGTGTATTAGGATCCTTGGAACGCATACTGGCAAGAACCGCCACTCCCATAAAATATTCATCCCATGAAATATAGTCTTTACGCTTATCTGACATGATTTTCCCCCGTACCTTTAATCCTGTTCAATCAGATCAATTCTTCTCTTATGACGTTCTGCGTTGGAAAATGGTGTATCCAGGAATGTATCCACAATCTTCAGTGCCAGTCCCGGTCCGACTACTCTTCCGCCAAGTGCCAGAATGTTGGCATCATTGTGCTGTCTGGTTGCTTCTGCCGTAAAGCAGTCTGTACACAGAGCTGCGCGGATTCCTTTTACTTTATTGGCTGCAATGGAGATGCCGATTCCGGTTCCGCAGATCAGTATTCCTCTGTCACATTCTCCTGAGTTAATGGCAGATGTTACTTTTCTTGCATAGATCGGATAGTCTACTGCTTCTTCACTGTCACATCCGAAGTCCCTGTATTCCAGACCTCTTTCTTCGAGATGCTTTAAGATCTCCTTTTTTAATACATAACCGCCGTGATCACATGCTACTGCTATCATGTTCTTCATCCTCCTGTAATAAAATTTTTGTTAATCTTGAAATAATCAGTTCCAATACATCAAAACAATGACCGTACTCTTCCAGTGCCTTGCCATGGGGATCGTAAATATCCTCTTCTTCCATCTGGCTGTACTCTGAAATGGTATACAGGTTCTTTACCCTGTCCCCATATTCTTCCTGTATCTTCTGCTTCTGTGCCTGTTCCATTGTCAGAATCAGTGTACGTTCATCAAAATCATCTGCCGAAAAAGCTACCGCCTCATGATCCGAAAAGTCCAGCTTATGTTGTTCCAGTATCTCTTTCGCCTTGGGATTCACAGGTTCCGGAAACAATACAATCATTCCCTTGGAATCCACCAGAATATCCTCAAGCAACAGCTTGTGCTGCAGAATTGCCTCTGCCATCGGTCCTCTGGAGGTATCACTGTGACTCACAAACAACACTTTATCATACTTCTTCATATATTCTTCCTCTAAACCTGGATAATCTGATGCCCGGCAGCCTTGACCATCCTGTTCATAATTGCCTGTCCCAGATTCGGTGTTTCAAAAGCTTCTGAGAAAATACAGCTTACCTGCTGCTCATCAAATTCCCGTAATACTGCATAGAGATGTCTGGAAATACTCAGTTCATCCTGACGGCTTCCCATAGACTTTACTGTACCTCCGCAATAACGGTGCACTGTCTCATCTGACGCAATCACTCCCGGACAGTTTCCCTTCTTTAATTCCTCACAGATACGGTCATTGATATAGGAAATCACCTTTTCTTCTCCTCCTTCTACGATGACCATATCTGCCTTTGGTGCATAATGCTTATAGCGCATGCCCGGTGCCTTCGGACGCTGCCTGCAATCTGCTGACAGAAGCGTCGGATCGACTTCCACCTTTCCGATGACTTCCTCCAACATTGCTTTATTAATATAACCTGGTCGTAAGATTGTCGGCACACCGGTACTCAGATCCACGATGGTGGATTCCACTCCGATTCCCACGCTTCCTCCATCCAAAATCATCTCAATCTTTCCATCCAGATCGTCTGCCACATGCTGTGCCGTGGTCGGGCTTGGTCTGCCGGATGTATTGGCACTCGGTGCTGCTATATAGCCCCCGCCGGCTTCAATCATCTTCAGAGCAACCGGATGGTTCGGCATACGTACCGCTACCGTATCCAGTCCTCCGGTCGTTCCATACGGTACAATCTCTTTTTTCTGAAAAATCATGGTCAGCGGTCCCGGCCAGAACTTCTCTGCCAGCTTCTTCGCCGCTTCCGGTACCTCTTCCACAATCCGGTACAGATCTTCTGTCCTCGCTATATGAACAATCAGTGGATTGTCGGAAGGTCTTCCCTTTGCCGCATAGATCTTGAATGCCGCCTGTTCATCCAGTGCATTGGCTCCCAAACCGTACACAGTCTCCGTCGGGAATGCTACAAGGCCACCATTCTTCAGGATCTCCCCCGCCTCTTTCATTGCTTTTTCATCTATCTGATTCGTCATATCTGCTATGATCGTCTGCATGTATGTTCGCTTCCTTTTTCCTGTCTGTTTGCCCCTGTTCAGTACTTTCACAATGGATTTTGAACAGCTGCATCTATTTATTGTCTTTACCTGTCCAGTTCCTTCATAATGGGTTTTGAACAGTTTTCTTTATCTTAGTAAGTATAACATTTACCGGTACTGAACGCAATAGAGGTTTTTATCAGAGGACCGGCGCCTGCTTCTTTAGATATTGAAGAATTCCTTCACAGACTGCTTCTGCTACCTGCTCCTGATACTCCTCACTGGTCAGTTTTTCTGCCTCCTCCGTGTTGCTTAAGAAACCACATTCAGCAATTACCGTGGGAATCTGGGTTCTCTTTAATATGTAGTACGTATTATCTGCCTTGATCTCCCGCGGTCTTGCAATATCCAGTTTCTCATTTAATGTTTCCTGCAAGATCTGCGCCAGTTCTTTTCCTTTCTGGGAAGTTTCATAATAAAACACCTGCGGACCGCATACATATTCTTCCGTGTAGCTGTTCTGATGTATGCTCACTGCCAGATCTGCACCGGATTCATTGATCATCTCACACCGCTTTTTCATATCCTGCTGCTTCTTATTCTCCTCATTCTCATCATACAGCCCCTGATCACTCTCCCTTGTCATAACGACTTCGATCCCTGCCGCTTCCAGATTCTCCTGCACTTTTCTGGCAATTGCCAGATTGATCTCTTTCTCCAGAATGTTTCCGATCCCGACCTTACCTGAATCAAAGCCTCCATGCCCGGCATCCACCACAATCCGGTATTCTTTCACTTCACCGGATACTGCCTGGGTAATCCGTTCATGCATCTCCATCATCTGTGCTCCCAGTCTTCCAATATAAAAAGAACCCGCCAGAATAAAAATTGCCATAATCCATTCCAGATGCCTTTTCCCCATGAAAAATCCCCGCCGCATACTTTTTATTAATGTATGCAGCGGGGACGCTGTTTACGTATACACTTTAACTTATGTATTTGGCAATCAGATCCCATACGGAATCATCTTCCAGTCCAAGCTTCCACTCTGCGACACCGGCAAGATTGTAATTCTTGATCAGTTCCAGCTTCTTCGTCAGTGACTTGGTATCTTCCAGCCAGATCTGGTACAATGCACCATCTTCACCTTCAAACTGTGCATAATTCTGCTGTGTGGTCTCATCCCAGGTGCTCTCAGCCTGATTATTCTCCAGTGCCTGCTGTGCATCGTTCATTCCCATTGCTTCGCTGGTCACTGTAGTGGTGCCATCCGCATTGGTGGTGGTACACCACAGTCTGCTATAAAACGGAATGCCACTTATGATCTTCGCTGCCGGCACATCCGTCAGTGTGTTCTGAATACCTTCTTCTTCAAAAGACAGACTCGCTACCGATCCTGCTTTCTCTGATCCGGCATAATGTTCATCATAACCCATGATAATCACATAATCACACACTTCTCCCAGTGCCTTGCGGTTATAATGTGCGGTAAAGTCCATAGGAACCGGTACATCTACTGATAAGGCAATCCCGTTCTTCCGACACATAACCGATAACTCACGCACAAATTGCACGTATCCGTCTGCCGCGTCTTCTGAGATGTTCTCAAAATCCACATTAATTCCATCAAAACTGTACTCTATAGCCGCTGCGATCAACTGATTCTCGATCTTGTTTCTCGCTGAGGTGGTATTCATAACCTGAGCGAAATCAATATTCTCACTGAAGTTATCTACCAGTGGCCATACTTCCATATCATTGTTGTGCGCGGTATCCACATAATCTGCCAGAGCCAGCGAATTCAGTGTTCCGTCGTTGGATGCAATACTGAACCAGGTCGGTGAAATCGTATTGACCTTCTTCACACTGGCAATATCATAAATGATATTGTAATTGGCATCCATACTGGTAGTCTGATGCCATACCAGATTGATCTTGTAATCCTTCTCAATACTGGTATATTCCGGTGCAGTAAAGTCCGTAGTTAGGGTCTCTGTATGTTCCTTTACCAGCCGGTCATTCTTAATATAACCGATATATCCGTCCTGTGTCAGAATCTTGGTCCAGTCTTCCATCGGGTCCAGAATACGAACCACTTCGTTCTTTTCCACTTCTCGTAAAATCGGGCTCTTGATACCGCCCAGTGTACGCACCTTTCCCTTCTTACGGACACTGGCAACGGTCACATCTCCCCATGTATTGTTAATCACAATACGGTCCGGCTCCTGGAATACTTCATAAGAGATCGCCGTATACTGCTTCACAAAGTCCAGTGCAATGTAAGTATTGCTGCCATCAATCAGTACAATATTATACGTCAAATCCTGCGTCTTGCCATCTGCGGTATAACTGCTGGTGCCTGCCGGAATCTGCACCACATCCGTCGGCATGGTATATAACATGGTATTATTATCAGAATCCCAGTAAAAATAATCGTTCAGTACCTCTTTCACTGCCTGATAATCCACATATGCCACATCACCAATCAGTTTTCCTTTATAAGAAAGGACCTCGCTGCCTACTATAACTGCCGCTTCATCATCACTGTTCAGTCCAAAATATTCCTGACTGTCCATCACTTCAGATGAAGGGGTATATTTTTGAATCAGCCTGGTCAGGAAAACGATCCCGACTACCACCACAATTAACAGAATCACTGCCAGAGCCGGTGCCACCTTTTTCTTCATTCTCATTCCTCCGTGCCTGTGCCATTGAATGGCATTCTTACTGCTCTGAGTATAGCATACTTTGTGACACACATCTAACAGTTTTCGACTTTTTCAGAAAAACTTCATACAATTTTAAGTTTTCTGTTCAGGGAAACCCAGATTGCTATTCTCTTGATTTTATTCGCTTTTTTCTGATCCTGTCGAATCCGATTCCGCAGATCTCATTATTCCCGTCAAAACGGTAATCCCGCATGTAATCTGACTCTTCCCGTACATAATTGGCAATTCCATAGCTGGTACTGGGTCTGCCGTTCAGCCACAGGGACATTCCTGCATTCTGATACCCCTGCAGTTCCTTATACAGGCTGCTCTCCAGTACTTTCTCTTTACGTTTTTCGAACATCTCTTTTGTATCATACGATCTTGTACCGTATGTTCTCATACCGTACGGTTTTCTGTATTCGATGTTTCTCACTTCTTTCTGTTCTCTCTACGGAACCCACGAAGGTGCTGCCTGTGATATATTTCTGCCGTGGTACTCTTATGCAGGCAGTCCGGTATGTACTGCTGCAGATCCGTAAATTTTTTTCAGAGAAGACGCTGCCAATATTCGGTTGTTCATAGATGTTATCAATATATATTATAAGATGAAATGCATGCGAAGAATATCGCATGTAAGAAATAATTCGCAGAAGAATCTGCTGACGCTGTAAAATAGTCCTCCTTCCTTCATTTTTAATATGTGTCTTCTCTTATTATTGATTATACAACACATATTCTTGTTTTTCAAGTATTTTATAATAATTTTACAGATGACTGCCAGTATTCCACTTTACATTTTTGACTAAAGTAGGATATACTGTAAGCAGAAAGGTTGCTGATATCAGTGACCTTTCAAGATATCAGGCAAGGAAGTGATTTCATGAAAATTGAAAGACTGAATGAAAATCAGATACGCTGTACATTGACTCGTGAAGATCTCGCTGAACGTAAATTAAAACTCAGCGAACTGGCATATGGTACCGAAAAAGCGAAGTCCCTTTTCCGGGAGATGATGCAGCAGGCTGCCTACGAATGTGGTTTTGAAGCAAATGATATTCCTCTTATGATTGAGGCGATTCCAATGTCTGCTGATTCCATTATCCTGATCATTACCAAGGTTGAGGATCCGGAAGAACTGGATACCAGGTTTGCCAAATTCTCTCAGGGTAATTCTGCAGATGATAACAGTGATCTTCTCAATGCGCTCTCTTCTGTCAAGCTGGAAGGAGCCGATGATATCCTGAATCTGTTCCAGAAGATCCGTGATGCACATAAAACTCTGTCTTCAAAGGCAGGGAATTCTGACACGGATAAATCTGCTGAGTCAGAATCAGAAGAAGACCTGTATGTGGAACTGAAAAAGATCTACGGTTTTCACAGACTGGACGATGTCATCCATGCCGCTCATATTCTTCAGGGCTGCTACAATGGGGTGAACTCTCTTTATAAAGATGCTTCAGATGATTCCTATCATCTGATTCTGAGCAAGTCCTCCCATACGCCGGAGGAATTCAACCGTATCTGCAACATGATCTCTGAATATGGAACGGGTCTGAAGTATACAGCGGGTAATGAAGCTTATCTGGTAGAACACGGCGAAGCTATTGTGCTCGGTGAAGCATTGCAGAAGCTGTCAGCACTGTAAACAGGCGCTGCAATGCGCCTGCAAAAAAAAATGGGATTGACGTTTTACGCCAATCCCTTTTTCATTTTATCTTATTTGCCAACGCTTTCCAGATATGCATTCAGTCTTGCAACTACAAGATCTACTGGAAGTCCATGAACCATAGATGCTTCTTCCAGAGATTCTGCCTGTGAAGAAGGGCATCCTACACAGTGCATTCCACTTGCCATTAATACGCCTGCCATGTTTGGATCTAACTGAAGGATTTCACCAATCAGCATGTCTTTATTTACTTTTGCCATTTTAACTACCTCCTGGTATGATATTCTACTTTTGTGTGTTGCCTTAATAGTTACAGCAAGACACTCTCATGACCGATTATAATGCTATTTTTCCCGCACGTCAAGGGAATCAGGATCCACTTTGGCCGTTCTGATAAACGTCCTCATTTTCTTCAGATTAGCGATCCCGTCCTTTCTTCCAAGCTGATAGATCTCTTCCAGTTTTTCCGGATCGTTCTCTGTTCTGGATATGGTGATTGGCTCGCTTGGACGAATGACCAGCGCCTTTCCTGCTTTTTCCTGTTCTTCTACCAGACGCAGTTCCTCATTATACATGATATGACGTTGTTTCATGGCTTTTGCCACTTCCGGATATTTATGCAGCAGTGTTTTAAAAAGAGGAATCATCTTGTTTTTCTTCTTATGATATGTCTTATCTCTGGTCAGGATAATAATATTTCTTTCATATCCTATACTGCGAAACCACTTCAGCGGGATAGAATCTGCGATCCCGCCATCCAACAGCTTATAGCCATCCACTTCTACAATATTGGACAACAGTGGCATAGACGCAGATGCACGGAACCAGTCCAGATCCTTGTCTGTTCCAGTGGTACATTTATGATATACGGCTTTTCCCGTGGTCACATCTGTCCCCACTACATAGAATTCTGCCGGGTTTTTCTGAAACGTCTCACTGTCAAACGGATCCAGTCTCTCAGGAATCTCATGATAACAAAATTCTGTTCCAAAATAATCTCCTGTCTTCAACAAAGAATGGAATCCCGCATAACGTGGATCCCTTCCATATTTTTTATTATAACGAATGGTTCTGCCAATCTGTTTTGATTTATAATTACAGCCAAATACCGCTCCAGCAGAAACTCCTACTGCTCCGTCTACCCATATGTTGTTCTCCATCATGACATCCAGCACCCCTGCTGTATACATGCCACGCATGGCACCGCCTTCCAGTATCAAACCTGTCTTCATAGCTATTTACTTCCTTTTCCATATCCTTTAAAGAAATCTGACAATGCATCCAGTGTCTTCACCAATACCGGAACTTCTTCATCTGTCAGCTTTTCCATAACTGCGCTGGTCATCTGACGGTGATAATCTGCATGGTGCTCATAGGCCGCCACGCCTTTTTCCGTCAGCTTTATAAATACCACCCGCCGATCTTCCTCGCTTCTGTGGCGTTCTACGTAGTTTTTCTTTACCAGATGATTGATGGCAGTGGTAAGAGAACCTACTGTAATGTTCAGCTTTCTGGCTACGGAAGACATATTACTGCCATTGCCAAGTCCGATTGCTTCTATAACATGCATATCATTGTTGGTAATGTCTTTGAATTCTTCGGTGATAATGGCTTTTTCTTCCAGGACCCAGACCTCATTAATCAGGTTCACCAGTATATAATTGATTTTTTCTGCTGCGTTATCCATTCTCTCTCCCATGTATGCCACCATATCTTTCTGAAATTCCATTTGTGATTATTATATCCTCTTTTCGCATTTACAGGCAACTGTTTTTTCCAAAGGACATTCTATCTGGCATCTCCCAGCATTTCTTCCATGACTTCTCTCACAGTCTGTATTTTCTGTGCCTTCCATGCATTTGCCCCGCAGAACAGCAGTGCCTGATCTGTCTCTCCTTTGGCTGCATGGATCAGGGCATCGGTGATGCAGTAGGGTATTTCTGATGGTTTGCAGTTTTTAAGGCAGCCGTGGCATTTGCTGTGTGGAACCTGTTCGCCGTTTTGTACTTTTTTCAGGAAGGTATTTAAGATAGCTCTTCCCGGCATTCCTACCGGACTTTTTGTGATGACAATATCTGATTCTTTTGCCTGAATATATGCCTGTTTATAACGAATATCTGCGTCACATTCTTCGGTTGTTACAAAACGTGTTGCCACCTGAATGGCATCTGCCCCCAGTGCAAAGGCATGACAGGCTGCTTCTCTGCTGTCGATACCACCTGCCAGAGCTACCGGAATGGACATTTTTGCTTTTTGAGCAAATTCTTTTACGGTAGTGATAATTCTTGTAACTTCTTCGTCGAAGTTTTTCTTTTTTTCCTGTACGTATTCTGCCAGTTGTTCTGGGGAGAATCCCAGATGTCCGCCAGCCTGCGGACCTTCAATCACCACCAGATCCGGCAGCCTCTGGTATTTTTTTTCCCAGTATTTCAGGATGAGTCTAGCGGAACGCTCCGAAGATACGATCGGTGCCAGTGCTGTCTTCGCCTTTCCTGCAATTGCCGGAAGATCCATGGGAAGTCCGGCACCGGACACGATCAGATCCGCACCTGCCTGCACTGCTTCTTTTACATAGCGCTCATAATGGCGCATTGCCACCATAATATTAAAACCAATCACACCTTCCGGAGCAAGCTTTCTGGCTTTCGCATATTCACTGTGCATTGCCCGCACATTGGCTTCTTCTGTATTGGTATCAAAATCCGGCTCGCGAAATCCAATCTGGGCTGCGGAGATGATTCCCACACCTCCATTTGCTGCCACAGCACCTGCCAGGCCGCCAAGACTGATGCCAATACCCATGCCGCCCTGCAAAACAGGCTTCTCCACACGCCGTTTTCCGATCCAAAGTTCTTTTTCCATATCTTTCTCCATCCTTACCGATTCTTCCAGTTGCT
The DNA here is from genome assembly GCA_900544685.1 of uncultured Lachnospiraceae bacterium. Taxonomy (GTDB): domain Bacteria; phylum Bacillota; class Clostridia; order Lachnospirales; family Lachnospiraceae; genus Marvinbryantia. The sequence continues at coordinate 74,085 of UQWA01000001.1, read as the reverse complement.
GTCAGCACCATATTCCCTGTGTATTACATCTCACGGAATCTCTGATAGCGGTGCTGCGTCAGTTCTTCTTCTGACATCTGTTGATAACGTTTCAAGAATGCTGCCATCTCTTTTTCCAGGGGATATGTCACCAGATACAGATTTTCTCTGGTCAGATGTTCTGGTTCAAAAATTACTTTATCCACAATTCCCTGCTCTTTTAAACAGTCCGATGTGAGTTTCATGACTTTGGCCGCTTCCTTTGCCTTGCTGCTGTCTTTCCACAGAATACTTGCAAACCCTTCCGGTGACAGAATCGAATACACCGCATTTTCCAGTATCCACACCTCATCGGATGTGGCAAGGGCAAGGGCTCCGCCACTGCCGCCCTCTCCTATGATAACCGTCAGAACAGGAACCTTAAGCGAAGACATCTCATAAATATTTCGTGCAATAGCTTCTCCCTGTCCCCGTTCCTCAGCTTCCATTCCGCAAAATGCTCCCGGCGTATCCACAAAACAAATCACCGGTCTGTGGAATTTCTCTGCCTGCTTCATCAGACGCAGTACCTTACGATAGCCTTCTGGCTTTGGCATGGCAAAATTGCGCTCTATATTCTCTCTGGTACTGCTGCCTTTTTCCTGAGCAATGACCGTCACACTTTGTCCGCCAAATCTGGCAATTCCGCCAATCACAGCCGGGTCGTCTCCATACAGACGGTCTCCGTGAAATTCCTGAAAATCCGTAAACATTGCACGGATATAATCACTTCCCACAGGACGATCCTTTTTTCTGGATGTCAGTACACGATCCCAGGCATCTTTCCTTCTTCTGATTTCCTGATGAACCGAACCTGCACCTTCTCCCTGCTTCGTCTGTCCTGACACATTCTGTTCCAAAACTGCCTGTTCTGCGCCAGCATTTTCATGCAGTTCCAGGAGATTTCCCAATACTTCCCGCATCTGCGGTCTCTCCACAATCGCATCCAGGAATCCATGCTCCAGCAAAAATTCTGACTTCTGAAATCCTTTTGGCAGCTTCTGGCGGATGGTCTGCTCGATGACTCTTGGCCCTGCAAATCCAATGAGTGCTCCCGGTTCTGCCAGAATGATATCTCCCAGCATAGCGAAACTGGCTGTCACACCGCCTGTAGTCGGATCAGTCAGAACACTGATATACAAAAGTCCTGCATCACTGTGACGTTTCACGGCCGCAGACGTCTTTGCCATCTGCATGAGAGATACAATTCCTTCCTGCATTCTGGCACCACCGGAACAGCAGAACAAAATCACCGGCAATTTCTCACTGGTGGCGCGTTCCACGGCGCGGGTGATCTTTTCCCCCACATTTTCTCCCATGCTTGCCATAAGAAAACGGCCGTCGCAGACACCGATGACCGTTTTCATACCGTTTATACTTCCTTTTCCGGTCACGACAGCTTCATTCAAACCTGTCTTTGCCTTGACGGATGTCAGCTTTTCCGGATATCCCCGGTATTCCATAGGATTCTGAAGAGGCATTTCACTGTCCCATTCCTCAAAACTGCCTTCATCCAGAATCATCTCCAGACGATTCCACGCCGGGACATGAAAATATCCACCACATTTCGGACAGATATAGTATCCGTTTTCTGCTTCTTCTGCTATGATCGCTTTTCCACACTGATTGCACTTGCGCATCAGCCCCTCCGGCACTTCCGGTTTCACCAGTCTGTTCTCTGCCCTTTTCAGGGAAGTGCTTCGGTTTTTCTTAAACATATTGTCCAGTTTCATTATGATATCCTTCTGATAAAGTCTGTGTCTGTAGTTCCATTGACAAAATCCGGATGATTGACAATTCCATACTGATAATCCACATTGGTATCAACACCTTCAATGATCACCTCACCCAGTGCACTTCGCAGTTTATCAATGGCTTCTTTCCTGCTGTGTGCCCAGACAATCAGCTTGGCAATCATGGAATCATAATAGGGCGGAATGGTATATCCGCTGTAGATTGCTGTATCGATTCTCACGCCTTTTCCTCCCGGAAGATACATATCTGAAATGGTTCCCGGAGACGGCCGGAAGTTCTTCCCAGGATTTTCTGCATTGATCCGACACTCAATGGCGTGTCCGGTAATGTGAATATCTTCTTGTGTAAACATCAGCTTCTCCCCGGATGCGATACGAATCTGAGCCTTAATCAGATCAATTCCCGTGACACATTCTGTCACCGGATGTTCCACCTGAATTCTGGTATTCATCTCCATAAAATAAAAACTGCCATCTTTTTCCAGCAGAAATTCAATGGTTCCCGCATTGGTATAACCGGCTGCTTTCGCCGCCTTCACCGCTGCCTGCCCCATTTTGCTGCGCAGTTCTTCGGAAAGTGCCGGGGATGGGGACTCCTCTATCAGCTTCTGGTGATTTCTCTGGATTGAACAGTCCCGCTCTCCCAGATGTACTACATTCCCGTAATGATCTGCCAGGATCTGAAATTCAATATGACGAGGATGCAGCACCAGATGTTCCAGATACATGGTATTATCATGAAAAGCATTTTCTGCTTCTTTCTGGGCTGTCTGAAATGCTGTCTCGAATTCTTCCGGTGTATACACTTCCCGCATACCTTTTCCGCCGCCACCAAGAGCTGCCTTAATCATAATCGGATAACCGATCTCTTCTGCCAGTTTTTTCCCTTCTTCTGCAGTATAGACTGCTTCCTGACTTCCCGGAATCACCGGAACGCCCGCTTCCATCATGGTATTTCTGGCTTCCTGCTTATTCCCCAGTCTGGCAATAGTAGCAGAATCCGGTCCGATAAAAGTAATATGACACTGCTCACACAGCTCCGCAAACTTGCTGTTTTCCGACAGAAATCCGAATCCCGGATGAATGGCATCTGCACCGGAAACCACCGTTGCACTGATGATCCGTTCCATGCTCAGATAACTATCCGCCGATGCCGCCGGACCAATGCAGATCGCTTCATCTGCCAGCTTGGTATGCAGTGCATCTTTGTCTGCCTCAGAATAGACCGCAACTGTTTCAATTCCCATTTCCCGACATGCACGTATAATCCGCACCGCAATCTCACCACGATTGGCAATGAGTATTTTTTTCATCGCTGTTTCCTTCCTATCCCACCATAAAAGTCAGTTCTGCGCTGACTACCACTTTTCCGTCTACGGAAGCGACTGCTTCTCCTACACCTACCGGTCCCTTGGACTTAATAATCCGAGTCTCCAGGCGAAGCTTGTCTCCAGGCACAACCTTGCCACGGAATTTGCACTTCTGAATTCCGCCAAAATATGCGGTTTTTCCTTTATTCTCTTCCAGGCTCAGGATGGCTACCGCCCCTGCCTGTGCCAGTGCCTCCACAGTGAGTACTCCCGGCATTACCGGTTCCTGTGGAAAATGCCCTGCGAAAAATTCTTCTCTGTAGGACACACATTTATAAGCGACCGCATACTGCCCCGGTTCATAGTCTTCTACATAATCCAGAAGCAGAAACGGATGTCTGTGGGGTATAATCTCCTGAATTCCTTTTATATCTAAATGTTTCATACTTATCTTCTCATCTTATGTATCTGACCTGCAGATACATAACCTCCTGTGTCTTACTGTAGCTTAAATAATGGCTGACCATATTCCACCGCCTGGCCGTTTTCCACCAGAATCTCCGCGATGGTTCCATCGTAATCACTTTCGATCTCATTCATCAGTTTCATGGCTTCTACGATCGCCAGCACCTGACCCTTTTTCACCGTATCTCCAACCTGTACAAATGCCTCTGCATCTTCTGCCGGAGCTGCGTAAAATACACCCACCAGAGGGGATGTGATCACTTTACCTTCTGTTCCGTCCTTCTCTGCCTGTGGCTGAGTGCTTTCTTCTGCCATCCCAGCCTTTGGCACAGGTTCTTTTGCAGATACAGGTGAAATGCCAGGAGCTGCTGCTTCCATTGGTGCCATATTCTGGTAAATGACTGTCTTTCCCTGCTTCTTTTCCAGTCTGACAGTCATTCCACTCTCCTCATAGGAAAACTCTGTCAGATTGGATGCAGAGACTGTATTCACCAGCCGAATCATCTGTTCGATATCCATGTCTGTTTCCTTCCTGCCACCGGATCATCCGTGTGACGATGCTATCCTAACTTTTTCAACAACAACGATGCATTATGCCCGCCAAATCCAAGAGAATTGGTCATAACATAGTTCAGTTCTTTTTCCACCGGTGCGCCAAGTGTATAATTCAGATCACATTCCGGATCTGTCTCGCCAGTGCCGACCGTCTGATGGATGTATCCTTCTTCCATGGATTTTACACAGGTAACAAATTCCACACCACCTGCTGCACCAAGAAGGTGCCCAATCATGGATTTGGTAGAATTGATGTACAGATCTTTTGCTGCATCACCAAATGCCAGTTTGATGGCTCTTGTTTCAAAAAGATCATTATGATGGGTACTGGTTCCGTGGGCGTTGATGTAATCCACCTGTTCCGGTGTTACCTCTGCCTCTTTCATGGCGTATTCCATGGCTTTTGCTGCGCCGCTGCCGTCCTCGCACGGTGATGTGATATGATAGGCGTCTCCTGTTGCGCCGTATCCCACCAGTTCCGCATAGATATGTGCATTTCTGGCAAGTGCATGTTCTAGTTCTTCCAGAACCACTACGCCTGCACCTTCTCCCAATACAAATCCGCTGCGGTCCTTATCAAATGGTATAGATGCACGAAGAGGATCTGTAGATGTGGTCAGTGCAGTCAGATTGGTAAATCCGGCTATGGCTGTCGGCGTAATACTGCTCTCTGTACCTCCCGCCAGCATAATTTCCGCGTCTCCGTACTGAATCGCCCGAAGGGCATCTCCGATACAGTTGGTTCCTGATGCACAGGCTGTCACTACATTGGTACATTTTCCCTTCAAACCAAGCTGAATGGACACATTTCCTGCTGCCATATTGGATATCATCAACGGAACCATCAGAGGATTCACCCTTCCCGGTCCTTTGGTGAGAATCTTTTCGTATTCTTTTTCGATAATATTCAGGGAGCCGATTCCAGAGCCAATGGTTACGCCTACACGGAACGGATCTTCCTGTTCCATATCCAGTCCTGCATCCTCAAATGCCTCTTTTGCTGCTGCTACCGCGAACTGGGAAAATGCTTCCATTCTGCGGGCTGCCCTTGCATCCATGCGCTCTTTTGCATCAAAATTCTTCACTTCCGCTGCCAGCTTTACCTTATAATTCGTTGTATCAAATTTTGTAATTTCCCCAATTCCAACAGTTCCCGCTTTGATGGAATTCCAGAATTCCTCCACGGTATTTCCAATAGGTGTAACCGCTCCGAGGCCGGTCACCACAACTCTTCTTTTCATGTTGTTTTCCTTTCTTTTCCTTTCATGCAAGCATGAACGGCTTTCTGACATTTGAACCCTGGTATTAACACATCACCATTCCACCGTCTACATGGATCACCTGCCCTGTAATGTATCCGGCATCTTCTGATACCAGAAATGCTACGGCACCTGCCACGTCTTCCGGCTTACCAAATGTTCCAAGGGGGATCTGTTTTCTGCTGTTTTCTTTTACAGCATCGCTTAATACGGCGGTCATCTCTGTATCAATGAATCCAGGGGCAATGGCATTTACTGTGATTCCACGGGATGCCAGCTCCTTTGCTGCTGTTTTGGTCAGGCCGATCACGCCTGCCTTAGATGCTGCATAATTTGCCTGCCCCGCATTGCCGGATACCCCGACTACAGATGCCATATTGACGATGCGTCCTTTTTTCTGCTTTAACATATAACGGGACACAAAACGGATCATATGAAAGGTTCCCTTCAGATTCGTATCCAGTACCCGGTCAAAATCTTCTTCTGACATACGCATTAAAAGTCCGTCTCTTGTAATTCCTGCATTATTGACTAACACATCGATTCGTCCGTTTTCTGCTATGACTTTTTCTACAAACTTCTGGCAACTTTCAAAATCTGCCACGTTGCACTGTGCCGTGTCTGCCTGACCGCCCATCTGTTCAATCTGGTTCTTTGCTTCCAGAGCGGCTGCTTCTGAGCCGTTATAATTTATGATTACTTTGTATCCGTCTTTTGCCAGGCGCAGGGCGATGGCCTTGCCAATTCCTCTGGAGGCACCGGTTACAACTGCTATTTTCTGATCTGACATAATATCTCCTATTTCATTCAAGAATGTTTCAGAATTTTTCCAGGTCTTCCCAACAGGATACATGAAGCACCTGTACATTTTTATCGATCTTCTTTAAAAATCCTTCCAGTGTTTTTCCCGGTCCGATTTCTATAAAGGTGTCTACCTGATCTTCTATGAGTGTCTGCATACTTTGCATCCAGCGTACCGGGGAATACATCTGTCTTACCAACAGGTCAGCGATTTCTGATTCTTCTGTTATTTTCTGTGCATTCACATTCGTTACATATGGAATCTGCAATGTTTTAAACTGTATCTGTTCCAGTTCCTGTCTCAGATCTTTCTCTGCTGCCTTTAACATTGGAGAATGAAATGGTCCGCTGACATTCAGCATTAAAGTTCTTCTGGCCCCGGCTTCTTTTAATTTCTCTGCCGCCAGATGTACCGCTGCTGTTTTTCCGGTAATGACAATCTGTCCCGGACAGTTATAGTTTGCAATGGTTACATCTGGAATATCTTCCAGTACTTCTTCAATTTTCTTTTCATCCAGTGCCAGAATTGCACACATGGCGCCCTCTCCCGCCGGTACGGTATGCTGCATCAGCATACCACGTTTTCTCACCAGACGGATTGCTTCCAAATCGCTCATCGCACCTGCCACTGCAATAGCTGCATATTCTCCGAGACTCAAGCCTGCTGTAATATCAGGTTTTATGCCACGCTGTTCCAGTTCCCGGCACATGGCAAGGTATGTGGTCACAAGCGCTGCCTGTGTATATTCCGTCTGATCCAGGAGATCATTTTCTTCAAAGCAAAGTGCCTTCATATCCAATCCCAGTGCATCTCCAGCTTCCTCAAAAAGCCTTGCTGCCTGCTGACTGTTCTCATAAAAATCTTTTCCCATGCCGCACTTCTGTACACCCTGTCCAGGGAAAAGAAAGGCTGTTTTACTCATACATTCCTGTTCCTTTCAGTAACGCATCTGTCTCTGTCACCAGCTTCTGAATCAGTTCCTGACATGACATTTTTTCTTTTACCAGACCGGCAATCTGTCCGGACATGACACTTCCGTTCTTCACATCCCCTTCTACTACGGCTTTTCGAAGACCACCAAGGGTCAGAAGCTCCAGTTCCTCGAATCCTGCACCGCTGTTTTCCAGTGCAAGGTATTTTTTCGTCATATCATTTCTCAGTGCACGAACCGGATGTCCTGTGGTTCTGCCTGTCACACGGGTGTCAATATCTTTGGCATGGATAATCATGTCTTTGTAATTCTCATGTACCTGGGATTCTGTGGTTACCACAAAATGAGTTCCCATCTGAACGCCTCTTGCTCCCAGCATAAATGCTGCAGCAATGCCTCTTCCATCTGCGATACCGCCTGCGGCGATCACCGGAATCTCCACTGCATCTACCACCTGCGGAACCAGCGCCATGGTGGTACTCTCTCCCACATGACCACCAGATTCACAGCCTTCTGCCACTACTGCATCGGCGCCTGCACGCTGCATTCTTTTTGCCATGGCTACGGATGCCACTACCGGAATGACCTTCACTCCTGCTTCTTTCCACATCTTCATATATTTTTCCGGGCTTCCGGCTCCGGTGGTGACCACCTTCACGCCTTCTTCCACAATCACCTTTGCCACATCATCGGCATAAGGACTCATCAGCATGATATTCACGCCAAATGGCTTCTGTGTCAGTTCTTTTGCCTTACGGATCTGCTCTCTGACCCAGTCCGCCGGTGCACTCGCTGCACCGATCAGTCCAAGACCTCCGGCTTCTGATACTGCTGCTGCCAGATGATGTTCCGCTACCCAGGCCATACCTCCCTGGATAATCGGGTATTCGATTCCAAGTAATTCTGTAATTTCTGTCTTCATGTTTAAACCTCGTATGCTTTACTATTCCTGATGACTCTCCACATATCTTGCAACATCACCAACAGTTGTCAGTCCTTCCAGATCTTCTGACGGAATTTCTACTCCGAATTCTTCTTCTAAAGCCATTACCAGTTCAAACAGATCCAGGGAATCCACACCAAGGTCTTCCTTAAAAGAAGCTCCTTCTGTAATGGTATCCATATCAATATTTAAGTTTTCTGCGATCATTTCTCTAATTTTTTCAAACATTTTTTTAATCTCCTTTTTCTTTCCATTCTGTTGTTATTATTTCTGATCTGGTACAAACATTCTTACCTTACCACTCAAGGACGCTTGCTCCCCAGGTCAATCCCGCTCCAAATCCCGCGAGTACTATTTTCTGCCCTTTTTTCAGTCTCTGATTTCGATTCATTTCATCCAGCAGAATCGGGATGCTGGCCGATGAAGTATTTCCATATTCCTGCATATTCATCGGAAATTTTTCCAGAGGCACATTCAGATATCTGCTGACGGCTTCCACAATCCGTCTGTTTGCCTGGTGTAAAATGATCCAGTCAATCTCTTCCAGACTCAGATTATTTTTTTCCAGCACTTCTTTTATCACTGCCGGAACCTGGCGTACCGCAAATTTAAATACCTCCTGTCCGTCCATCTGCATTTTGTATTCTTCCGGGTGGAGATGTTGATTTTCCACATCGCCATCAAAAAGACTTTTGCACTTCAGCGCCGCACCTTTTTTCCCATCCGAATGCGCCACAGGCAGATATGCAGTTCCCGGTTCTGCTCTTAATACTGCTGCACCAGAACCGTCTCCAAACAAGATGCAGGTTCCACGATCCTGCCAGTTAACCAGATGGGAGAGACATTCACTTCCAATAATCAGTGCTGTCCGGTAGATCCCAGACTGCAAAAAGCTCTGTGCACTCTGATACGCCATAACAAATCCGGTACATGCTGCACTCAGGTCATAGGCAACTGCATGGACTGCTCCGATCTCTTTTTGCACTTCACATGCTGTACATGGCAGTACCACGTTGGATGAAATCGTAGACACAATCAGAAGATCAATGTCTTCAGCCGGGATCTCTGCCTGCTCCAGTGCAGACTTTGCAGCTTTCACGGCCAGTGATACGCAGGTATCTTCTTTTGCGATGTGCCTTTGAGCAATACCAGTCCGTTCACGGATCCATTCATCGTTGGTTTCCACCATCTGAGACAGCTCCTCATTGTCCAGAACCTTGTCCGGTACCGCCGAGCCCGTCCCACATATTACTGCTCTCATGTAATCTCCTTTAATATCTGTTTATATATTTGAGTCTCATATATTTTTATTCCAAATATATTTGACTTTCAAAGTATATGCGTAAATATTTTGTTTGTCAAGTAGTTTTATTATCAAAATAATATTTTCTTAAGAAAAAAATCGTCAGTTGATTTATTTTCAACTGACGAGTTCATAAGAGAACAGATCATTCCGTTCCGATCATTACTCTTTTTCCTTCAAAGGCAAACCCATAATGATGAATCTGTTTTTCTTCTATTCCCTGCGCAAGCAATTCTGCATCGTATCTTTTTTCCTGTATCTGCTTCAGTGCTGCTGCCACAGTGTCCTGCAGCGTTTCTTCTGTATCTGAATCATGCACTTTAAACTCCAGGATCATTGCCGGATCCTGTTTCTTTTTCGGAATTAACATTACATCATATCGCCCATAGCCGCTTTCTCTGTTGGAATGAACCATATACCGATCCCGCAGTTCTACCAGAAGTCCCAGTACAAAACCGTGATAAAACCGCTCTGGCTGTGTTTTTTCTGACGGATGTGTCCCTGTATCAAAGCTACTGAAGGTCGCCAGCGCTACATCGTTCATATAAAGATTCATTTCTTTTGTATTTCCACACAGCAATGCACGGACAAATCCATTATAACTGGAAGACGAATTTCGGAACCATCCTCTGAACATATTGGAAAACATGCTGATTGTCTCCAGATTTGTAATCTTCAAATGATACCAGGGCTCCAGAAGCATTCCGCGGTATTCTACCTTCTCCACCTTCAGATATCCACTTGCCACCATCAGGCTCCAAATCGCATTTTCATCCTGTTCCAATTGCTCAAATACGATCTGTTCATCAAAATTCACCTCTATTGCCTGTCCCTGCAGAAGTTCTTCCATACTGCTTTTTATCTCTGCCGGTGCCTTCTGAATCAACCGGTTGATCAGACCATTGGAACTGGTATCTGCCCAGTACGGACGGAGCTGTTTTTCCTTCAGGAAATTTGTAATAGACCATGGATTATAAATATCTCTCTGTGTTCCAAAAGTAAAGCCATCATACCACTGTTTTACAGCAGTCTTTTGTCCTCCCATTCCGAACCGGTCCAGTGCTGCAAATACTTCCTGCTCGGTAAATCCAAAAAAATCCATATATCTTTCTGACGTTGTTGTAATTACCATCAGATTATTCAGATCTGAAAAAATAGATTCTTTTGATACCCTTGTAATGCCGGTCATCATTGCCCGCTCCAGATAAGGATTCGTTTTAAAACTGGAATTCAACAGACTTCTGATAAATGCTGACATTTCATTCCAGTACCCCTGTATATAAGCCTCCTGCATCGGTGTATCATACTCATCCAGCAAAAGAATTACTTTTTTCCCGTAATACTGAAACAAATAACTGCTCAGATCCTGCAGCGCACTTTGCGCTGTCACATCATCCATATCTGGTCTGATGCAGGCAAATTGCCGACGCTGCGACTCTGAAAAAATATCACTTTTTAAAATATTCTCAGACTGGTGACATACCGTTGCAATGATTTTCTTGATTTTTTGAATGGCATCCCCGGCATTTGCCTGTTTTACGTCTGCAAAACTCAGGAAAATAACCGGCCAGGTTCCCTGTATCTTTTGGTACTTTTCATATTTCCAGATATTTAACTCTTCAAATAAATCTCCCCGGTTCGCATACTGCAAAGAATAGAAGCAGTTCAGCATACTCATATTCAGGGTTTTTCCAAATCTGCGCGGTCTGGTAATTAAGGTAATATCGTCCTGCGCTTCCCACCAGGTACGGATAAACTCTGTCTTATCCACATAAAATGCATTACTTTCACGCAATGACGCAAAGTCTTGTTTTCCAATGCTAATCACCTGATTCATGAAATCACTGCTCCTTTCTCGCACTCAGCTATTTCTTTGAGTATAACCGCTTTTTCTCTTTGATGCAAGACGCACGCAGAAAACCCCACGACAGATTTCTCTGCCATGGGGCTCTGTATGATTACCTTATTCTTTTTGAAGCTTCCTCACTGTCGAGAGTGATTATTCTTCATTCTTTTTACGACGTTTGAAGTAGATCACAATGACTGCCGCTGATACTGCCAGTGCGCCTGCCAGTGCACCGATTGGTGTGTCATCTCCGGTCTTGGCTGCCTTTGTAGTTTTCTTTTCAGTGGTCTTCTGTGTTCCTTTTTCTGTCTCTGTTTCTACTTCTGTCTCAGTTTCTGTTTCCGTTTCTGTTTCCACATTCTGTTCACTGTTCGTGATTGTAACAGAGAACGTTTTTCCTTCATCACTCAGTACAATCTCTCCGCCGCTTACTTCCACATCGTATGCAAAACTCTTGCTGTTCGCTACCGGATTACCGTCTTTATCTACCTCTGTTACATACAGATTAACCGTTCCACCCGGAATGATCGGTACCATAAGTGTAACTGTCTTCTCTGATCCTCCATCCATACTCAGTGGAATGATGTTCTGAGATACTTCGGTAGAAAGTGTTGTGTAATCTTTATCTGCAAATAATCCTGCATAGAAGGTTTCGTTGCTGTTGACTGCATTACCATCCACATCCAGCACTTTCTTTGTAATGCTCAGGTATGCTTCAATGTTGTAACCGTCCGGTACTGTCAGGAACTGGTTGTCAAAATGAACTTCCTTCGTTCCGTCTGCATTTGTTATCTCTACTTTATTGCTGCTTCCAAAATCAGCTACATAAGTGACTCCGTCTGATGTTGTTCCTACACCATAACTTGTACCATTCTGGTCACATTCTCCCACATAGTATGTGGTGTCTGCTTTCAGGTTTTTAAATGTTACCGTAGCAGATGAAGCATTCTTGAATTCCAGTGCTTTCACTGCTGATACACGTTGTGTACATTCTGCATCAGCGTACAGAGCTACATAGAATGTGGCATCCTCAGCATTCAGGACAGGTCCGTCAATGCTGATCAGTCTCTTGGTTACTTCAATAGCCTTGTCGGTCTCAACTGTCTTGGCATCTTCTACCAGAAGCACACCGTCTTTCGTGGTTGTAGTGGTCTGTGCGGTATCAACCGTTCCATCTTCCTTCAGTACAAATGTGGTATCTGTAGTCAGATCATATCCATCCGGTGCAACAGTCTCACGCAGTGTATAAGTCTCACCCGTCTTCAGTCCGGTTACTTCATGCGCTTCCTTCTTGGAATCCCATTCCTCAACTACCTTGCCATCCTTGTCGAGGATCTGGATATGGGCTCCTTCCAGCTCCTTGCCGTCTGCGATATCAACCTTGCTTACTTTGACGCTTGTCTTCTTGTCTTCTACCAGAAGGACTCCATCTTTACTTGTTGTCTTTGTCTTTTCAGTATCGATTGTTCCGTCTGCTTTCAGTACAAATGTAGTGTCTGTGGTTACTCCATATCCATCCGGTGCTACCGTCTCTCGCAGGGTGTAAGTCTCTCCTGTCTTCAGTCCGGTTACTTCATGTGCTTCCTTCGTGGAATCCCATTCCTCAACTACCTTGCCATCCTTGTCGAGGATCTGGATATGGGCTCCTTCCAGCTCCTTGCCGTCTGCGATATCAACCTTGCTTACTTTGACGCTTGTCTTCTTGTCTTCTACCAGAAGGACTCCATCTTTACTTGTTGTCTTTGTCTTTTCAGTATCGATTGTTCCGTCTGCTTTCAGTACAAATGTAGTGTCTGTGGTTACTCCATATCCATCCGGTGCTACCGTCTCTCGCAGGGTGTAAGTCTCTCCTGTCTTCAGTCCGGTTACTTCATGTGCTTCCTTCGTGGAATCCCATTCCTCAACTACCTTGCCATCCTTGTCAAGGATCTGGATATGGGCTCCTTCCAATTCCTTGCCGTCTGCGATATCAACCTTGCTAATCTTGGCTGATAAACCGTTATACTTATTAGTTATTGTCAGCTTATCGGCTTTCTCATCTTCATATTTTACGGTTGCTGTAAGCTTATCTGTACCTTCTACAGTTACAGTTACTTTATGTTCAGACGTATCATAGATCATTCCTACGGTAGTACCTGCTTTTTCTTTCACCGTATACTCATAGGTACCTGTTGCAGTATATTCAATAGCTCCAAATGCCGCCTCACTGCCTGCTTTTACTTTTACAGTAGAATCATCTGGCATTGGAGTTCCTTCAACAGATGTAAGAACAAATTCAAATTCCTCATTTGGATTGAAGCCTTCTCCTTCTACTACCTTGGCTACTTTGATAGTTGCTTTTGCATCCGTGTAGTTATTGGTTACTGTCAGGCTCTCTGCCTTTTCTGTTCCATAGTCTACTGTTGCTGTCTTCAGGTCTTCACTTACTGTGACGGTTACTTCATGTTCTTCCTCATCGTAGCTCATTCCCGGTGTGCTTCCCTTGGTTTCCTTTACCTTGTAGGTATAGGTTCCCGGTGCTGTGTAGGTGATTCCTCCGAAGCTTCCTGTCTTTCCGTTCTCCACTTCCACTACATTTCCGTTTCCGGACGGCATCGGTGCTCCGTTTACTCCGGCCAGTGTGAACTTAAAGGTCTCGCTTCCTGTGTAACTTACCCCTTCACCAGTGCTTACTATCTTGCTTACCTTGATGGCTGCTTTTGCATCCGTGTAGTTATTGGTTACTGTCAGGCTCTCTGCCTTTTCTGTTCCATAGTCTACTGTTGCTGTCTTCAGGTCTTCACTTACTGTGACGGTTACTTCATGTTCTTCCTCATCGTAGCTCATTCCCGGTGTGCTTCCCTTGGTTTCCTTTACCTTGTAGGTATAGGTTCCCGGTGCTGTGTAGGTGATTCCTCCGAAGCTTCCTGTCTTTCCGTTCTCCACTTCCACTACATTTCCGTTTCCGGACGGCATCGGTGCTCCGTTTACTCCGGTCAGTGTGAACTGGAACTTCTCGCTTCCTGTGTAGCTTACGCCTTCACCAGTACTTACTATCTTGTGTACCTTGATAACAGCCTTCACATTAGTATATCTGTTAGTTACAGTCAGTTTAGCTTCTGTGCCTTTTTCAACCTTTACTCCTACCCCTGTTGCTCCAGATTCTGCTAAAACATATCCTGGAATTTGAGTACTTTCATCCGCAATCTCTTTTACTGTATACTGACCATTTGGAAGATTTGTAACAGTAATTGTATTTCCTGCTGTTATTGTCAGAATCTGTTTATCCTTTGATACCTTTCCATCCAGAGCATAATAGTTTCCGTCTGCATCCTGAACAGTAAATTGGTAAGTTTTATTTTGATATTTCTGTTCATCCTCAGTGGTCAGACCACTTATATCTTTTTTTATCTCAAGACTTCCCGGTGCCTCTTTGTTTGTCAACTGTATTGAATCTAAAATCTTCCAGTCTCCATTTTCTAGCTGTGATGCAAAGTAAGTCTCATACGTCTTTACCTCAGCTGGTATCTCAATCTCTGACGTTGCCTCCTCTCCAATCACAAAATAATATGGTTCGGTAGATTTAATATAACCACTTGGTTCTTTCGTTTCTACCAGTCTGTAGAGCACATCCGCATATAAAATATCTGCACTACCCTGTGCATGAACCGTTCCTAATGATACGTTTCCTTCCGTGAGAGTTGTAATTTCACGCGGTTCTCCCCAATGTCCATTATAGTATTCTGATAATTCAAATGTCGCAGATAATCTCTTTGTATTATTTTCATTCCACTTTCCTAACTCAAGCGAATAATCTTTGGAACTTCCTCCGGCGCTCGTTGTCTGCATTTTAACTTTCTTTTCAGATGTTGTCTGTGTATATTCTTTTCCTTTGCACCTCAATATCGCTTTATTCTTATATGTTACTTCTTCCCCAATCTTTCCTTTTACATAAACATCATAAGAAATTTCGTACTTAGCACCATCTCCATTTGGGATTCTAATTGTTAATACATTGTCTTCATATGGTGCATCGTATGCATCTTTAGCAAGTACTTCTCCATTTTTCTTAATTACCAGGCTGTCAATATCCAGATGCATGCATGGAAGCAACGTATCTACAATCACATAATCCTGTGGATTCTCTTTCGTTGAATCATTAGAAAGAAATACTTTTTCCGGATTAACCGTCATCGAATAAGATGCTTTAAATCCATTTAAACCTGACGCTTCTTTCGTCAATTTTTTCTTAAATGGTTTAGAAGGTTTTACTTCTACTTTGCTGTCAACTCGTTCAATTTTTTTGTCATCTTTCTTTAATACAAACTCATTATTTACCCAAGTAGATTCTTCCGTTGTATATACCGAATCTTTCACTTTTGTTACATATGTAATTTTGACAAACCGGCATGGACATGGACTTCCATATATTTTAGCGCCTTCAGTCAGTTCTTTCAAATTCTTAAACTGAATTCTAAAAGTATTATCATTTACAGTTAGTTCATAATCGGTATCTTTCACTACAGATGTATCACTTGATATTTCATGCTGATTTTTTCCTACCTGTACCTGCACAGATGATCTGTCGAATTCTAAATTACTATCTAATGTATCTTCTATAGAAAAGATTCCTTCATCCCAAGCTTTAGCTCCTTTATTAAGCAGAATTGTCCATGTAATTGTATGATTCTTAGAATCATAATCTCCCTTTTTTTCACTTACATATGAATCTGACTTGCCCGGCTTGTAAATGCCATCATCGTACTTTGACAAGTTTTTTACATGCAAAGTCACTCTGTTTGTAATATGATCTTGATTAAGTCCTTCGTTTGTCAATCTTGTATAATACACCATTGTAATTGTATAAGGTTCATCTTTAGCCGGAAGCGTAATCTTATTTCCATCTGCACCTTTTACAATAATATGATTGTTATTATTTCCACCTATCGTGGCTTTCCAATTTCCAACTATCTTATTAACATCACTATTACTAGAAGTAATACCAACCTGATTGTGTGCAGGGGAATCACTATTAACTACTCCACCACTTATGTCTACAATCTGATAGCTTGGATTATTCCAAGGATCATCATCAAGATACACCTTCGGATACTCTGTATTTGCAGGTACATTTATACGCATAACCCATTTGATGTATCGAAGAGTGGCATCGTCTGGATCTGTTTCAAGAATACCATTGTCCTTCTCAATGATATTCTCTGGCAATCCAGTAGATGGTATAGTTCCCTGACCTTCGTCGTTTCCTTTATCAGTTCCATCTTTTGTTAATGTGGCTTTGTTCTTAACAGTAATATTGTCTAATGAATGATTCTCCGGAACCTTGGTATAATAAATAAAGGTATATGTATGATTCGAATTTTCACCAAAAGTATAACTCCAATTTGATCCATCATGGGTAACATTATCCCAACTCCATGAAGTATCCTTTACTCCATCCACCAGAACTTCAAATGGCTGACTTGTATCCAGTTCATATCCTGCTAACTTATCTGCATCAGATAAAGCATCCTTTACCGTATATCCATTTAAATCAATTTTTGAACCGTCTCCTCCACCATTTACGGTTACTGTCCACTTAGCAGTTTTTCCATCCGCAGATAATACAGCATTGTCTTTTTTTATCAATTCATATTTGTATGTATTCTTTACGGTATACCTTTTACTTTCAGAATAGTCAGATTTACCTTCTACAGTATTTTCTGTATCAATCTTTCCATTTAAATTACTGAGCTTCTCTGAAGGTATTTTGGCATCACAGGTGATAGTAACGGTTTCATTTGGTTTCATATCCCCCACATGAATTGTGTAATATTCATTCCATTGATCCTTTTCTACGCCTTTTTCACCATCATCCATGTCTACACTGTTCTTTTTAAATTTCCCCTGCAATTTAACATTCGACATATAATCTTTTAATACAACATTCGTAGCTCCAGTTTCTCCTGCTGTCACTGTAATGGTATAGTGGAATAATGTTGGATCATTTTTGTCTACAATACTTGTCTTTTTTACGGTCAGATTTTCTGCCGGTTCAAACTTAAATGTCTTTTTAATTTCACCACCAAAATTTACTTCTTTTTCGTTAGTTTTACTAACTTCCTCTGTCTTAAACCATGCTTCAAATTTAAAATACGCATTATACGCATCATTATTGTGAACCTTTTCATTGAAATTAATTGTAACTTTTCCATTACTGTCAATAGTATAAGTTCCTATTTCAGTCGATACGCCATTATCATTTGACATAATTCTCTGTGGAGTTGTAACAGGATCAATATTAAATACATTTGGAATCTGATAGTACATTGTGCTACCAAACTGATTTCCTCTTGGTATTTCCTTAAAATTAATTGTTACTTTAAAATGATCTGTTCTCTTATTTGAATTATTTGGATCATATGTAGTTCCATCTGTAGGACCTGATATTTCTACTCCATATATAACATCTTCTACATTTGAGGTAGACGTCCCATCCATCTGTGCAGCCGCATCCCCGCTCACTGCTTTTACAAATACAAATGGTGAGAATCCATCGGTGTTGATGGTTGCTGCAGTAACTGCATCATTGCCGTTACGTGTTACGGTTCCTACTTCTTTTGCTTTTCCATTTACTACGTGCAGTACATATACATCAGTAGCTACATCAGCATCACCTGTCTCTGTCAGGATTGGGCTGTTGAAGGTCAGGTTTACTTTTGCATTCTGTTTGACTGCGATTTCTTTGCCGTCTTCTTCAAAGTACATATCGTATACTGCTGCATCCAGTACCGTCAGGTTGTGTGCTTCGATCCATGCGCCAAGTGCATCATCTACATTCTGAGCAACGTAGTCAGAATCCAAGTCATACTGTTTTGCTACGAAGATTGCATCTTCTGAGATACCTTTAGATAAAGTAACTTTTGCATCTACATTTTCTGCAATACTATGAAAGCTGTCTTTTGTGGCAGCCTCTGTTTCTTCTGTTGTGCTCTCGGATTCTTTTTCCTCTTCTGTCTTCTTTTCTGTGACAGCTTCAGTTGTTTCTGTCTCAGGAGCTTCTGTGATCTGTGGTTCCGTTGCCGGGGTTTCTGTCACCTGTGGCTCTGTTTCCGTTGCTTCTGTTACCTGTGGCTCTGTTACCGGTGCTTCTGTTACCTGTGGCTCCGTTGCCGGTGCTTCAGTTACAGGGGCTTCTGTTGCCTGAGTCTCAGGTGCCGGTGCCTCTGTCGGTGCTTCCGTTGGTTTTGGAGCCTCCGTTGGCGCCTCTGTCTGTTTTATTGTTTCCGGAGCAGATGTTTCCGGTTTTGCCTCCTGCTCCACAGCTTTCTCTTCCTGTGCTGTCTGAGTTTCGACCTGTAGTTCTTCTGCCAGTGTGATAATACTGGTCTGCTGAAGAACCATCAGAGCAACGAGAAGAGTTGCTAAAACACGTTTGCATTTCTCAAATCTTTTCATTCTCCCATCCTATCCTTTCTTTGTCTGTTTGTACTTTTGGGTATCGTTTATCTATCACTGATGTCACCCAATATCTGCCATTATTATAGTTCCAATTTTAGACATAGAGCAAGTGCAATTTTATGTGTTTTCGACTTTTTGTGCATGTTTTATTGTATAATTTTACATAACTCTGTTTTTCGTAAATTTTTCGTGATTTTTTGTTTCTTTCAGACAAAACGAAATGTGGACACCTGGTCTGGAGATCAGACCATACAGAAAAGACCAGAGTGTAACCTCCGGTCTTTTTGATCTATCTGACTATATTCTGTTATCAGCCTTCCAGATTCAGTACTTTCATCACATTGGCTTTTTCCAGTACCAGTCCAATTGCATAAAAAATTACCATGCCAATGACACCTTCCAGTGTCAGTCCCGGTACCTGTGTCCATCCTGTATAGATGCTGCCGTTCATGATGGCTCCTGCTGCAAAGTATCCAAAGATCATGATGACGATACCTACTACAGATCCAAGGAATGTTCTGACTGATATCATATGAAGATTGTTTCCTTTTTTATATGCGATTGCTCCGATCGCAAATCCCATGATACTCTTGATGATCAGTGTCGGAATGATCCACTGTGCATATCCGGTAAGCATATCTGCCAGTGCAGAGCCAATGCCGCCTGCCAGCAGCCCTGTAACTGGTCCGAACAATGCCGCTACCAGAAGTATGCAGGTATTTCCCAGATGCATATATCCCAGTGGAATCGGGATCTGAATTGCCATGGTTGCAATACAGACTAATGCAATCGAAAGTGCATTGACAGTAACATTTTTTGCTGTATTCTTTTTCATAATGCCTCTCCTTCCGGTCAGTTCTGGCTGACCCTGTGCAGTTCTTTTTTGCATTCGCTTTATAATAGAAGAAATAACATTATTTTTAAAGAACCAGTTTCTTATTTTTTTCAAATGTCAGTTTTTTCTCTGGTCTGTTATCGCCCTCCTCTGCGATCTTTCTTTTACTATCTTCTCTTACCTGATCACGGAGCTGGGTAAGATATTCGGAAAATGTCACTTTGTCATTGCCATAGGTCATCTGAAGATCATATTCCAGAGGAATCCAGGTGCTGAGGTCGGATTCGTTATGAGAAATCAATGCTTCCAGATTGTCCAGTGCCTTGTATATGCGTGCTTCCAGTGTCTGCCGTTCTTCCATCTCATGATACAGTGCTGTCATCTCGGATGCAAACGGCTCCGGTAGTAAGCCGGTCCACTCATATAGTAATTCTGCTTCCTGTTTTTCATTCGCCTGGGTCTTTTCAAAGCTTGGTATATCCCCGGTGAATGCTTCGCCCAGATCATGAATCAGACACATCTTGAATAATTTCTCCAGATTGGCCTCAAGGAATTCATCACTCACCCAGTATGCCATCAGGGTCATACGCCAGGAATGTTCTGCCACACTCTCATGTCTACCACCGGATGTATAGCAGTGCCTGGTGGCATCCTTCAGTCTTTCTGCCACTGCCAGATTCTGTATCAAAGTTTTGGGATTCATAATTGCTTCTCCTTCATGTGTTTCTTCTGTATATTTTAACACATAAAAGGAGCCCGATCGATTCTTTTTTCTCTCGACCGGGCTCTTAATGAATTTCCTGTAATTTCATTGTCTACACCTTCAACTTTCATTGTCTGTGAATTTGGTACCTTATGTTCCTTTTGGACTATACCTCCTGTCTTAGTATTTTTCTTCTGTGTCCATTCGTTATGGATCTCTGCCTTTCATCTTCATCATCTTCCTTCAGATATTCTTGTTATTCTGTAAGGTTCCCATTGGCTAAAGATTCTTATCTCATTGGACTGTACCTCTTTCTTTGATTTTCCTTTTATTTGTCTTTTCTTTTGATAATTAGATAATATCATAATATTTTTTATTTGTCAACTTTATTTCTGATCTTTTTTATATTTTTTGTAAATTGTCAGAATAGTTAGTCTATCATACTTTTTCTGCTTATTGAAAAGGCACTGGCAAGATGGTACGATAGATATAACATTTTTTTTAATTTAAGGAGATTATTATGAACGATTACAGAATGGGTACCAAATGTGTCCAGGCAGGATATACCCCTGGCAACGGTGAACCGAGACAGATCCCAATTGTACAGTCTACGACTTTCAAGTACAGTACCAGCGAAGATATGGGTAAGCTTTTTGACCTGGAGGCTTCCGGATACTTTTATTCCAGACTCCAGAACCCTACCAATGACCATGTTGCAGCCAAGATCGCCGCTATGGAAGGGGGTACTGCTGCCATGCTCACATCTTCTGGACAGGCTGCCAACTTCTTTGCATTGTTTAATATTTGTGAATGC
Source organism: uncultured Lachnospiraceae bacterium (assembly GCA_900544685.1). GTDB lineage: Bacteria > Bacillota > Clostridia > Lachnospirales > Lachnospiraceae > Marvinbryantia. The sequence goes on along the minus strand of UQWA01000001.1, from coordinate 53,110 downwards.
GGAGATCACATCGTAGCATCTTCTTCTATCTATGGTGGAACTTTTAATCTGATTGCCGTCACTTTGAAAAAGATGGGAATCTCTGCTACATTTGTTTCTCCTGATGCTACAGAAGAGGAACTGAATGCCGCATTCCAGCCAAATACTAAGTTGATGTTTGGTGAGACCATTGCCAATCCTGCTCTTACTGTTCTGGATATTGAGTTATTTGCCAGAGTTGCCCATGCACATGGCGTTCCGCTGATCGTGGACAATACCTTCCCGACTCCGGTAAACTGCCGTCCTTTTGAATGGGGTGCCGATATCGTGACTCATTCCACTACCAAATATATGGATGGCCATGGAGCTGCTCTGGGCGGAGCTATCGTAGACAGCGGACGCTTTGACTGGATGGCTTATGCAGATAAGTATCCGGGACTGTGCACGCCGGATGAGAGCTATCATGGTATCACTTATGCTGAAAAATTCGGCAAAGAAGGTGCTTTCATTACCAAATGTACCTCACAGCTGATGCGTGATCTGGGTTGTATGCAGTCTCCTCAGAATGCATTTATCCTGAATCTTGGTCTGGAATCTCTTCATGTCCGTATGCCAAAGCATGTGGAAAACGGACAGGCTGTAGCTGAATTCCTGGAAGCACATCCAAAGGTTGCTTATGTGAATTACTCAGGACTTCCATCCAGCAAATATTACGCCCGCGCCCAGAAGTATCTGCCAAATGGGGGCTGCGGTGTCGTATCTTTCGGACTGAAGGGTGGACGTGAAGCGGCTTCTGTATTTATGCAGGATCTGAAGCTTGGGGCCATCGAGACTCACGTAGCCGATGCCCGCACCTGCTGCCTGAATCCAGCCACCTCCACTCACCGTCAGATGACCGATGAACAGTTGCGGGAAGCAGGCGTACCTGCTGAACTGATCCGCATCAGTCTGGGACTGGAAGATAAAGAAGATCTGATCGCAGACATCTCCAATGCACTGGATGCTATAAAATAATTGCTAATTGTTAAAAACGGGATTGCCGCTGATCTTTGGCAACCCCGTTTTTTTGTTATTCTTCTTTTTGACCGTTATGATTCATAAAGTAATCATGATACTCATCTATCATCTCTTTTCTGCCTCTCACTCGAACCGGTACTGTGGTTCCGTCCGACAGAAGAAAATCATCCTGCGCATCTCGGATATAATCCATGTTCACCAGATAGCTCTGGTGGCAGCGTAAGAATCTTGCTTCTCCAATCCTGGTCTCCAGATCTCCCAGCTTCTCCTGTGTCACAATCTCTGCACCGTCAGACATATGGATGGTCACCGCGTGACGATCACTGTCAATATGCATAATATCATCGGTATACAGATAGCGGTATTGGCGCTTACATTTGACTGCTACCCGCCTCTTGCTGTCATCCTTCAGAAGTCTGGACGTCAGTTCCTTAATCTTCTCTACATCATAGGGTTTCAGCAGATAGCCGGATGCCTGCACCTCGTAGCTCTCTATGGCAAAATCCGGAGAGGATGTCAGAAATACAATTGGTCCCTTTCGATTCATTTTTCTTAATTTTCTGGCGGTTTCCATACCATTCATATCCCTCATAAAGATATCCAGAAATAACAGATCCGCTTCCAGACAGCCTTCTTCCACGTCTGTAATCAGCGCTTCACCTGATTCGTATTCAATAACAGAGATCTCCTCTCCCTTTTCTTCAAAATATAATGTTAATAACTCTTTCAGAATCTGCCGTTCCAATTCTACATCATCACATAGCACAATTCTCTTCATCTAAGATCCTCTTTACTGCTCAATTCTCATTTTGTACAGCCTACATTTTAGCATGGTAAATATTTACATGCAAGTTCAAAAAGTGGTAAACTGTTTTTATACCAACAATCATATGGGAGGATATTTCATGAAAAAGAAAAACCCTGTCTATATCACCGGGCACCGGCATCCGGATACAGATTCCATTGCTTCTTCCATTGCCTATGCATTTTTTAAGAAATCTATGGGAATTCCGACGATTCCATGCCGCCTGGGTTCTCTGAATGCAGAGACAGGCTATCTGTTGAAGCGTTTTGGTTTTGATGCACCGCTACTGCTGCAGGATGCCCGGATGAAGTTGTCCGAGATTGAGATGGATTCACCGGTATCGATTACTCCGGATACTACTATTTATGAGACTTTGCAGATCATGCAGCAAAACAACCGCGCCTACTGCGGCGTGGTGGATGATGAGAAGCATCTGCTGGGAATGGTCACAAAGTCCGATGTAGCTGTCGTTGGTCTGGATGATACAGCCAGATCCATTGATATTCTGGCGCATACTTCCTCTGAAAATATCCGTAAGACATTGAACGGCCAGATTCTCTATGACGACGCTGACGCTGTGATCAACGGTAAAGTAAGCATCATTGCCATGACTATGCCGGAACGTCTGGACCGCTATGATGTGGAAAAACGAATTGTCATCGTAGGTGCCGATACCATGGCACAGAAGAAGTGTATCCAGCTCGGTGCCGGCATGCTGATCATTGTATGGGCTGATAAGGTGGATGAAAGTGTCATTGAAGAGGCAAAGGCACACCATTGTCCGATTATTCTTTCCGGTCATGGTACTATGAATACGTCACGTTACCTGTATTTTGCCCCGTCTGTGGAGCGAATTATGAAACGCAATCCTATATTCTTCCACAATCATGAGCTTGCGGAGGACGTCGGTGTCAAAATGCTCCGCAATCGTTACCGCGCTTATCCTGTAGTAGATCAGAATGATCAGCTGGTGGGCTATATCTCCAGATACCACATCATGGATGCCCCAAAGCGGAAGCTGATTCTGGTGGACCACAATGAATTTTCCCAGTCTGTGAATGCCATCGAAAAATCCCAGGTTCTGGAAGTTATTGACCATCACCGGATTAACGATTTTTCCACTTCGCAGCCGGTAGCATTCCGTAACGAGATTGTAGGATCTACTGCTACGATTGTGGCAACCATCTTCCGGGAAAACCAGATCCCGATCCCGCCAAATCTGGCAGGCCTTCTGCTTGGGGCGGTGCTGTCTGATACCATGGACTTCCATTCTCCGACTACAACGGAGAAGGATATCAGTACTGCCAATATTCTGGCGGCTATTGCTGATCTGGATATTGAGGAGTTTGCTCAAGAGATGTTCTCCATTACTTCCAACCAGGATAAGGTCAGCTTCCCGGATATGATCAATCAGGATCTGAAGATCTATGATATCCATTCCTGTAAGTTGTCCATTTCTCAGGTAATTGTGCCATCTGCCAGAGATACCCAGAGAGATGCCAAAGAGATCACAGCCGCTCTGGATCGTTTTGCACAGAAAAAATATATCGACCTGGCTGTGCTGGTCTTTACCAGTATCCTGGAAAATGGATCTGTGATCTATGCCGGCGGAAGCCGTGCACCGTGGGCGGCAGAAGCCTTTCCAAATTCTGATGGCAGCGAACATACCTTCCAGGAGAATCTGCTCTCCAGAAAACAGCAGATTCTCCCGGCGCTCACTTCTGTAATTAGCGAATATATCGGCGGATAAACAAATGGGGACGTATAAAAGTGGCTTTGAAAGCCACTTTTATACGTCCCCGATAGCTATGCTTCCAGTAAAATGATGCGGGATACGCCCTCGCCCTGTGGCTGCTCTGACCACCGGACACCACAGGCCCAGTCTGACACATCCAGACCGATCTGCATCAGTTCATCACCATAAGCACTATATGGTCTGTCACTGATATGATACTGCATATCTTCTGACAACCCTTCCAGTTTTATTCTCTGATATCCCACATTAACAGGCTGATGAAGCCGGAAATATGCCAGCAATGCCTGCTTTTTATCCTGGGATACTACCATCCATGCCGCATCCTGTACCTGATCTGCATTCTTCCGGAATGGACTCTTTAATCGATAAAATATACCATTATGAATCAGCCGTCGATATTTTTTCATAAACCGAATCTGTTCTTTTACTTCATCCTGTTCTTCTGAATTTAGGGTATTCAGATCCAGTTCATATCCAAAGGTTCCAAAGTATGCCACATCTCCACGCATCTTCAGAGGCAAACTGCGGAAGGTCTGATGATTGGGACACGCTGATACATGACTTCCGATAGAACTTAACGGATAGACATAGGAACTACCATACTGAATGAATACCCGCTGGGATGCATCAGTATCATCTGATGCCCACGCCTGCGGTGCATAATACAGCATTCCAGGATCAAAACGTCCGCCGCCGCTGGCACAGGATTCAAACAGAACCTGCGGAAACTTCTGAATCAACCGTTCATACAGTCGGTAAATCCCCAGAATCTGTCTGTGATAAATGGTTCCCTGCTGCAAAGGATCGGTTCCTCTGGAATACAGATCGGAAATACTGCGGTTCATATCCCACTTCACATAGGAGATCGGACCGGATGAAAGAATGGCTTCCATCTTATCTCCGATGTAATCCACCACTTCTTCTTTGGAAAAATCCAGTACATACTGATGTCTGCCGCTGCAAATATGGCGGTCAGGGCTTCCGAGAATCCAGTCAGGATGCTCTCGGAACAGATCACTGTCTCGGCTGGCCATCTCCGGTTCAAACCACAGTCCAAACAGCATTCCCATATCCTGGATCTTCTGTGCCAGTCCTGCTATGCCGGAAGGCAGCTTGTCCGGATTTACATCCCAGTCTCCCAGCGAACTGGTATCATCGTTCCTCTTGCCAAACCATCCATCATCCAGAACAAACAGTTCAATCCCCAGTTCCCTGGCTTTTTCTGCAATGGACAGGATCTTTTCTTCATCAAAGTTCATGTAAGTGGCTTCCCAGTTATTAATCAGAATTGGGCGCTCACGATCTCTCCAGTACCCTCTGGCAAGCCTTTCCCGGTAAAGTGTGTGATATGTCTGACTCATTCCGTTCAGTCCCTGATCTGACCAGACTAATATGGCTTCCGGTGTCTGAAATCCTTCCCCCGGTGCCAGTGGCCAGGAAAAACCTGTTGGATGAATCCCCATCATCACCCTTGTGGTTCCCATGGTATCGACCTCTGTCTGTCCCAGGAAATTGCCACTGTATACCAGGCTGAATCCGTAGACTTCTCCCTTCTTTTCTCCCGCATCCAGGCGTTTTAATGCAAGGAACGGATTGAACTGGTGGCTGCTGTGTCCTCTCAGGCTGTGAATATCCTGTATTCCCTGATGCAGCGGCTGTATCTGTGGATGCCGTTCTCTTAAGGATGCTCCTGACAGATAAAACATTTCATAATCGCAGTCTGGGAAATCCACACTGACACTCATGGCTTTTTCCAGATTCACACTCTGTTCCCCTTCATTCTGAATCCATGCATTCCGGGCAATCACTGGGAAATCTCTGAAAATCGTATAGGAAAGCACCAGTTTCAGGCCTTTTACCGTATCCTTCAGTACAACCTTCAGAGTCTCTGCCTCCTGATCCTCTTCCACATAAACCGCAGGAAGTCCGTCAAGCTTCGGTTTACCCAGCTGCACTTCCACATGATCGTAAAGGAACTCTGTCACACGGCTGCCATCTGCACACCGTATCTCTACTGCCGGGTAACGCATATCTCCGGTTCCAAACCCAGGATATTCCTGCTTCAGATGCTCCATGGAAAAGGTTGTCTCTCCGTCAAATACACATGGTGCCATATCCCGATGTCCCAGTTCCACCAGATGATCATATTCTGTGCAGTCATGAAGTCTTCTGCCAAAATAGACCTGACCAAGCTGCCCGTTTCGCAGCACTTTCATGATATAGCTGATGTTCTGATTTTGAAGATGAAAAATTCCCTCTTTTTCATTGATTAAAATACTCATCCTGTTAAGACTCCTTTTCCATTTTCCAGATTACGCCCTCATATGGACGAAGCATATCCACATTGTGACCGGATGGATAATTTCCGAGTACCTGTTTCCAATAAGCTTTTCCCTGTACTTCTGTCTGCTGTCTCAGCTTCAGCGTATCTGTAGACTGTTCTTTTTCACTGAAATTACAGAGAATCAGATATGTCTCTTCTCCCATTGTCCGAAAATACGCCAGTAGCTGTTTATGTTCTTTCCCAATCATCCGGTAGCTGCCCCGTAAAATTGCCGGTGCAGACTTTCGAAATGCCAACAGCTGCTGATAAAAAGTAAAGACAGAATCTGTACGCCCGGTTTGTTCCTCTACATTCAGATACGTATAGTTCGGATTTACCGGAAGCCACGGTGTGCCATGGGTAAATCCGGCATTTTCTTCTGTATTCCACTGCATTGGTGTCCTGGAATTGTCCCTTCCGGCACAGTTCACATACTTCAGCATTTCTTCCGGGGAGACCTCCCCTGCATTCACATAAAACTGATAAGCATTTTTGCTCTCCACATCCTGTAATTCATCAATGGAGGAAGCATGGTAATTGGTCATCCCCAGTTCCTGTCCCTGGTAGATATATGGGGTTCCTTTCATCATATACAGTGCAATCGCCAGCATCTTTGCAGACAGTTCCCGGTATTCTTCTCTGTCATCTGCAAATGTGGATACCGATCTTGCATAGTCATGATTCTCCACAAACAGACTGTTCCACGCCTTTCCTTCCAGATCTGTCTGCCAGCGATCCAGAATCTCTTTTACCCTGAGAAAATCCGGTTTCCGGTCTGTCCATTTTCCCAGAGGGCCCTTTGCCTGCTCCACATGTTCAAACTGAAACATCATGTTCAGTTCCTTTCTGTCAAATCCGGCATAGAGGCAGGCTTCTCTGGTATCCACACCAACACCTTCTCCTACCGTCATCCAGTCAAAGTTCTGAATCACTTCCCGGTTCATCTCCTGCAGGAACTCATGTACTCTCGGACCGTTTATATACATGGAAGATCCATCACCGAACTGTTCATGCTCTCCCACCGGTCCATCTGCATAAGACTGATCCTTGGAGATCATAGAAATGACGTCCATACGGAAACCATCGATTCCTTTCTTTCCCCACCAGTTCATCATTTTGTATACATCCCTGCGAACAGCTTCGTTTTCCCAGTTCAAATCTGGCTGTTTCACTGTATAGATGTGCAGGTAATATTGTCCTCTTTTTTCATCATAAGTCCAGGCACTTCCCTGAAAACGTGATTTCCAGTTATTTGGTCTGTCCTTCCAGATATAATAGTCATCATAAGATGTCGCTTCTGCCGAACTGCTTTTCCGGAACCATGGATGTTCATCTGATGTATGATTCACAACCAGGTCCATAATCAGCTTCATGCCATGCTCATGCACCTCCTGCAGCAGCCGGTCAAAGTCTTCCATCGTTCCAAAATCAGGATGAATATCCTGATAATCACTGATATCGTATCCATTGTCCGCATTTGGGGACTTGTAAACCGGACACAGCCAGATCACGTCCACACCCAGATTTTTCAGATAATCCAAATGCATCCGGATCCCATTGATATCACCGATTCCGTCTCCGTTACTGTCCTGAAAGCTCCTTGGATAGATCTGGTACACTACTGCATCTTTCCACCATTCCTGTTTCATCTTTTCTCCTTCCCGCATTTGAAGCCCCTTCTTCTTATGCCTTTTTCTTCTCAGACAAGGATAGCAGAGGGTGTTCCTCTGCTATCTGTTATTTATTCTCTATGCCTGATGTAAACGATAGGTCTTAATCTCATATGGTTTGATGCTGTCTTCCAGTACTCCATTCTCAAATGACACTTTAGCCAGCGGACGTTCCATCAAATCACATTCGATTACTTCTGAGACTGGCAGATTCACTGCAATGTGGATCTTCGATCTCTTATTTTTATTCTCGTAGATACGGAGAATATATCCGTCACCATCCTCGGCACGTTTGATGGTCTCGAAGAAACAGTGATCCTCTGCTATGGCTATCATGGAACTCTCTGTGCGGATATCTGCCCCTTCCACTATACTGGTATGCAGCGGTATGTTCAGGTCATATGCCATCTCTATGGTTCTTGCATCCTGCCATCTTTCTGCATGCGGATAGATCGCATAAGTGAATTCATGATAACCGATATCTGCATTTTCATTTGGATACACGCCAGACTTGATCAGGGTCAGCCCCATCTCGCCGTCCCGCACACTGTGTCCGTACTTGCAGTCATTTAACAGGCTGATTCCCAGTCCCTGCTCTGAAAGATCGGACCATTTATGGGCACATACCTCAAATTTGGCAGTATCCCAGCTCTGGTTGTGCGTCGTCTCACGTTCCACATTACCAAACTGTATCTCATAGGATGCCTTCGTACTGTTCACATCTACCGGGAACAGTGTCCGGAGCAGTACATGATGATCCTGCCAGTCTGCGGATGTTTTAAAGTCGATACGCGGCAATTCCGGATACAAAATCACATCCTGATCGACAATGGAATCTGCAAACCTTCTGCGGATCCGCACTACGGTCCGCACCGGTCCTGCTTCCATCAGTTCCGGCGCAGATACTTCATCTGCCTCATAGGGTTTCTTCTTATAGAACATATCCAGATCCCAGTTATCCCAGTTCATTGGACGGTCTTCGTAAGTCACAAGCCGGTTGCCTGTGGTTCCTTCTTTGATAAATTCATGTTCTGTTTCTTTTTCTACCAGTGAGGTGATCCTCATCTGATCATCAAACTGCACACGGTAATATGCATTTTCAAAACTGCCGTCCCAGATCTTCTTCTGTTCTGCGTCCGGTTCTCCCATCACCGGTACAAAAGACTTGTATCCTACTGACGGTATTGCCTGTGCGAAGAACAGCAGATCTCCATTGGCGGCATACTGAACCGGAGACAGATTGCCTTCTGCATCCACCATGGCTGTGACATGCCGGTTCCAGCCTTTCACTTTTTCTGCATCTATGCACACCACATCGTCTCTGTCATATCCCTGTGTGTTATACACAAAAATCGTCGTTTCTTCCCCATTTTGTGTATCTTCTCCATGAATCTTTTCTGCGATGCCATCCGTAAGCTGACTCAGTGCACGCATACCGTCCTGCCGGATCTGCGCATATTCCACATCTGTCTGGTCATATACCGCTTCAATGGCACTTCCAGGAATAATATCATGGAAATGATTCAGTAAAATGATATCCCATCCAGATTTCAGAACTTCTGCCGGATATTCCTGCCCGTATGCTTCTCCCATAACCCCCAGCGTCTCAAGCTGTTCATAGAGGATCTCACTCTTACGGTTGTTACGTTTATTCTTTCCCATGGAGGTCAGTGTCCCCCGATGGTATTCAAAGTACAGCTCTCCGTTCCATTCCGGCATATCCGGTCTGGATGCAATCTCTTCATGTATCCGGTCAAAAAATACACGCTCCGGTTCCTGCACCAGCCTTGGAATCCCCGGCATGCCGTATTTCAGACGTTCTGCCTCTTCCAGCATCTCTCTGGTTGGACCACCGCCGCCGTCCCCGAATCCAAACAGCATCAGTGTATTTTCTGTCAGGTCACGGTTCTGGAAACGCTTAAACGTCCCCAGTGTCATATTTGGATTCACAATACCGGTGTATGTGGTGGTATTTCTGGTGTCGGTAAAGGAAATATTCAATCCAAGGGTCTTATCAAAGTCACAGGTCGTCGGCATGAAAACAAAGACATCACTGCCATCGATTCCCTTCCAGATAAAGGTATCATTTGGAAGCTGATTAAACTGATTCCATGCGATCTTAGTCGTCAGAAAATATGGTACACCACTTTTTTTCAGGATCTGCGGAATGGCTGCAGAATATCCGAATACATCAGGCAGCCAAAGGCATCTGCTCGGAATGCCAAATTCTTCCATGAAGAACTGTTCGCCCTTCATCACCTGTCTGACCAGAGATTCTCCTGCCGGGAGGTTGCAGTCAGACTCCAGCCACATGGCTCCGTCTGTCTCCCATCGTCCTTCCCGGATCTTTTCTCTGATCTTCTCATATAATTCCGGCTCCTGTTCCTTTACAAACTGGTACAGAATCGGCTGACTGGACATGAAACGATAATTCGGATACTGATCCATCAGTTCCAGCACCGTGGAGAAACTGCGTACTGCTTTTTCTCTTGTCACCCCAACTGTCCACAGCCATGCAATATCAATATGCGTATGACCAATGGCACTGACTACCGGTGCATTTTCATCTACTTTTGTATAAAATTCTTCTTTCAGAATGTCTCGCATCCTGTGAAGAGAAGCGTAATATCTTTCCGTATATGGCTGGCGCAGGTCAAGAATATCTGCCGCCGGAGCCAGTCGGGTGAGAATTCTTCTGTAATTCTCATAATCACTGTTTTTTAATAAACGGGCGGTCTGTACCGGAACCAGAAAATCATAATATGCCTGCTCGGTCTCCCAGTCTACGGTAATCAGATCCGTGCGGATAATCAAATCACCCGGCACACTTCCGGTAAATACCAGAAATGCAATGTCTATACAGGTGCCTGCCTTTGCCTTTTCTTCCAGCAATACCTGACGATGGTTCACATCAATGCCCTGTACTGGTCTGCCATTCACATAAAAAAGCATCTGTGGATTTGTGGCATCCCACTGTCCTTCTCTTCCGGTGATAAAACGGAATTCCACACGTTTTCCACCCATCTCTTCCGGGATCTGTACCCTGGTACGATACCAGCGATATTCACACAGCTCTGACCACGGTTCGCTGATGCAGCACGGTGTCCACCCTTCTGTATCACAAATGGCACCGTCTTCCTGTTTTCCTTCTTTTCTCAGGTAGTCTGTTACCGGAATCTGACCGGATATCCGCAGCAGATCCAGGTCTGCTGCCAGACGCTCCATTCTCTCTACTTCAAACTGAATACTCATTCGCTGCTCCTTATCCTTTGACGGAACCGGCTGTCAGGCCCTCGATCATATACTTCTGGCAGAAACCAAAAAGGATCATGGTCGGAATCAGTGACATAATCGTACCTGCCGCCATCTCTCCCCATTTAATATCGTATTTCAGGATCAGGGCATTCAATCCTACCGGTATGGTTTTATATTTGTCCACATCAATAAACATGACTGCCATGAACAGTTCATTCCAGGAGTTGATAAATGCAAAAATAAAGGTAGATGCCAGACCTGGTTTGATCACCGGGACTACTACACGGAACAGGGATGACAGATATCCACATCCGTCAATCCATGCGGCTTCTTCCAGTGAAGTCGGAACTGCATCATAGAATCCTGCCAGTGTTACCACTGAAAAAGGTATCATCATGTTGGTGTATAACAACGCCAGTGTGGTACGTCTGTTCAGCATGCCTGCGGAAGCCAGCATCTGGTACAGCGGAGCCAGCATGATGAAGGTCGGGAACATCTGAGTTACCAGGAAAAACATCATCACCAGATTCTTGTGTTTCAGATGAAAACGGCTGATGACGTATGCGGAAAGAACCGCAATCAGTACTGCACAGGTTGCTGCAATTGCTGAAACAAACAGTGAGTTCAGCATATAAGTGCCGAAGCTTCCTTTCCAGAGCATGGATGCGTAGTTTACAAAGGATACCGGATTCGGAAGATATTTTACCGGGAAGGCATAGATCTCACCCTGGGATCCCTTTAAGGATGTAAGCAGCATCCATACAAACGGAAACATGACGATAACCAGAAACAGTGCAAGTACAATAAATTTCAGAACACTGTAAATACTTCTTTTATGTTTTGCTGTCATAATTTAGTTCTCCTCTGTATATTTTGTCACAGCCAGATAGATTCCCGCAAATATAACAAGGAAGAGAATGCAGAGAACTCCGACTGCTGATGCCATACCGTAATCCAGACTCTGTACCAACTGCATCATGTAAGATGTAATGATGTTGGAAGATCCTGCCGGTCCGCCCTGGGTCAGTGAATAAATCAGATCCGGGAAGTTGAAGATCCAGATGACACGAAGAAGTACGGTCAGTAACAAAACAGACTTGATACTTGGCACTGTAATGTGGATGAACTTCTGAAGGGCGTTGGCACCGTCTACAGATGCTGCACCATACAGATCTTCGGATACACCACGAAGTGCCGCAGTAATCATTATTGTAAAGTATGGAATACCATACCAAATATTCGCAATAATACATGCATATAATGCAATGTGTTTGTCAGCAAGCCATCCGACAGGCTGGCTGAGAATGTGAAGTTTATTAACCAGAATGTCGTTGAACACACCCGATGTTCCGTTATACATCCAGCGCCACATAATACCAATGATGAAACCGGATACTGCCCATGGGAAAAAGATCAGTCCCTGGTAGATATTGGAACCTTTGAATTTCTTCTTGAGCAAAAGTGCCATTGCAAAACCGATGGTAAACTGGAAAAACAGAGAAATCACAACCCATTTTACTGTGTTCATAACCGTAAGCGGGAAAGAGTTCGCAATACTTGGTTTTAACAGATTTTTAAAGTTATCAAGACCTATCCACTGTACGTTTTTGAGGTTCATCAGATTATAATTCTGAAATGCCATCATGGAACCACGAACCATAGGATAGTATGTAAATATCAGTGGAAAAATAATGGATGGCAGCAGCATCAGTATGACGAATCTGCGCCTCTTTTTTGCTAGTTTGGATTTACTTTTCATTCGTGTCTCCTTTCAAAGAAACACGCCATCGGCGCCATTATAAGGAACCGATGGCATGTTTTTTATTCTGTTACATCCATTTCTGGTAAAACTTCTTACCAGAGCTGACCTTCTTCTGCATAAGCAGTTGTCCAGAAGTCATCTAACCACTGAAGCAGTTCATCATCTGTGATCTCGTCAGTCAGGAATTTCTGATACATGGTATCTACTTCTGTCTTATAGGTTGCAAATGCTTCGTACATCTGAGGGTATGCAGCATGGCAATAAGTTTCAGGTTCTGCAGCCATGTCCATATACATGGAGAATGCACCTTCTGAGAAGTATGAATCGCTGTCAGCAGCATCTGTATGGATTGGAATCGTAGAATAATTCTTTGCAAAATATGTATTATTTTCGGAATTGGATAAGTAAAGCAGGAAGTCTGCTGTCTCATCCGGGTGCTCTGTGAAGGATGTCATACCCCAGCCAGCGAAACCGTTCGGGAATACTGCCTGTCCGGAAGGTCCCTTAGGGAATGGGATCAGTGCCCAGGATCCATCTTCCATATCGCTTGTGCAGGTTGCAATAACTTCTGGGTCCTGAATCAGCATAGCGGTAGTTCCGCCGACAAATCCCTGAACCATTTCTGAGAATGCCCATGCGATGGAGTCAGATGGTGATGCTTTCTGATACAGTTCTTTGTAGAAGTTCAGTGCTTCTTTTGCCTCCGGAAGTGTGAAAATAGTCGCTCCATCTCCGTCTTTCAGGAAATATGCAGCATTTGGATCCGCAATTTTATCCATTCCGATCCAGCTCCAGTAAATGGTATCTGCATACTGATATCCGCTGGAACCACCACGGAAGGAATATCCGTATCTGTTTGCAGATTCATCTGTCAATGCTTCACCGGATTCCAGAAGTTCTTCCCATGTAGTCGGAAGTTCCAGTCCTTTTTCTTCGAACCAGTCTTTTCGTACATACAGACCTCTCTGATAGAATCCATAAGGGATCATGTATGCGGTATCTTTGTAATAGTGGATAACTTCATCTGCGGAATCGGAAAGTGTATCTTTCTCATCCCATGCATCGATGTAAGACTGCAGATCTGCCAGCCATTCATTGGATGCGTACTGTGTGATCGTTGAGTCACGTACTTCAACGATATCGGCTCCGCTTCCATTCATCAACATCTGTGTGATCTTGGTGTCAGCATTTTCCAGTGGCGGAGATACGATCTCGATGGTAACATCCGGATGGTCAGCCTGATAGTTATCTGCAATTTCGCGAAGAATTGCTGTTCTCTCCGGGCTTGTCAGAGATTCTACCATTGTGATAGTAACCTGATCATCAGCAAGTGCCATGATGGATGACATGCTGCATGCAGCCAGTGTTGCCATTGCAAAAGCAGTGATTTTTTTCTTGTTCATGTGTAATGTCCTCCCTTTTTAAAATAAATATGTAGTATATATACGCTCTAAAGCCGATCTCAGATCTGAAATCAGGCTTTCAGTGCCCTCAAGTCCGCAGTGAATTCGTACAATTCTCTGGGATGCTCCCAGTTCCTCGCATGTCTGGTCGTCCAGTCTCATATGTGGCAGGAATACCAGACTCTCGAATCCACCCCAGGAAACACCGATCTTAAATATCTTCAGACTTTCTGCAAATCTTACTGCCTGCTCCAGTGTTCCCTTTAATTCAAAGGATAATAATCCACAGTTACCGGTCTGCTGCTGCTTCATCAGTTCATACTGTGGATGAGAAGGCAGTCCCGGATAATATACTTTTTCTACCATTGGCTGTTCTTCCAGGAACTTCGCTACTTCCATAGCTGTCTTTTGGTGCTGTTCCAGTCTCGTTGCCATGGTACGCAGTCCTCTGATCATCAGCCATGCTTCCATCGGGCCGACGATTCCGCCAAACAATTCTCTGTTATGGAGAAGCTTTGCAAACAGTTCCGGATCCTTTGTCACCAGCATTCCACCGATCACATCACTGTGTCCTCCGATATATTTGGATGTGGTATGCATGACAATATCAGCGCCCATATCCAGTGGCTTCTGATATAACGGTGTACAGTAGGTATTGTCAATATAGACCTTTGCCTGATGTGCATGTGCAATCTCGGATACTTTGCGGATATCCTGCAGGGAAAATACCAGTGATGACGGACTTTCCAGTACAACCAGATCGGTCTTATCTGTAATAACTGCTTCAAATTCAGATACTTCTACGCCTTTTACAAAGGTAGTCTCCACATTCATGTGTTCCCTGCAGTACCCGGTCAGCAGATCCTTTAACGGACCGTATGCATTCTTCAGGCAGACCACGTGACTTCCTGCTTTGATGGTGCTGAATACCGCAGTCGATGCTGCCGCCATACCGGATGCCAGTGCCAGTGCCCCGCATCCATGTTCCAGTGCTGCGATCTTGTCTTCCAATATCCTTACTGTCGGGTTCTGTACTCTGCCGTAGCAGTATTTGTGTCTGTCCGTCCGGTCAAAGTCATAATAATCATCCAGTGTCTCAAACACATTCAGTGAGTTCATAAACACCGGCGGCACTATGGCATTGTAATAATGCTCATATTCTTCGCCATAATGTGCAGCAATCAGGCTGTCACTTTTCAGATATTCTTTCTGGTCTGTCATAGCTTCTCCCTTCAACCTGTAAGCTATCATATAGGTTACAGGATTTTAAAAAGCAGATGCAACTCTGCTTTCTCTTCTAGTATTTCTGGCTGATTTCATATTCAACCTCATCCAACAGCTTCTCATTGATGGACTGTGCCTTCTTCACATTCTTTTCCCGGATAGCGAAATATAACTTCTCATGTAAAGGAATACTTTTGAGAAATGGATCTTCCAGATCCAGCGGGTACTCCCAGAAGTTGACCATCGTTGTCTCCAGAGATGTGATCAACTGGTACAGTGCGTCATTATGTGCCAGACGATAGATAGTATTATGAAACTTGTGATCTACATGGTTCTGCTGCTTTCCCTCATGAAACAACTGCATCAGCAGTCGGGTTGTCTCTCCCAGATCATCCAGTTCTTCTTCCGTCGCACGGTGAATTACCAGCCGTATGATCTCTTTCTCCAGAATCCGGCGAACTTCCAGTACATCCAGTACATTCTGCTTCTCCTTCGTGAAATTCAGAAGCGATATCATATTCTGATCTCCGGTGGATGTGACAAATATTCCCTTGCCATTCACTGCTTTCAACACGCCTCTGGTTTCCAGAACCTTCATTGCCTCCCGCAGAGTAGGGCGGCTTACACCGATCATCTCCTGCAGCTTCTGCTGGGACGGTAACTTATCTCCCGACTGAAGCCTATTCTCCTCTATATAGTTTTTAATATACTCTATAACTTCTGTCTGAAGTGATGTTCTCTTGATATTCTTCATATAGGCTCGTTTTCTGTAACTTTTTTACACTTCTATGATATAGGCTCAACATTTTTTTGTCAATATAGAATTATATTTTCTTTTACAGAAACCATATGAATGTGCAAAATGTATAGTTTCCACAGACAGTTTTGTCATTTTGTATAACTGTTGCGGGGGAAAACAAAAAAAGCAAGGGACTCTTTTAAGCCTCCTTGCTCTTGTGGTTGATTGTAAGTGATCGTTGCCCGAATGTCAATACATTTTTACATGGAAATCCATCCCAATGCATTTGCTACGGAACTGAACAGTATGATTGCCGCAAAGATCGGGCACAAATACTGTATCATAAAATCGAATACTTTCTTTCTGTGGAAGGTTCCATTTTCCAGCAGCATTTCTTTTTCTACTTTCTGAATTCCCATTACTTTCGATACCAGCAGACAGGTTGCAAGTGCTGCAATCGGCATCATCACAGAGTTTGTAAGGAAATCAAAGAAATCCAGGAACTGCATTCCCATGATCTTCACGAAGTCCAGTGGACCGTATCCCAGAGAGGACAGGCTTCCCAGCAGTAACATAATAACTGTCACAATTACAGTTGCTTTTTTTCTGCTCCAGCCAAGTTCATCCTGAAATGTGGATACAGCACTTTCTGTCAGGGCAATGGAACTGGTCACTGCTGCACAGAGTACTAAGAGGAAAAACAGGATTCCCACAAAGGTTCCCATTCCCATGCTGGCGAATACTTTCGGAATCGTGATAAACATCAGTGAAGGACCTGCCTGCAATGTATCCGGATCCCCGCCGGAAAAGGCAAACACCGCCGGAATGATCATCAATCCTGCCATGATGGCAATGGCAGTATCAAAGATCTCCACATTCTTCGTGGATGCCTCAATCGGTACGTCTTTTTTCATGTATGAACCGAATGTCACCAGAATTCCCATGGCAATGGACAGGGAATAGAACATCTGTCCCATGGCTGCCACAACAGTCATCCAGGAAAAGTTCGCCGGATTCGGAATCAGGAAGTATTTTACACCTTCCAATGCGCCCGGTCTGGTAATGGAATATACCGAAATCACGATGGATAATACTACCAGAATCGGCATCATGAACTTGGATACTCGTTCTACTCCATTCTGCACACCTGCATAGATGATTGCTACCGTAAACAGCGTAAAGACTGCAAAACAGGCTTCTGTGGAAACACCGTTGGAAATAAAAGATCCAAAATATCCGTCTGACGCCAGTGCCTGTCCGTGTCCCATCACATATTCCACCAGATATTTAATGACCCAGCCGCCAATAACGGAATAATACGGTACAATCAGTACCGGTATGATGGCATTGATCCAGCCGCCAAAGGACAGCCATCCAGATTTTCCAAAGGAATGGTAGGCTCCCACCGGACTTTTCCTGGTCATACGTCCCAGCACCGTCTCTGCTACGATCATGGTATATCCAAAGGTCAGCGCCAGTATAATATAAATCAGCAGAAAAATTCCTCCGCCATATTTTGCTGCCAGATACGGGAATCTCCAGATATTCCCCAGGCCTACGGATGCGCCTGCTGCTGAAAGTACGAATCCCAGCTTACCGGAAAAGGTACTTCGTTTTTCATGATGTTCCATTACTCTTCCTCCATTATGCTTTAGATTTTGCGTTCTTTTCAGTTAATTTCCTGTGCTCACCGGCAAGCTAAGATGACATTCTGTATGACGTTGCCTGCAATCATATTCTATAGAATAACCCTTGTTTTCACTGAAACTTACTGCACATATTCCCGTAGTCATTTTAACTTTTTCCCCATTCAAAAAAGTCACTGAATTCCAATCGTAATTCTGGTTTGTATGCCAGTCTGTCGGGATTTTCTGATTATATTCCCCGGTAGAATTATAATCTGCTTGTATTTCTGCATAAAATGATCTCAAATTAGCCCAGTCTGTGGCAACTCTTGCCTTATGAAGCTGCGCAGTAAATATTGGTATTGAGATTGCTACAAGTACCGCAATGACTGCCACAACAATTAACAATTCTGCTAATGTAAAGCCTTTTTTATTTTTCTTTATCATTCTGTATTTCAATACTCCTCTTCTATTCCAGCCTTTCTATCCTTTTTAAACTACACACGCTTTCCACGTGTACACTCATCGGGAACTGGTCAACCGCTCTGCAGCGTTCCAGCTTATACCCCTGGCTACACAGGAACTTCAGATCTCTTGCCAGTGTTGCGCTGTCGCAGCTTACATAGACCACTCTCTTCGGGGCAATCTGCAGAATGGTAGACAGAAGTGCCTCGTCGCAGCCTTTTCTTGGCGGATCAACTACGATTACATCTGCAAAAGCACCTTCATCCCTGTATTTCTGTGGCAGAATTTCTTCGGACTTTCCTACGTAAAATTCTGCATTGGTGATGCCATTGATTCTGGCATTGTTCCTTGCATCATCGATAGCCTGTGGAATAATCTCTACGCCATAGACCTGTTTTGCTTTCTGTGCCAGGAAGAGAGAAATGGTTCCAATCCCGCAATACAGATCCCAGACGGTCTCCTCTCCCTTCAGATCTGCATATTCCAGTGCCAGACTATACAGTTTTTCCGTCTGCACAGGATTTACCTGAAAGAAGGACAACGGAGAAATCTGATATTTTACGTTGCCAATATAATCTTCGATATAGCTTTGTCCCCACAAAGTCTTCACTTTATTTCCCAGAATAACATTGGTCTTCTCCCGGTTGATATTCAGAGAAATACTGGTCATTCCAGGAATATGGCTTAGTGTCTCACACAGTTCTTCCGCATACGGAATCTGGGCACCGTTGCACACCAGACAGACCATAATTTCTTTTGTAGTAAAGCCATAACGGATCAGCACATGGCGCACCAGCCCTTTTCCGGTCACTTCATCATATGGATCGATATCATACTGCTCCATATGTGCGATCACGATATCCAGAATCTCCCTATTCTCTTCCACGCCAAGGTAACAGTTCCGGTTGCTGATAATGCTGTGGGTTCTGCCTGCATAAAATCCGGCCACAATGTTCCCATTCTTATCTCTCCCAATGGGAAACTGTGCCTTATTGCGGTATCTCCAAGGATCGTCCATACCCACTACCGGTTCCATAGGGATCTCTTTTTCTGCAAATCCACCGATCCGCATCAGATTATTTTTCACTTTATTTTCCTTAAAAGCAAGCTGCTCTGCGTAGTCCATCTCCTGAATCTGACATCCTCCGCACTGCTTCGCCACCGGACATTTCGGTGTCACACGATAAGGGGACGGCTGCAGTACTTTCATCAGTCTGGCAAAACCATAAGTCTTTTTCATCTTCATGACTTTTGCTTCTACCAGATCGCCAATGATAGCATCCTTCACAAAAAGTGTCATGCCGTCTACTTTTCCGATTCCCTGTCCGTCCGAACCGATATCTTCTATCTGTACCTGTAACAAATCGTCTTTTTTCATTTTCACTCCACTAGTTATTCATTACTGCTTTTACGCAGATTACTTTCAAACAGTCTGTTATATCCCAGCCAGCCATCATTGTCCTTCGCAGATTTTAATACCTCGCGGAAGGATTCCAGCCTGGCATCGGTATTGTCTGCCAGATTTAGCGCAACTGCTTCCATCAGAGCCGGCTTCTTCGGGGAACCATATTCCAGTTCTCCGTGATGCGCCAGAATGCAGTGGCACAGTTCACTGGACAACTTTTTCGGGAATTCCGGAATTCGACGGATGCTTGCACGGATCAGCTCAGTTCCCATATAGATATGTCCCAGAAGCTGACCATCATCTGTATAATCATTTTCCGGAAAAGTAGACAGTTCCTTCATCTTTCCCACATCATGAAATGCTGCCGCCGTCAGCAGGAGATCACGGTTCATCTCCGGATAGCAGGTGCAATAATAATCACAGAGTTTTACCACGCTTAAGGTATGCTCCAAAAGGCCACCCACAAATCCATGATGAACAGACTTGGCTGCAGAATGGAACTTAAATGCTTTTTCAAACGATTCATTATTGCGGAAATACATGTCATTTAACTGGGTCAGATACGGATTCTTCACCGTTGCCAGAATATTCAGCAGCTCCTGATACATCACATCTACATCCTTTTCTGTCACAGGAAGATAGTCAGCCGGATCATATTCCCCCTCCTGTGCCTTGCGTACCCGCTTGATGGATACCTGCAGGGAACCCTGGAAATTGCTCACATCTCCTACTACATCGATATAATCCAATACATCAAAATCATCGATACCACTGGAATTCGGATCCCAGATCTTGGCATCGATGGTGCCTGTTCTGTCCTGTAAAATTACATTCTCATAGGACTTTCCATTCTTTGTCACAGCTGCCTGTCTGTGCTTACAAAGATAAATATCATTGATACGGTCTCCCTCATGGAGCTGTCCGATAAACTTCATACTATTCCTCTTTTCATTCTTTCTGTCTGTTATAAATGATACCTTGCGGATTGCTATGTGCTGTGCACTCTCACAATCCTCCCCAGCATCATTTATCTTACAACATCTTCTATGGGAATTTCAATGTTTTTGTGGTATACTTAACACACCAAATAATTGTTTTAGGAGATTTACATGAACAGCAAGGTTTTAAAAACTTTAGAATATGAAAAAATCATTGAGCAGCTTGTGAATTGTGCCGGTTCTCTCCTTGGGAAGGAACTGTGTAAGAACCTGGTTCCTTCCTCAGATATTGAAGAAATCCGCACTATGCAGCATGAGACTTCCCTGGCGCTGGCAAGAATCTATCAGAAAGGCAGCCTGTCCTTTTCCGGTGTCCGGGATATCCGCGGTTCTCTGAAGCGTCTGGAGGTGGGCAGCATCCTCAGTACACAGGAGCTGCTTCACATCAGCAAAATGCTGGATGTATGCAGCCGTGCCAAGTCTTATGACCGTAAGGATAACGATGAGACAGAACCCGATGCACTGGATGTAATGTTTCAGGCACTGCAGCCACTGGCACCTCTTGCTGGTGAGATCCGCCGCTGCATCTTATCCGAAGATGAGATCAGTGACGATGCCAGTCCTGCATTGAAGAGTATCCGCCGCTCCATCGGCCAGATGAATGACAAAGTCCATGCACAGCTGAATTCCATGGTGAATGGCTCTGCCCGGACTTATTTGCAGGATGCGGTAATCACCATGCGAAATGGCCGCTACTGTCTGCCCGTAAAGGCAGAATACCGCAGTCAGGTACAGGGAATGATTCACGATCAGTCCTCCACCGGTTCCACCTTATTTATCGAACCGATGGCAGTTTTGAAGCTAAATAATGAGCTGCACGAGCTGGAGCTGCGTGAGGAAAAAGAGATTGAAGTGATTCTGTCCACCCTGAGCAGCCGTGCCGCTGCTGAACTGGAGCCTTTGGAGACCAATCTGGAGCTTCTGACCCGTCTGGACTTCATCTTCGCCCGCGCTCAGCTTTCCCGCTCTTACAACGGAAGTGAACCGGTATTTAACCAGAAGGGCATTATTAATATCAAAAAAGGCCGTCATCCTCTTCTGGATAAGAAAAAAGCTGTACCGATCGACATTCGTCTGGGAAAAGAATTCGAGCTTCTGATTATCACCGGACCAAATACCGGTGGTAAAACCGTTTCTCTGAAGACTGTGGGACTTTTCACTCTGATGGGACAATCCGGTCTTCATATTCCGGCGTTTGACCAGTCTGAGCTGTCCGTATTTGACGAGGTCTTTGCCGATATCGGAGATGAACAAAGCATTGAGCAGAGTCTCAGTACCTTCTCCTCCCACATGACCAATATTGTAAATATTCTGGCGAAAGCCACACCTCATTCTCTTGTATTATTTGATGAGCTGTGTGCCGGTACCGACCCAACAGAAGGTGCTGCCCTTGCCATTGCGATTTTATCCAATCTACACCGCCAGGGAATCCGTACTATGGCAACCACCCATTACAGTGAACTGAAGGTCTTTGCCCTGACTACTCCCGGTGTGGAAAATGGCTGCTGCGAATTCAATGTGGAGACGCTAAGCCCTACCTATCATCTGCTCATTGGTATTCCCGGAAAAAGTAATGCGTTTGCCATCTCTTCCAAACTGGGACTGGATGACTACATTATCGAAGAAGCAAAAGGCAACTTAAGCCAGCAGGATGAAGATTTTGAATCACTCCTTGCTGATCTGGAAAACAGCCGTGTTACCATCGCAAAAGAACAGGATGAGATCAACCATTATAAACAGGAAATTGAACAGTTGAAAAATCGTCTGGAGCATAAGCAGGAATCTCTGGATGCCAGCCGTGAAAAAATCCTGCGGGATGCCAATGAACAGGCGCATAAGATTCTGCGGGACGCGAAAGAATATGCAGATACCACAATTAAGAACTTTAACAAGTTTGGAAAAGCCAATATTGATTCCCGGGCTATGGAACAGGAACGTAACCGTCTCCGCGAGAAGATGTCTTCCGTAGAAAAGAACCTGACTATCAAACCTGCCAAAAAAGCAACTGCTTCAAAGCAGCTGCAGGCAAAGGACATCCACCTTGGTGACAGCGTCCGTGTTCTCAGCATGAATCTAAAGGGAACGGTCAGTTCTCTTCCGAATGCCAAAGGAGATCTTTTTGTTCAGATGGGTATTATGCGTTCTCAGGTCAACTTACGCGATCTGGAACTGATTCCGGATGTGGAGACAGTTAATCCAAGAACTACCCGCACCGGGACCGGTAAAATCAAGATGTCCAAGTCTGCTTCGGTCAGCACAGAGATCAATCTTCTTGGTAAAACCGTGGATGAAGCACTTGCAGAACTGGATAAATATCTGGACGATGCCTATCTCTCCCATATGCCAAGCGTCCGTGTGGTACATGGCAAGGGAACCGGTGCCCTTCGTAAAGCGGTTCATAACTATCTGCGCAGACAAAAACATGTTGCCTCCTACCGCCTGGGAGAATTCGGTGAAGGTGACGCCGGAGTTACTATTGTAACGTTTAAGTAAAAGATGCTGAACAGATACAAATTTCAAGCCGTAAGATTGCAGCCAATGTTTTTTACAGCACAGAAAGGATTCTTACATTGAAACAGAAAATTATGATTATCGAAGATAATATGATCACAGCCAGACAGATTTCTGCTTTTTTAAATAACGACGGATATGAGACAAAGGTCTATTTGGACGGAGAATCTGCTCTGGCAGATTTTCAGGAATATGCACCTCATCTGGTTCTGATGGACTACTTTCTGCCGGGAATGAATGCCCCAGATGTGTGTACCAGCCTTCGCAAACTTGCCATGACACCCGTGATTGTCTTATCTGCCAATACCAGAACGCAGGATAAGATCCAGATGCTGGAGCTGGGCGCCGATGACTATGTGGAAAAGCCTTTTGATCAGGGAGAATTAAAAGCGCGTATTCATGCAGTTCTGCGCCGTTACAATCCAGAAATGAATTACGATACTCCGGCTGACGCCGTAGGGGATTACGTGGAATATCCAGGACTTTTTATCAGTCAGACCAGTTATACGGTACGTCTGGACGGAGAACTGCTCCCACTTCCTCCTAAGGAACTGGAGCTTCTCTATTGCCTGGCAGCTTCTCCGAACCGTGTTTTTACCAGGGAACAGCTTCTGGACTATGTCTGGGGATATGACTATCTGGGTGATCCCCGTACCGTAGATGTGCATATCAAACGTCTCAGAGAAAAAATAAAAGACCATGAAACATGGTCTTTGTCCACCGTCTGGGGTGTTGGTTATAAATTTGCCGTTATCACATAAAGTGTGTTAGCGGCAAGTTTATTTCCAGTCGTATTTTGTCAGATGTCCTTCTAACTGCATCTGGGAAAACTGATTCTGACGCAGTGCTTCATACAGAACAATTGCTACGGAATTTCCCAGATTCAGGGAACGAATCTCTCCCATCATAGGAATCCGTACCGCTGTCTCCTGATTCTCCAGCAGGATTTCTTCCGGAATTCCACCACTTTCTTTTCCAAACATGATATAACAGTCCGGTTCATACTGCACTTCCGTGTAACATCTAGGTGCCTTGGTGCTTGCCATATAGATCTTGGCACCCGGATTCTTTGCAAGAAAATCCTCATAATTAATGTATCTTGTCACATCCAAATGCTCCCAGTAATCCATACCTGCACGCTTCACAGACTTTTCATTCAAACGAAAGCCCAGCGGCTCAATCAGATGCAGCCTGGTCCCGGTTGCCACACAGGTTCTTCCGATATTTCCCGTATTTGCCGGAATCTCCGGTTCAAATAAAACAATATTCAGCTTTGCCATCTTTTTCCTCCATCAGAATTTCAGTTTCTGAATCTCATCCTGCGCCGGTTTATCGAGAAAACGCATTTCTTCTCCGTTACGCAGAATTTTTTCTTTCTTTTCAGTAGTTCTTCCAATCACTCGGGCACAGATCCCCGATGCTTCCAGCTGATCCGTTGTCTTCTGTCCATCCGGCACTGCCATAAGAATGCAGCCACCACTCAGAAGCTGATATGGATTCCAGCCATAGATCTCACAGATCTCGATAGTCTCCTGCCGGATCGGTATCTTCCGCAGATCTGCATCCATACCGGTTCCGTTGCTTTCCAGGAACTCCCACAGTGCTCCGAACACGCCTCCCTGAGATACATCATGCATTGCCACAGCACCGCATTCCCAGCCGATTCTGGCAGCTTCCTTCCTGCACAGATCCTTGTCAAATTCCATGGCGTTTTCTACCAGTTCCAATGGAAAACGCTTCTTCAGTTCGGCTTCCTTTTCCTTTGCCAGTAATGCAGTTCCTTCCATTCCGGGAAAACCTGCCATCACCAATTCCAGATCTGCACGTACATCCGCTGTCCTGTGAATCTCTTTTGAGGCAAATCCCTGTACCGTTACAGTAACCACCGGTTCCTGCACTACTGCTGATACTTCCGTATGACCTCCTGCAAGCTGAATCCCACATTCCTGACAGGCAGCATCCGCACTGTCCATAATTGCCCGCAGGCAGTCTTCTTCTCTGTCTTCCGGCAGCATCACTGCCAGCATCACGGAAACACTCTCTGCTCCGGAACAACACAGATTATTCACGCCATCTATGACTGCATATCTTACTTTTTCCATACGTTCTGCTGTAAAAGTCTGTGCATGCATGACTGTAAAATCCATTCCCTCTGAGCGGACAATGGCGCAGTCCTGACCGACTGCCGGTCCCTGCGCCACTTCCTCTCTTCTGGACTTACATCTCTTCAGAACAGAACGTTTTAATACATTCTCTGATATTTTGCCAGTTCTCATTTATTTACTTCCTTTACCATTCCACTACTCCGTCATCCGAAGTCACAGAATCATCTGTAGTTCCGTTATCGATCCAGACTTCACCATTCGTGGTATCCGTATAAGTGCCACCTGTAGTTCCATCTGTGGTTCCATCTGTGGTACCATCTGTAGTTCCATCTGTAGTTCCATCTGTGGTTGTCTGTCCATCTGTCTGTGCTGTAGACTCACTCTGTTGTGTACTGTCCGTATCTGTCTGAATCGTCACCGTTCCGGTTGCCGCAAGCTGTGCTGCTGCCAGATCTCCAACCGCAATTGCCTGAAGTAATGCATCTGATGCACCTATGGTTCCCACTTCATAAATATTGGAAGAAGCTTCATAGGTACTAGAGTTGATCTGCTCCTGCGTAGTCTCACCATTGTATGTCACATACTTATAGCAAACGGCTGTACTTCCCGGTGCAGCTGACTGTACCTGATTAAAATATCCCACATTCTGTTCGTCATCTGCATACAGAAGTGTGGTAGTCGGTGCCGGGATTGTGCTGGTCTCCACGCCTTCATAGGATACATAACGATCCTCCGGACGATACTCCTTGCCCCAGACAGTAAAGGTCAGTTCTCCGCCATAGGCATAACCTGATATAAAAATCGGTGTATCCAGATTGTTGGTAAATACCAGATCCATGCTGCCTTCTGCGATTGCCGCATCCATAGATGGCGGTACATAATGAACACTCATGGTGTGGTTATGTCTTTCATCGATCTCGATCTCTGCCAGAAGCAGGGCATTGTACAGCGTGGTAGATACCTGACAGATACCACCGCCATATTCCTGTACTACACGTCCATTCTCATAGGCACCACCCAGTTCATAACCGTTCTCGGCACTGAACGGTACCAGATGGTCACACACGGAAAAGCTCTCTCCCGGGCGGATCAGATGTCCGTTGATCAGCTCCGCACCACGTTCTACGTTGGTATTTCTTCCGTACGTAGATCCATAATAGGTAGTATAGGTACCCAGGACATCCGTGATTGTCTCCAGATCTTCCTCACTTGCGCTTGGCTTCTGCACCTGTACAGACAATTCTACGCTGGAATCCGCCGCACCGGTCCACTCATTGGCTATGTAATCTTCCAGAATCTGCACAGATTCATCTGCATTTACTACAATTCCATCCTGCCCCGGCTGCATATTAATTCCGCCGCCGCCGTCAGATTCGATGGATGCCTCCACCGGATCCTGGTCATACTGCTTACACTTTTCCACAAATGCTTTTACCGCATCATCATTCACAGCAAATTCCAGCTTCAGATCCTTCTTCTCCTGTCCCAGATCCTTGCTGTCCTTATATCTTCTGATGGCATTGCCGGAATTGCCGATCTCAATGGCCTGCTTCGCCACATCCCGGTTCTTCCACTGCAGTCCAAAGTCCACTGCAGTTGCTTCTACGCTCTGTTCGTCAATCTTCACCTCAATCGTAGAATTCTGCATATCAGACACCTTCGCCTGTACCGCAGCCTGTGCCTCTTCATAAGTCATGCCGGATACATCAATGCCTTCAATAGAAACACCCTGACCGATCCGGTCTTCTGCCTGCACCATCTGTACTTTTCCCACAGTACTGATGCAGACGGCAACGGCTGCCGCCGCCAGGATTTTTCTCCCAAAAATCATATTTACCTCCCGATATTCCCCAAACTGCCCTGATTACATGAATGCTCCGATAATCATAGTTGCAACCATGGCAATAATAAGAACAATCGCTACTACTGCTGCAATTGTACGTTTTGTTTTTGTATTTCTCATATCTAACATATCTTTCACCTCATCTTTTTTTGACACACCCTGTATTTTCCAGTGTGCTCTTATCTATTCTATGTCATTTTCCCGTATCTATCAAGTGAACTTTTCATGAAAAATTACGGTCATTTTTCTTAATAAAGTAAATACTTGCATTCTGATCCAGTGCACTGCGGTTCCGGTAATCAAACAGAACCCAGCAGATCTCTTTTTCTGTTCCTGTTTCCGTTTTCCAGCCACAAATCTGCGCTGTCTGTTCACTGAACTTCTCCAGATGTACCATATTCATCATCTGTTTTGCGCTGTATCTTTCATAGCCTTTCAAAATACGATGTTCTTCTGCTTCCTCTTTGAACCAGTCCAGAAACTGCTTCTTTTCTGTCTGCAGATCCGCTGCCCACTTCGGGCGGCTTTTACTGTTTTCCCTCAGATACAAATCCAGTAAAAGCAGTTCATCATATACCGTATCTTCACTGATGGAATGAATGAATTCCCGCAGCATTTCAAAGCGCTGCATTCTGGAATGGCTCTGTCCCCACCAGCCTTGTTTTCCATAATATTCTCCAAGACTCTGATACATGGTAAACGGATCGGAAAACTCTGTTTCCAGATGGCGTATGGTATTGGAAAACTGACCGCTGTTGTAATAGACTTCCACCATCTCTTCGATCTCTTTCAGCTTCAGGATCTCCTGATAAGAAATCCAGTTGGTGTAAAATACCTCATACACTGGCTGTGAATGGTAGATGATGCCATATTCCTCGGCCTTTTCCTGCATCTTTGATCCCTTTAGCACCTTCAGGAATCCCAGCTGAAACTGATCTGGATACAGGTGGTATACATCATTAAATGACTGCCGGAAGCTCTCGTAATCCTCCCATGGAAGTCCGGCAATCAGATCCAGATGCTGGTGAATATTCTTTCCTGACTGAATCCGTTTCACTACCTTACTCAGATGGGAAAAATCCATCACGCGGTCAATTGCTTCGATGGTGTGAAGATTGGTGGACTGTACACCAATTTCCAGCTGTACCAGTCCCGGTCTCATCGTATTGAGAAGCGTTAATTCTTCCTCATTTAACAGATCTGCCGCTATCTCAAAATGAAAATTTGTGATTCCATTGTCGTGTTCTCTGATATAATTCCAGATCGTCAGCGCATGACTGTGACGGCAGTTAAAGGTTCGGTCTACAAACTTCACCTGCGGTACTTTCCGATCCAGGAAAAACTGTAGTTCCTTCACTACCGTCTGCGCATCCCGGAAACGGACACTTTTGTCTATGGAAGACAGGCAATAGCTACAGGAAAACGGACATCCTCTGCTGCTTTCATAGTAAATGATCCGGTGCTCAAAGTCTTCCAGATCATCATATAAAAATGGAATCCGATTCATATCCAGAAGTGGACGCCTCTGATTCACTGTAATTTTGTTTTCTTCATCCCGGTAGGTAATCCCGTGAATCTCTCCCAGCTTTTTCTGTCCATGATAATAAGCTGTCAGTTCCAGAAATGTTTCTTCTCCTTCTCCGGTCATGACGCCAGTCATACATGGATGCTTTTCCAGAAAGTCCGGAGCATCATAGCTGACTTCAGGTCCTCCTGCCCAAATCTGCACATCAGGCAGAACCTTCGGCAGATCCTCCAGAATTTTTTCAATCATCTGCAGATTCCAGATATAGCAGGAAAAAGCTACTACATCAGGCTTCCTGCGGTAGATCTCCTGCAAAATATCATCTGCATAATGATTGATGGTAAACTCTGCCAATTCGATGTCATTCTTGTACTCCGGTGCATATTCTGCCGTAAACTTCTGCAAGCTGTAAACCGCCGGGTTGGAATGAATGTACTTTGCGTTGACTGCTGTCAGTAAAATCTTCATATATCTCCTCTTTTACATCAGATCCTTCAGGAGATGGCTGTAAACCTGTGAACTTTTTTTCTTCCAGTTATCACACAGTTTGATTGCCTGTCTCTCGTCAGGCACTACCAGCTTCAGGTCAATAATACAGGATTCCTTTTCTTTGATCTGAAGTGTTACCTTGAAGCCGCCTTCTTCCAGATTGCTGTAATCCGCCAGAACTGCATTCTCATCCCTCAGCTGCATCTTGTTTTTCTTCAGGTAATTTTCAATATCCTTTCGGATAGCAGTGGAGATATCATCCTTGAAATAACTTAGTGTTTCTTTTCCGCTCTCTGTCAGACGGTAGTATGTACTGTTCCGCACAGTCTCTGTCTCCAGAAGCTTGGTCTCCACCATATCTGCCAGTGTCTCCTGCACCGTAAAATAATCGGTGTACTGTTCTTCTGCCACGAATGCACAGATCTGTCCATTCGTCAACGGAAACTCCACTCTGTTCAGCAGATATAACAAAATCAGTTTGTAAAGTGTATGAACTTCTTTCATAATGTGCTCCTTTCATACCTTTTTCCCTGCCAGGCATCTCTATTTTTCAGTTCTTTGTGTATCTCATTTAAAACGGTTCGCTTTCTGGTACTCCACATAGGCGCCAGAAGAAGCTCCTTCGGTCCGTCTCCCGTTAATCGGTGTATGGTAATCTCCGGTGACAGATGTTCTACACAGTCAATCACCAGATCAATATATGCTTCCATTGTCATAGGGGAAATGAATTCCTGTCCTTCCTTCTGTCCCAGATAGATCTGACCAAGCTGCGTTCCTTTTAAGATATGCAAAAGCTGCAGCTTTATCCCCTGAATATCCATATGATTCAGATAATCTATCGTCCGAAGAACCTCTTCTTTTCCCTCTCCCGGAAGTCCGAGAATGGTGTGGACAATCACGTCAATTTCTCTGCTTCGCAGTTCACTGACTGCCCGTTCAAAACATGCCAGATCATAGCCCCTGTGTATGATCTGTGCACTCTCTTCATGCATCGTCTGAAGTCCCAGTTCTACCCAGACAGGCTTTTGCTGATTCAACCGTGCCAGCAGATCCAGGACATCCTCAGGCAGACAGTCTGGTCTGGTGGCAATGGATAAAATCACCACTTCCGGATCTTCTATGGCTTCTGTAAAGATCCGCTCCAGATAATCTGCTGGGGCATAAGTATTGGTATACGCTTGAAAATAAGCAATGTATTTTCTGGCTGTTTTCTTATTTCTTAATGCTTCCTTCTGTATGGCAATCTGCTCTTTCACCGACAGATGACCATCGGCTGCAAAATCTCCGCTTCCACCTTCACTGCAGAAAATGCATCCGCCCCGCCCCACCTTTCCATCCCGGTTAGGACAGCTCATACCGCCATTCAAAGCAAGCTTATAAACTTTTTCACCAAACTGCGTCTTTAACTGCCAGTCCAGGGAACGATACGGCTTCTCGCCCCAGATTTTCTGCATAAATACTCTCCTTATATAGAACGCTATATATCAGAAAATTGCGTCACTATTTTGAGTATATAGTATTTGAACCTTTCTTGCAAGCGTGATATATTACTATAAGAATTTCAAAAACAATCGTTACTGTTCAATCCATTCACAGCAATAAATAATTTTGCTATATAAATAATCGACAGCAAATATTATGTACCATCCGAATTAAATTGGTAGGAAGATTTTCGTCACATCTGCAAATCTAGTGACAGCCTCATTGCTGCAATGCTTCTATCGCAGAATGAGGCTGTCTATAGACGACGCAGCAGATGTCGAAAATTGACGTAATTTAATCGGATGGTTACATATATTTGCGTCCGTATTATTACATATACTAGATTTTGAAAGAAGGTGCCCCTTTGAAGAATTACCAAATTACTGAATTTTGTCACCATTTCCTCGAGCAGCATGTCCGCCCGGGTGATTTTTGTATAGATGCAACTGCCGGCAAGGGGAATGACACTGCTTTTTTGTGTCAGCTTGTGGGCAGTCGTGGCCGTGTCCTTGCCTTTGATATTCAGCAGTCTGCGGTAGATGCTACGAATGAACGTCTCTTTGCTGACGGACTTTCTGACATCGGCAATGCCATTCTGGAGAGTCATGCCAATATGCATTTGTATGCGGAAGCAGGAACGGTAGACTGTATCATGTTTAACTTCGGTTATCTGCCAGAAGGTGACCACAGTATCTGCACCCATGCAGATACCAGTATTGCAGCCATCCGTGACGGACTTTCTCTGCTGAAAAAACAGGGTATAATGAGTCTGTGCATCTATAGTGGCGGGGATACCGGATTTGAAGAGCGGGATGCGATCCTGAACTATCTGAAACAGTTGGATCCCAAACAGTATATGGTACTATTGTCCTGCTATTATAATCGTCCGAACAACCCGCCGATTCCGGTATTTATCCTAAAACTCCACTAACCAGCGGAGACGGGGAAAAGTGGCCCAAAAGCTACTTTTCCCCGTCCCCATTGGTTCATGAATGCAGCCATTCCATATGCTTTTTGATCTGTTTTTCGTACCCGTTATCGGATGCCCGGTAGAAGACTTTGTCTTTGATCTCATCCGGCAGATACTGCTGTCTGGAGAAATGTTTTGGAAAATCATGGGCATATTCATAACCGATGCCATGTCCCAGTTTTGCCGCTCCTTTATAATGGGAATCCTGCAGGTGCACCGGCACAGTTGCCTTGTATTCCCGCACTGCCTGTGTCGCTTCAAAAATAGCATTGGTAGCAGAATTGCTCTTTGGTGCAGTTGCCACATAGATCACTGCCTGGGACAGAATAATCTGTGCCTCTGGCATGCCTACCCGCTCTACAGCCTGGGCTGCTGCCACTGCCACCTGCAGTGCCTGTGGATCTGCATTTCCCACATCTTCTGCGGCGCAGATCATGATTCGACGGCTGATAAAGGTCACACTTTCCCCCGCATACAGCATACGTGCCAGATAATAGACTGCTGCATCCGGGTCAGATCCGCGCATGCTTTTGATAAACGCAGAGATGGTATCATAATGGTTGTCCCCAGTCTTATCGTAACGTACCACTCGCTTCTGAATGCATTCTGCTGCCACATCCAGCGTCAGATGAATCTTGCCATCCTCACTGCGCTCTGTGGTCAGCACTCCCAGCTCTACTGCATTTAACGCAGATCTGGCATCCCCATCTGCCATATCTGCCAGGAAATCTGCTGCGTCCTCATCAATCACTGCATCATAGGATCCCATTCCCCGTTCCACATCATAAACAGCACGATGAATCAATGTCTTGATATCATCCTTGGATAATGGTTTTAATTCAAACACCACAGATCTGGAAATCAACGCTCCATTTACTTCAAAATATGGATTCTCTGTGGTTGCACCAATCAGAATCAGTGTACCATCTTCCACAAATGGGAGCAGGTAATCCTGTTGTCCTTTATTAAAGCGGTGAATCTCATCTACAAACAGAATGGTGCGTTTTCCATACATTCCCATGCTGTCTTTTGCCTTCTGCACCACTTCTTCCATATCTTTTTTGCCTGCTACTGTGGCATTGATCTGGGTAAACTCTGCACTGGTGGTATTGGCAATCACCTTTGCAAGTGTAGTCTTACCTGTTCCAGGCGGTCCGTAGAAAATGACAGATCCCAGTTTATCGGCTTTGATGGCACGGTAAAGCAGTTTGCCCTTTCCGATAATCTCCTGCTGTCCCACCACTTCTTCCAATGTACGCGGACGAAGTCTGGATGCAAGCGGTGCCTCCTTTTCCATTGTATTGCTTCTCATATAATCAAATAAATCCATGGGTACTTCTCTCCCTTCTCATTCGAGAATCTCTGTTACCGGTTCACTCTATGACCAGTATCGTATTATGTTAAAATCAGATCTTCTACTGTCACAAATTCATATCCTTCTTCCAGCAGCCTGTCAACGATCTGCAATGCCGCTTCCACGGATGTTTCATAACAGTCATGCATCAATATAATATCATGATCCGATATCTGCTGCATCACTTTCCCGATAATCTCTCTTACGTTCTTATTTTTCCAGTCCAGTGTATCAATGGTCCATTTTACAGAGATCATGGTTACTTTACAGTCCATGGTATCCTTCCAGTTGCCAAACGGGGGACGAACATAAGCCGTTCCATGACCGGTAATTTCTTTTATCAGATCACTGGTTTTCTGCAGTTCCCGGCAATTCTCTTCATCACTTAATTTGCTGATATCAGCATGATCATAAGTATGATTCCCGATCAGATGTCCATCCTCCTCCATTTGCCGAATCAAATCCTCATTACCCGGAATGTTCTCTCCGACTACAAAGAACGTGGCTTTTACACCACGTTCTCTTAATCCATCCAGAAGATTTTTCGTATAAATCCGATGGGGACCATCATCAAATGTAAGTGCCACTCTCGGCGGAAGTTCTTCTGCCTGCCTCAGGTCTGCCTTCTCCCATTCCTGCTCTGACACAGCATTCCGGCTATGCACTGCCTGAATACGATCAGACTTCTTTTTCAGAAAAAGTCCCATCAAAATCAGTACTGCCAGAAAAATACAATATATGATCTGTCTGTTTCTTTTTTTCTTCATGTAGCAATCCCAACACTCGCTCTTGTTTCATGGTATGCCACAGAACATGTGCTTATTCGCAGATGCTTCGAATTCTTCTGACCGTACAAAACGACACTTTTATTCCTCTTCGGATGTATCCTCCTCATCCTTATCCGAAAGTGCAGCCTGCTCCTCTGTCTCTGCAGATATCTCTTCCTTGTCTTCCCCACTCTCAGCGTCCGGGTCTATATGTCCATAAAAAATCTGCTGATTCTGACGCTTTGGCTTCATCACTACCACATACACTACAGCACCAAGAATCCCACTGTTACTTCCTGATGAACTTCCACCCACTCCAAACAGAAAACATGCAATTCCCGCAAATCCAACCAGATCCAGAATGATGTACTTAACATAAGCTTCTTTCTGTGCCTGTGTGATACCGTCAAAACGATGCACGACAAATGGTTCTGCGATATCTTCCAGCAGCCAGTACAGCACCAGTGCAGCCCCCATGATGACGTTACAGGTGGTTCCTGTCATATGACCCTTCAGCAGCCCATATGCCACCACTGCCAGGGCACCTGCCAGTTCTCCAATTGAGATAACTGTAAATACCCAGCTTAATTTCTTATTGATCTCTCTTTTTTGTTCCATTTGATTTCTCCTACAGTACCAGACAGCATGTAATTGCCAGTGCTCCATATCCAATATGACAGGATACGCTTAATGAAAGTGGATCCATGTGGATCTCCATGCCTGGGAATTCTGCTTCGATCTCTTTTTTCCACTCAGCCGCTTCTTCCGGATTGCCGGTGTACGCCGCCTGAATCGCCATTCTGCCTTCCTTCCATTCTTCTGGGAAACGGTTCTCCAGATCCTTGTGAATGGCTTCCAGCATGATCTTCTTTGCCTTGATCTTACCTCTGGACTTTGCATACGCATCCAGCTTCTCGCCCTGGATCTGTAATACAGGCTTCAGGTTCAAAATTGTACCAATGGCCGCTGCCGCCGGCGTAATACGTCCACCTTTTTTCAGATATTTCAAAGTCTCCAGAGTAATATAGATGCTGGCTGACAGCTTCGTCTTCTCCAGCACATCTTTTACCTCTGCCCCTTCTTTGCCTTCCCCGATCAGCTTCAGTGCATCCAGTACCGACTGTCTCTGGGTAACGGAAATACGCTGGTTATCCACTACGAATACCTTGCCCTCATAGTCTCTTGCCAGTGCCATAGCTGTCTCACATGAGTTACTTAATCCGCTGGACATCGGTATGTAAACAAGTTCATCATATTCTTCCAACACCTTATCCCACAGTTCTGTCACATCCAGCGGTGTCGGCTGGGAAGTACTGATATCTGCATCTTCTTTCAGCTTCTTATAGAATTCTTCCTGCGTCAGTGTAATATCCTCAAGAAACAATTCTTCATTAATATAAAAAGGCATCGGCAGTACAAAAACTCCAAGTTCTTTTGCCGCACTCTGTGTAATTCCACTGTTACTGTCTGTTACTACTGCTATTTTTTTCATATTGTCTGACCTCTCATGTCTCTTTTTCGCGAATCTGTCCGACTCTGAATATTTCTATTTTAAAATAAATTCACAGATAATACAAGCAGAAAAGAATCTCCCTTGACGGATCACTTTTTATTTCACAGGATACACTTTCCTATGAAAAAAAAGGCAGTACCACACACGGTATTGCCTTTTCCTGTTTCATCTTATGCTTCCTGTCCGTCTTCTACAGGTACATCCTGCGCTGCATCTTCCTGTACAGCTTCCTCCTGTGATGCTTCTTCCTGATTTTCATCTACAACTTCATTGGAAGCTGCCTGCTGATCCTCACTGCCGTCAGAAGAGCTCTCACCTGTGTAATCATATACTGCTGTCATCTTTGCAGTTGTCGGGTCATCGCCCTGATATTCTGCAATGACATAGGTGCCATAATTCAGACCGCTGCGATATACCAGTCTGGCACTGGAAGTATCCAGTGTGAGTTCTTCTTCATTCTCAGTCATAATCGTGATCGTTGTCGGACTGCAGTCTGTCATAGATCCACCAATATAGGAATAATTCTCTCCTTCTGAGCCACCGTAAGGTACTTTGTCTGTTTCTTCCTGAGCATCGGTAATGGCTGTTGCATCTACCAGATCCGGACCATAAATGTCACCATTGTAAGATACGGTTACGTAGTTGCCTACCTGTGTACCATTTTTCAGATTCATATCTGCTTCGTAAATAGAGAAGTAGTAAGAATCACCATCATTGGCAAGAATTACGATTCTTTCTGCATTGATATCAGCAATTGTTCCTTCCAGTGTTCCTGCACCTGCTTCCGGATTGGCTTCTTCCGCCTCAGTCATCTGTTCTCCTTCTGTTACCGGAGTCTCTCCATCAGCAAGATTCTTTACCATAAGTACTTTTGCATTGCCTGTATCTGTATCTTCTACAGAACCCTTGTACAGCACTGTGACATTGCTGCCTGCTGTGATTCCACCTGTTACCTGAATATCTGCTCCGGTCAGGTTGAATTCCAGCTTCTTGCCCCTCTCTGTCTGAATCGTCAGCTTACTTGCGTCAGAAGATACTACCAGTCCCTTCAGAGATCTGGTACGGTTCATGCTGTCTTCTTTTTCTGTCTCCGTCTCGGTCTGTGCTTCTGTCTGAGTCTCTGTCTCAGTCTGTGCTTCCGTTGTCACCGCTTCAGTAGGTGCCTCGGTTGGTGCTTCGGTCTCAGCCGCCTTCTTGCCGCATCCTGTGAAAATCACACATGCCAGCAGTGCCGGTATGATGAAACTTTTCTTCTTCATATAGTTACCTCCTGTTATCTATATTCCCCAACTTCACTTATATTATTACACGAATTGCTTCGTGCTCTGTAATTAAACAAATTATATCTTTTGTAAAAAAAGAAATCAATACTATTAAGCAAATCCTAAGATTCTTGTTCCTGTTCTCCGGAATTATCCGATCACATCCTGCATATCATAAAGACCTGCTGGTTTTCCTGCCAGATATTTGGCAGCCTCTACCGCACCTTTTCCAAATACTGCCTTGGAGTATGCTCTGTGGCTGAAGGTAATCACCTCGTCCGGACCTGCAAAGATGACATCATGATCTCCCACAATCGTTCCCCCTCTGACTGCGGAAATGCCAATCTCTTTGTCATCACGCTGCTGATGTACCTGGCTTCTGTCATATACATAATGATACTGGTTATCCATTGCTTCATTCAGAGAATCTGCCAGTGCCAGAGCTGTACCGCTCGGTGCGTCACATTTCAGTCTGTGGTGCTTTTCTACGATCTCCATGTCAAATCCGGCTGTAGCCAGTACTTTCGCCGCATCCTGCAGCAGTTTCAGCAGAGTATTAATACCCAGAGACATATTGGCAGACTTCAGAATTGCCACCTTTTTGCTGCATTCCTTCATCTTGTCCAACTGTTCTTCTGTCAGACCTGTGGTACACAGTACCAGTGGCAATTGTCTTTCCACACAATAATCCAGCACACCGTCTGTTGCTTTGAAGGATGAGAAGTCAATCATCACATCTGCCTCTACCTGGCATGCCTTAATATCTGTAAATACCGTATATCCGTTGTCTCTGCTGTCTACCATATCAATTCCTGCCACGATCTGTGCATTCTCATCCTTTGCAATCAGATCTGTAATCACCTGTCCCATATGGCCATTGCAGCCATGCATAATTACTTTTACCATCTTTTTTATCCTTTCTTATTCTAAAAAGGCAGCGTGACCCTTCCAGGTTTCGCCGCCTTTGTTGTTACCTCAAAATGGGAACTGCCTCCCACCTGTTCTGTTATTCGTCGCAGCACTTAATTCCAAAATCTTTCATTGCCTGAATCAGCTTCTGTCTGTTCGCTTCTTCCATTTCACACATAGGACCACGGAATGCGCCTGCGTTCATTCCCATGATATTCAGTGCTGTCTTAACCGGAATCGGGTTCACTTCGCAGAACAGTGCATCTACCAGTGGAATTGCCTTAAGCTGAATCTTGCGGCTGGTCTCCACATCACCGTTCAGATAAGACATTACCATGTCGTGTGTCTCCTTCGGTGCAATGTTGGAAAGAACAGAGATCACTCCCAGACCGCCAAGAGACAGTGCCGGAACTACCTGACCATCTTCTCCTGAATACAGGTCAATGCATCCGTCTGCCAGACTCATCAGTTTGGCAACCTGTGCGATATTGCCGGATGCTTCCTTGATTGCTACGATATTCTTTACATTCTTTGCCAGATAAACGGCTGTCTCTGGCTGGATATTACATCCGGTTCTGCCCGGTACATTATACAGAATGATCGGAATATTCACAGCTTCTGCAACTGCCGTAAAATGACGGATCAGTCCTTTTTGTGTTGCCTTGTTGT
Organism: uncultured Lachnospiraceae bacterium; assembly: GCA_900544685.1. Lineage (GTDB taxonomy): Bacteria > Bacillota > Clostridia > Lachnospirales > Lachnospiraceae > Marvinbryantia. The sequence goes on along the minus strand of UQWA01000001.1, from coordinate 15,285 downwards.
AATATGGTGTTACCTGAAGAAGTGCATCTGCACCTCTCTTTTCTGCTTCTACTGACAGATAAACGGCTGTCTCGGTACTGTTAGAACCTGTTCCCGCAATGACTGGAACTCTCTTTGCCACTTTATCTATTGCATATTTGATCACATCCAGATGTTCCTCATGTGTCAGTGTAGATGCTTCGCCTGTGGTACCACAGATAATGATTGCATCGGTACTGTTCGCAATCTGGTATTCCAGAAGTTCACCAAGTTTGTCATAATTAACCTCACCATTCTCAAACATTGGCGTAACAATTGCCACACCTGCTCCTTTAAAAATAGCCATAACATCCTCCTCGTTATTCGTTCGTAATATCCTTAAAAGAAAAATAGGGCCAGGCCCACCGACCTTGCCCCAGCTTTCTCTCATCATATCATTATTGATTTTTCTTGTCAAACCATTTATGATACTATGATCTTTTTTTCTCCATGACTGTCACTTCATCTGCCTGATCCCACAATTCTTTTGCCTGATACAATCCTGTCAGAATCAGATCCATATCTTCATTTTTCAGCATCATCAGTTCCCGGATGTCCTCTACGGATACAATCTCTGTATCCAGCAGTCCCAGCACTTCATCCAAAACCAGCACATCACAGCTCTGTGTACTCAGTACCTTTCTGGCAAAATTCAGCCCGTTACGGATATTCATTTTTTCTTCTTCCCGTTCTTCTTCGTTCATATCTATATAGGACTTTTCAGAACGTTCGAAACGAAACATCTTGATTTCCGGTTCCAGGCGCCGGAAAAACTCCATATTTTCGTCTCCTCTTTCCTTTAAAAACTGAATTATCATCACACTCTTTCCGCAACTGGCTGCCAGTACCGCTTTTCCCAGGGCGGCCATGCTCTTTCCTTTTCCGTCTCCGCAAAACAGCATCGTATGACCTTTTATCATTTGTATCTCTCTTAGCTCCCTCGTCTTCTGTTCATTTCTGTAACTTTTTAACCCAGGTGTGAAGTCTTTGGGCTGTTACAGTACTCATATTGTACCTAAGTTGCCCAGTCACTCTATCACACTTTCTACGGAAATGCAAGCCGGAAAATATTTCAGGACCGCAGCCATTCCAGTTTGCTGACGGATACTTCATAAGCAGTACGTCTTTCCGCATACTCTCCATCGATCTTTTTCACATATTCACGGCTCTGGATTCTGCCCCAGATCTGTATGTGGTTTCCCACTTCAAATCCGGCTGTGAATCTTGCATTTCTCCCCCAGCAGATGCAGGGAATATAATCAGATTTTCCATATGGACGGTTTACCGCGATCAGCATATCAGATATTTCCCGTCCCAGCGGAGTTTTCCGGTAAACCGGTACTTTGCAGATATAACCATCTAGGAAGATCTGATTGGTCTTTACTTTGTCTGTCTCCTCCTCCGTAAAACAGATTTCTCTGGCGAATACGGACAGCACCAGTCTGTTCCGTTTTTCTTCGTGCCGGTTGTAAGAACGGAACTGTCCTGTTACCTTCACGAATTCCCCTCTGTAATCTTCATTTACGTCAATCAGCCGCTCGGATACCATAACCGGAATCCGGTCGCAGGACTCACTGAGCCTCTTTACCTGTACATCCACAAGATAAAATCCTTCTCCGAATACTTCATGGCTGAATACGAATTCAGACACAATTTCTCCTATGATGGATACCTGGTTATTCTCAATAATTTTGTCAGACATATGTATGCATTCTCCCTTCTTCATCGCAAAGTATTTTTTCGTATTGCGTTACATACATATGTTTATTCCCCCATGCATGCCTTTAGAACGGCGAAGCACCTGATTTTATCAGGAAAATATCGCAGAATCCGGCATTTTTCGGGCTTTTTTTATGCTTATCTGACAAAATTCTTCTTATTAAATGGTGTGAGGCATAAAAAATCTTGTAAAATGAATAAAATGTGGTAGAATAATTCGGAGAATGAAGGAAAGAAGGTACTGTATGAATCGAGAAAAAATCCGTAATATTGCGATTATCGCACACGTTGACCACGGTAAGACGACTCTCGTTGATGAATTATTGAAGCAAAGCGGTGTATTCCGTGCCAATCAGGAAGTAGCAGAACGTGTCATGGATTCTAATGATATCGAACGTGAACGCGGAATCACTATTTTATCTAAAAACACAGCAGTTTATTATAAAGATTATAAGATTAATATCGTAGACACTCCAGGTCATGCTGACTTCGGCGGAGAAGTAGAACGTGTCCTGAAAATGGTAGACGGTGTTATTCTGGTAGTGGACGCCTTTGAAGGCTCCATGCCTCAGACGAAATTCGTTTTGAGAAAAGCTCTGGATCTGGATCTTCCGGTTATTGTATGTATCAATAAGATTGACCGTCCGGAAGCCCGTCCATCTGAAGTCATTGATGAGATTCTGGAATTGTTCATTGATCTGGACGCTTCTGATGAACAGCTTGACTGTCCATTTATCTATGCATCTGCCAAGGCAGGATATGCGGTTATGGAACTGACAGATGAACATAAAGATATGACTCCTCTGTTTGAGACTATTATCAACTATATTCCGGCTCCACAGGGCGATGAGGAAGCTCCTCTTCAGATTCTGATCAGTACCATTGATTATAATGAATACGTTGGACGAATCGGTGTTGGTAAGGTAGATAACGGTTCTATCCGTGTGAATCAGGATGTGGTTCTGGTGAACCATCACGATCCGGACAAACGCCAGAAAGTAAAGATCAGTAAATTATATGAATTTGACGGACTGAATAAAGTAGAAGTAAATGAAGCTGGAACCGGTTCTATCGTAGCCATCTCCGGTATTGCAGATCTGCACATCGGTGATACTCTGTGTGCACCGGAAAAGGTAGAGGCTATTCCATTCCAGAAAATCTCTGAGCCGACGATCTCTATGCAGTTCCGTGTCAATGACAGCCCACTGGCAGGACGTGAAGGTAAGTTCGTTACCTCCCGTCATCTGCGTGACCGTCTGTTCCGTGAGCTGAACACAGACGTCAGCCTGCGTGTGGAAGAGACAGACGATATGGACTGCTTCAAGGTATCCGGACGTGGAGAACTTCACCTGTCTGTCCTGATTGAGAACATGCGCCGTGAAGGTTATGAATTCGCAGTCAGCAAAGCAGAAGTTATCTATAAAGAAGACGAACGCGGCAAGAAGCTGGAGCCAATGGAAATTGCTTATGTAGACGTTCCGGATGAATTTTCCGGTACGGTTATTAACAAGCTGAGTATCCGTAAGGGTGAGCTTCAGGGCATGAGCCAGACCAGCGGTGGTTATACCAGACTGGAATTCTCTATCCCATCCCGTGGTCTGATCGGTTATCGTGGTGATTTCCTGACGGACACCAAGGGAAATGGTATCCTGAATACCACATTTGACGGTTATGGTCCATTCAAAGGCGAGATCCAGTACCGTAAACAGGGATCTCTGATCTCCTTCGAGACTGGTGAATCTGTTACTTACGGTCTGTTCAATGCACAGGAACGTGGTACCCTGTTCATCGGACCAGGTGAAGCTGTTTATTCCGGAATGGTGATCGGTATGAATGGTAAGACAGATGATATTGAACTGAATGTCTGCAAGACCAAACATCTGACCAACACCCGTGCTTCAGGATCTGACGATGCCCTGAAGCTGACCGTTCCTAAAATTCTCAGTCTGGAAGAAGCTCTGGACTTTATCGATACCGACGAACTTCTGGAAGTAACGCCAAAGTCCTTACGTATCCGTAAGAAGATTCTGGATCCTACCATGAGAAAACGTGCTGCATTTGCAAAGAAGAACGCACAGTAAACACCGCATTTAAAAAAGTCTGTTGCACATAAATTTTTATTGTGCAGCAGACTTTTTACTCATTTCAGTTAAATTACAAAATTTCTCAGATATTTTGTACTGATTTTAACAGATTTTATTTTTTCATCCAGTGAAGCTTCAAAAGCGCGGTCTTCTATTTCTATGCATCCATATCCGTCAAACTGAATGTCTGTTAATGCTGAAACATATTTTGCCCAGTTTACATCCCCTAATCCAGGAATCTTAGGTGTCATATAATCCAAAGGATACGCCATTACTCCGACTTCCTTCAATTTATCCTCATAGATTTTTATATCTTTAAAATGTACATGAAAAATCTTATCTTTAAATTCATATAATGGCTTGATATAATCCATTTTTTGCCAGATAAAATGGGATGGATCATAATTGATACCTAACATAGGACTGTCCAGAATTTCAAATATTTTTCGCCAGATTACAGGTGATGTCATCAAATTTTGTCCACCTGGCCATTGATCTTGTCCAAATAACATCGGACAGTTTTCAATTGCTATTTTTACATTTTCCTGTTCTGCTACTTTCATTATTGGCGGCCAGATTTCTCTCATAAGCTGCAAATTGTCTTCCGTATTCTTACTTTGGTCACGTCCTATAAAAGTCGTTACCATATTGACACCCAATTTTGCTGACGCACATATTACCTTTTTTAAATGTGATACTGCACGGTTTCTCTTCTCAATATCACCATCCATAGTATTCGGGTAATAGGCCAAAGAGGAAATTTCAATTTTTTTCTTCTTTGCATAATCCAGAATATGACTACAATATGCTTCATCTTTTAAGACTTTTTCGACATTTATGTGGCTCACACCAGCATATCTGCGTTCTGCCTTTTCTACAGGCCAGCATGCAACTTCCACACATTCCAGTCCTGCATCTGCCACCAGATCAATTAATTTTTCATAATCCACATCGTCGTATATGGCACTTACTAATCCTAATTTCATTTTATTCCCTCATTTACTGTCTGATTTTCACTGTATGACCACATTCGGAAGCTTCTATACTTGCGAAAACTGCTCTCATTGCAGATAATACACTTTTTCCACTGATTACAGGTTCTTCATTTTTAACAATAGATTCTACAAATGCATCAATAATTCCAGATTTTGTCTGATTATCATTGGTCTGAATCTGATCAATATCATATAATACTTTCTCGCCATTTTTCGTAATGATTTCAATAGCAAATTGTGGATTGGAATATATTTTCATAATTCCTTCTGTTCCATAAAGTACCGTAGAATTGTCTTCTTCTCCATAATAAGACCAACTTGCTGTCATCGTTCCTACAATTCCGTTGTTCATTGTATATATACAGATTGCATTATCATCCACTCCGATAAAGTTTCCTGCTGCATCTTTTTTATCCAATGTTCCAACGAACGCTCTTGTCTCAACCACTGTTGCATCCAGCAGATACTGTATCAGATCTGTTTTATGAATTCCCAAGTCAGCCATTGCTCCCATTGCAGCTCTTTTTTTATCAAAAAACCAGCTGGATTTTCCTGGATCGATGCTCCATGTCTCAGGTCCGCAATGTCCAAAGGTTGTTTTAAATGTTCTGACTGTTCCAATTGCACCATCTGTAATTAATTGTTTTGCTTTCACATGTGCCTTTGCAAGCCTCTGATTCTGACCAATCATAAGAAACTTTCCATTTTCAGACGCCGCTTCTACCATTTTTTCACAATCTTCCAGTGTCGTTGCCATCGGTTTTTCACAAAGAACATGCTTTCCGGAATTCAATGCCTGAACAGAAATTTCCGCATGAGCATTGTTTGCCACACAAATACTGACTGCATCAATCTGTTGATCTGCTAATAATTCTTCTACTGAAGAATATGCTGTCGCATCATATTGACTGGCAATTTCTGCTGCTCTTTCAAAATTCAGATCATACACTCCGACAATCTTACAGTCTTTATTTCCTGCATATTCAGGAAGATGTCTGATCTGTGCAATTTTCCCGCACCCTATTACGCCTATTCTTACCATATTTCCCCCCGGTTTTATCAGACACTTTTTTCCAGTGTCTTCATATAGTTGATTGCCTGTTCTGCGTATTTATCCATCAAATGAGACTTTGTTTCAAGATCCCCGGACTCATATGGATTTGCTAATCTCGGCATAAATTCCATGGTTAATGGTCCTTTATACCCGATATCGCGGAGCACGTAAAACATTTCCTTAAAATCTGTATTTCCAAGTCCCGCGGCTTCACGTGTATTATCTGCAATATGTACATGAATCAGCCGGTCTGCAATCATTCTCAGGCTTGCTCCGATATTATTTTCTTCCAAACTCATATGAAACATATCTGCCATAATCCAGACAGCCGGATGATTCATTTCACATACAAACTTATATGCTTTCGTTAAGGTATTTAAAAAATAAGTTTCATATCGATTGATGGCTTCTATTGCAAGTTTTACATTTTTAGATGCAGCATAATCTGCAGCAATTTTCAGATTCTTTTTTGCATTTTCCCATACTTCATCATATGTATAATCTGCCGGAAGCGTAACTCTTCCCACAGGAGAAGGCACTACAATTATATAAGGAGCACCCACTTTGACAGCAAAATCAACGCTGTCTTTAATATATTGAATCGCCGTATTTGCACACTCTGGATCTCTGGATGTCAGATCTCTTTCTTCCGGAAAGATACCACACAGGGATGTGCATTCCATTTCGTATTTTTTTAATAACGAAACCAATCTTTCCTGATCAAGTGTATATGGCTCTGCTGCAAATTCTATTCCGTCATAGCCATTTTTTTTCAGTCTCTGAAAACTGTATTCTATATCTTCGTTTCCTACAATCCACTGTGTCATGCTATACTTATACATAACCTTTTCACCTCGACTTTATACTATTAGTTCTCGTCCGGGTATAAGATAACCTCTAAACCAACACCTTTTCTCATGGCATCCAGTCCCTCTGCAAATTTAGACATCGGAAGCTTGTGTGTAATAATCTTTTCAACAGGAATCACTCCCGCTTCCAGCATCTTTACTGTTCTGGACATAATATAATTTCCGATATAGTTACCAAAAATGCTCAATCCTTTTGATACAATATCATTTTGGCAAATTGTTTCATTTACAGCTCCGTTCTGACCCATTAATACAATTCTTCCACCTTTACATGTATTTACAATTGCATCATTAATCAAAACACCTACTGCATCTACAGAAATATCTACGCCACGTCCACCTGTAATTTTTGCAATTTCTTCCGCAAGATTCTGTTTGGTCGGATCAATAATAATGTCTGCTCCACAATCCATTGCATATTTTGCTCTATACTCTGAAGGTTCTGAAACGATGATTTTTCCTGCACCGTTTGCTTTCAGCAGCATAATGAAATACAGTCCGATTGGGCCACCGCCAAGAACTAATACAGTTTCTCCAGGAAGTACTCTGACCCAATCCATAGCTCCCATTACACATTTTACCGGCTCAGCAAAGATTGCCAGATCTTTATCCATATCATCCGGAATCTTTGTTAATGCTACTTCTGGGGCAACAAAGTATTTTGCAAACACTCCATCACAGGTTACACCCATTACTTTTTCATTTTCACACATGTTTGCTTTTCCCTGTCTGCATGATTCGCAGTATCCGCATGGAATATTAGGTACCAGAACAACTCTGTCTCCTACTTTCAGACCTTCTACGCCATCTCCGATTTCTCTTACTGTTCCTACACATTCATGTCCAAGGATACTTCCCTTTGTTCCAATAAATCCAGGAGGGTTTCCAAGTACATGCACATCTGTACCACAAATGCTCGCTGCCTCTACCTCTACCAATACATCGTTTACTTTTTTAATTTCAGGTACCGGTCTTTCCTCATAAGTCCAGGTTGCTAAATCTTTAAATACAATTGCTTTCATTTTTTTGTCACAGTAATTTCTACTGTATCCTCCTCTCTGTAAATAATCGCAAATTAATTTGCAGCTGCGTTGCGGTTATCCATGATAACTGCCGCAAGTATAATGATTCCCTTAATTACTTTTTGCCAATAGCTGGATACATTTATCATGGTAAGCCCATTTGTCAGTACTCCGATAATCAGCACACCCAGGACAACTCCCCAAAGCTTGCCTTTTCCTCCAGACATACTGGTTCCTCCCAGCACAACCGCCGTAATTACATCCATTTCTGACCCTTCTCCTGTTGCCGGTAATCCACCGCCAAGTCTTCCTGCCAGAATGATTGCTGCAAATCCATTTAAAAGGCCGGCAATTACGTACACGGTAATGCGAATTTTGTCTACATTAATTCCTGACCATTTTGCAGCCTGCGCATTTCCTCCGCATGAATAAATATATCTTCCAAATCTGGTATGTTTTACCAAAATCATTCCCAAAATTAAAACAATGATCATAAAAATGACTGGAAGTGGAATCAGATTGAACACGTAACCTGTTCCTAAAAATGTAAATTTCGGGTTTGTAACACCTATTGGAGATCCTCCTGTAATAATGTATGCAAATCCCCTGCACATACTCATTGCAGCCAATGTTGTAATAAAGGCCGGTACACGAAGTTTTGCTGTAACAATTCCGTTGAACAGTCCAATTGCTATTCCCAGTGCCAGGGCTGCAACTAACGTTAAACAGGTACTTTCTGTTGTTTTAAATACAATCGCACTGATAACGCCGATAAACGCATACATTGAACCTACTGACAGATCAATATCCCCTAAAAGAATGATCATAAACATACCTACGGAAGATATTCCTGTAATGGAAACCTGTCTGAGAACATTAATCATATTGGAAGTAGTAAAAAAGTTTTGCGTCATAAAAGCAAAAATTATCAATTCTGCCGCTAATAACAGCACAAGTGTCAGCTGTCGTACCATTTCGACTCTTATCGGTACTCCGCTTTCTGTTTTTCTATTCGTTTTATTATTCATTTTTTTCCCTCAACTTATCGCAGCATGCATTATTTTTTCCTGATCATAGTCCTTTGTCTGACCATCTAATGTTATCTTTCCGTCGTGCATAACAAGGACTCTGTGACTTACCCTTAAGATTTCCGGCAGATCTGATGAAATCATTATGATGCTGACACCCTGATCTGCCAATTGTCTCATAATATCATAGATTTCTGCCTTCGCTTTTACATCAACACCTCTTGTTGGCTCATCCAAAATCAGTACATCCAGATCCAATGACAGCCATTTTGAAATCACCACTTTTTGCTGATTTCCACCGCTTAATCTTCCTACAACCTGTTGTCCTCCACGTGTTGCAATTGACAGCGCATTGATATAGTAATCTGTAATTCGCGCTTCTTCACGATCTGATTTCAGCAGCCATGGTAAATCTTTTAACTTTGCAACCGTCAAATTATCCTGCACATTATGCTTCAGAACCAGTCCCAGTTGTTTACGGTCTTCTGGTACCATTCCGATTTTATTATCGATCGCATCTTTTGCAGATTTAAGATGCAGTACTTTGCCATCTTTTTTTATTGTTCCACATGGACTTCTGTCAATGCCAAACAAAACTCTTGCCAGTTCTGTTCTTCCGGCACCTACCAATCCAAAGATACCTGTAATTTCACCTTTATATGCTTTGAAACTTATAGGGTCTTTATACTTTGAAGTGATCACGTTTTCTGCTTCAAGTACAATTTCACGATTTTCATTTATTTTATATTCTGAATAGCTTTCTTTAAATTCTCGTCCTATCATCAATTGAATCAGTTTTTGTTCAGTAGTATCTTTAATATTCAGAGTATCTATTTTTTCTCCATCTCTGAATACCGTCACTCTGTCTCCGATTTCAAAGATCTCTTCCATTCTATGAGAAATATAAATAATACTAATGCCTTCTTTTTTCAGTTTTGCTATCAGCTTAAAAAGCGTTCTTACTTCTTTTTCCGAAAGACTTGACGTAGGTTCATCCAATATAATGATTTTTGCATTATGTGACAGACATTTTGCGATTTCCACACATTGTTTCTGTGCCGTAGAAAGATTTTCAACAAGCTCTGTCGGTGGTGCATCAATCTCCACCATTTCCATCCATTTCAGAGCATCCTGGTTCATTTTATTCCAATCGATAAATCCTCTTTTCACCGGTTCATAGCCCATAAATATATTTTCGGCTATTGTCATATTTTCCATCAGGTTGAATTCCTGGAATACCATGCTGATTCCTTTTTCCAATGCCATTTTAGGATTTGAAAAAGCAATTTCTTCCAAATTTCCTTTTCCGTCATCCAGGTATATGTTTCCTTTATCCTGTTGGTAGACACCCGTTATAATCTTCATTAAAGTTGACTTTCCAGCTCCATTTTCCCCCATAAGAATATGGGTTTCTGCACTGTCTAATTCAAAATCAACATTTTTCAAAATTGGTACATGGGAAAATGATTTGAAGATTCCGGTAGCTTTTAATATTGTTTTTTTCACTTTTTCGTCCCCTCATGCTATATTTTGATGATCTGTGGTCAGATTTCTGCTGTCCACAGATCATCTGTTATATATTTCATTTTTAAATAAGGAAGGAAACTTTTATTCTGAAGAATGTAGCATACCTTCTTTTATTTGTTCAGATATTCCTCATTTCTTTCAATAATGTCTGCGCAATTATCTGCAGTTACTAATTCACATTCAATTGCAATATCTTCCACTTCTTCCCCATCAAGATATTTTACTGCATTCTCAAGAGCTTTATATCCCATTGTATATGGATCCTGAGAAACCGTAGCAACCAGATTGGTTCCATTCTGGATAGCTTCCATAACTTCCCCATCTGTATCCACTGCAACTACATTAATATCTGAACGATTTAATGACTGTGTTGCTGCATATGCTCCAAGTGCCATTTCAGCATTTGCGCCCCATACAAATTTGATATCGCCATTTGCCTGAATGATACTTTCTGTTGCTGCCAGAGATGCACTTCTGTCTGCATTGCAATCCTGTTCGGATACAATTTTTATGTCAGGATATTTTTCTTCCATTTTATCTTTAAATCCTTTTACTCTGTCTGCAGTTGCAGAAGCTGCCGGCCATGTCAGAATTGCAATCTCGCCTTCTCCATTCATTTCCGTTCCAATATAATCTGCAGCGATCTCGCCAATGCCGTAATTGTCGGAACTTACAAAACTTGCCACATCCACGCCTTCAATACCAATATCACATGTTCCAATTGCAACACCTTTACCCTGTGCCTCTTCGATAACCGGAACAATTCCTTCTGAATTACATGGTCCTACGATAATGTAATTTGTTCCCATCTCAACAAAATTTTCAATATCTGCTACTTCCTGCTGCAGATCTCCATCTGCATATTTATAATTAAATTCAACCCCAAGATCTTTTGCTGCATCCTGCATTCCGATTGTCTTAATTTCCCAGTGTTCTACAGCACCGTACCCATGGGATGCAGAAATAACATATCCGTCTGATTCTGCAGACGCTGTCAGCGCTCCACTTAATACCATTCCCATTGTCAGCATTCCGATTACCATTTTTCTTTTCATTTTCAAACCCTCCAATATTTTATTTTTATGAAAATAATTTTTTCAGATATGTAATGGACTCTTCTGTGTACTGGTCGTAAAATTCTTCCTGCACAATTCCGCTAAATGGATTTGCTGCTGCCGGTAAGAGTTCCATAGAAATCCATCCATTATAATCAATATCTTTTAATGCCTGTGCAATTTCTTCAAAATCAATATGTCCTCTTCCAGGTGCCGCTCTGTTACTGTCTGCAATATGGAGATAATACAGTTTCTTTCCTACATTTCTGATTGCATCTCCCATGTTGCTTTCCTCAATGTTCATATGGAATGTGTCACCCATAACACCAACATTCTCTAATCCCACTTCATTAACCATTTTGAGTGCCATATCAAGTTTTGTTATCAGATATGTTTCATATCTGTTCCATGCTTCTAATGTAAGACGAATATGATTCTTCAGAGCATATTCTCCGGCTTCTTTCAATCCTTCTACCGCCCATTTCCAGGCTGTTTCAAATGGTGCGTCAGCATCAATTTTCATATTCGCTGTCACCTGTGTACTAATTGATTTTGCTCCAATCGCAACAGCAAAATCCACGCACTTCTTCATATACTCTACTGCCTGTTTTCTGATTACCGGATCATCTGAAACAAAATCTCTTTCATTTGTAAAAATTGCACAGATAGAGCTGGCTTCAATATGATTTTCTTTTAAAAGTCTGCAGATTTCATCTGTATCAAACTGATCTGGTTCTCCGACAAAATCAACGCCATCATAGCCAAATTTCGCCAGTCTTCTGATTCCGTCTGCAATATTTTCTCCAGCGTATACCAGTGTGTTATAAGAAATTTTCACGTTCATTTTTTTCCTCCTCTGTTACATTTTCTTGTTTCTTTTTGTAACATTATTGTACATTGTTTCACCATTCAAGTCAACCAGATTCTTCGTTGCTTGTTCATTTTCGTTGTTTTACACTTTTTTAAATTGTTTTTTTGTATATTTTGCTTTGTTGCATCATGGTTTTCATGTAACATTTTTGCATTGTTACATTTTTTCATTTATTTCTTTTACATTTTCACAATTCTGTGCTATAGTAGTATTATAAATTATCATCTCATCTATGGAGGAATGTATGCAGTCTAAAAAAGTTACCATTCGTGACGTTGCAAAAGAAGCTAATGTATCTATTGCAACGGTATCACGCGCATTAAATAATAACTGTCATGTTAAAAAAAATACTTTGGATTCCATTTTTCAGGCAATTGAAAAACTTGGATATCAATATGATGAAACAAAATTATCTGATTCTACGCTCTCTGATTATCCTGCTAACATATTTCCTCTTGCCCAATCTGATAATCAAACGGATGAACTTATCATTATGAATATTCCGGATATGTCTAATCCGTTTTATTCTAAAATTATTGACGGCGTACTATCATCTGCAAATATGCGTTCTATATCTGTTATTTTTACATCATTCAAATTCAGTCACGATAATGCAGACAAATTTCTTCATATGATCCAGCGTTTAAAAGCAACCGGGGTGATTACTTTAAATAATATCCCTATGCCCGCATTAAAACTGATTACTGCTCATGTTCCGGTTGTGCAATGCTGTGAATATTACGACAATCCCTATGCCTCCTATGTAGGTATCAATGATTTTGCATCCGCCGAACTCGCAATAAACTATTTTCTTTCCATTGGGCGGAAAAAAATAAGTATTATAAATGGCCCCATTGAATTTAATTATGCAAGAATACGTCTCGCTGCATATAAATCCATTATGGCTTCTGCCAATATTGATTATCCTTCTAACTGGATTATTCAGCTGCCTGAACTGAATCATGATCTTGCTTTTACATCCATTGTGCAGGTTCTGTCTTCGCCGAACCCTCCAGACTGCTTTTTCGCTATTTCGGACAGCCTGGCCGCAGCTGCCATAAAGGCAATACAATACTGCAATTTAAAGGTTCCTTCGGATGTTCTTGTAATTGGATTTGATAATACAAGTATTTCTCAATTATCAACGCCATCTATTACTACGATCAAACAACCTTGTTATCAGCTTGGATATATGGCCTCTGAACTTCTGATTGAAAAAATTAATAATCCGGATACCGAAATTAAGCAAGTTCAGCTTCCTACTGAATTAATCATTCGCGAATCTACCGCACAGGAATAAACAAAACAGAAATATCCTGATAAAATCTATGCCATCTCAGCTGTGATTTATCAGGATATTTGTCACTTCACCATGCCTTTTACTTTTCTGGTTTATTCAGATAATCTAAAAAGAAACTACTAAAATGGTACTTTACCACTTCTTCCTTTTTCTGTTCTCTTTTATACATCGGGTATTTATTCGCAGTATATTCTTCTATACAATCTGGGAACAAGATCTCCGGAAACGCAAAAGATTCTATTAATGCGAACAGTACAACAGCCAGCCAGATCTTTTTTCTGTTTTTCACTCTCTTTTCCTGCCTTTTCTACTTTGTGTATCAAGTATAGACAAAGTAGAAAATTTTATACAGATTGATCCTTTTTTCTATTGACAACTCTGTTTGTAAGTATTATACTCTTCTCAATAACAGTAATAGTTATTATTTTTATATTTCAGGAAAGGAGGATCCAGATGAATTACAGCCGTCAGAGAGAATCTATCAAAGAATTCTTAAGCACTCGTAAAGATCATCCTACCGCTGATACCATTTATATGAATATTCGAAAGCAATTTCCGAACATCAGTCTTGGAACGATTTACCGCAATCTGAATCTCCTGTCTGATATCGGAGAGATCACCAGATTAACTACCGGAGATGGATGTGACCACTACGATTTCAATACTGCCCCGCACAATCACTTTGTATGCACCAGATGTCACAGTGTACTCGATCTGGAAATGGACAGTATTGATGAAATTGTAGATGTAGCCAGGAAGAATTTTCCCGGAAGAATTGACCGGCACTGCACATATTTTTACGGTATCTGTGCAAACTGCATGGAAGAATCAGAAGAGGCAAGTTGAAAATAAGAATAATTATTATTTTTCTTGACAAATGTAAATAAACATGCTAATCTTAAATCAGTAATAATTACTGATTTATAAATAAAACTAAATATAAAACTTAAAGAAAAGGAGATCAACACAATGGCAAAATTTGTATGTAAAGTATGTGGTTATATCTATGAAGGAGAAGCAGCACCGGCTGAATGTCCAGTCTGTCATGCAAAGTCTGACATGTTCCAGGAAGTTCAGGGCGAACTGGTTCTGGCTGCTGAACATGAATATGGCATCTACGCTAAAACTGTAAAAGACAATAAAGACATCAGCGAAGAAGACAAGAAATTTATCTTCGAACAGTTAAAAGCTAACTTCAACGGTGAATGCTCAGAAGTAGGTATGTACCTGTGCATGGCTCGTATCGCTCATCGCGAAGGATATCCGGAAATCGGTCTCTACTGGGAAAAAGCAGCTTACGAAGAGGCTGAACATGCAGCAAAATTTGCTGAGATGCTGGGTGAAGACCTTGAGCCAAACATGAAAGCTACTACAAAAGATAACCTGAAATGGAGAGTTGACTGCGAGTTCGGTGCTACTCAGGGTAAATTTGATCTTGCAAAATGTGCAAAGAAAAACAACCTGGATGCAATCCATGATACCGTACACGAAATGGCTAAAGACGAAGCTCGTCACGGACGCGCTCTGAAAGGCCTGTTAGAAAGATACTTTGGCTAAGCTACAAGCCGAGCAATCAATTCAAAATGATGGGGCTGTCAATGACAGCCCTCAGATTGTAGACAACTTGGTGTTGGGTATTATGCCCAGCACCATTTTTCTTTTAAAACTTCTTTTCTTTTTATTTTTTTCAAAATCAACAAAAATCTGGCTGTGTTCCAACCTCGTTTTTCCAGGATCTTTGCC